>NHGD01000023.1 GCA_002170125.1 Candidatus Pelagibacter sp. TMED128
TTACAGTAGAGTTCTGAGCATTTAATAAATTAATTGCTTTCGAACCACCAGAACTAATAGTTCCTGAATTAGTAACAGTTAATCCATCCTGGTCTTTTCCTTGAACTGTATTATGAGAAGTAGCCGTAATAGAAGAGCCAGAGTTAATTGTTAGAGTTGCATCGCCTTGTTCGTTAATATTGACTGGCGCTTGTCCAGATCTTGACAAAGTTGCAGAATCCGTAATTGTTAATGATGTATCATCTGCATTATAAACTTGTTGAGTTGTTGAATCGCTACTTATAGTGTTTGATCCCGTTATATTTGCGGCACTAACGTGCCTTAACGAAATCAAATAAATTAAAATTAAAAATATCTTTAAAAACTTCATCAAGTATAAATAATTTTTATCTCCTAGTCTGTCCACTAGTTTGCACAAATTAATTTGCGTTGATTTACAATGTTAATTGAAGAGCTAAATAATAAAAACGAGGATTAATAATGTTTTGAGACTACCTGAGACTGTCTGAGACTCTAATCTTGCTGTATCCTTGGGGTTTTAAGTCCTTTGTGTCTACCAATTTCACCACGAGGGCATTATATAATTTATTTATGACATTTATATTATTTTGCTAATCTTATAAAGTATAATTATCTAATGAAAAAAATCTTAATATACAATTCAGGAGGTGGCTTGGGGGACTCTATTCAATTATTTACATTAATATTAAGTCTTCAAAATCACTTTAAATCATCAGAATTTTTTTATCTAGGATCACATGAAAATCATTTTAATGGCAAATTGAAAGAATTTAACATAAATATGAAAACATTAGATTTAGATTTAAAATACTTTGGTTTCCGATGGTGGCACTTTTTAGCTGCAAAAAAAAGGTTTACTAAACTAAATTTAGAAAAAATAGATTTAATTATAGATCTGCAATCTAAATTAAGAAATACATTAATTTTAAAAAGAATTCCTCACGATCATTTTTACTCATCTACATATGGTTTTAAATTTTGTACCAAGAAAGAAAAATACACGTCAAAGGATCATTTAATAAATTTAGATCTATTCTTAAACACCAATATAAAAGTTTCCCCATTCAATATAAAAAACTTATCGGAAAAATACAAAACCGAAGCAAAAAGATTATTGCCAGATAAAAATTATATTGGATTTTCATTAACACAAGGAAATGTTTATAGAGAAAAGAGTTGGTCCATTGATAAATTTATAGACATTGCATGTAAAATTGATGAAAAAAGTAAAGTACCTGTCTTTTTTATTAAGAAAGAAGAAACAGAACTGGTTAATCAAATTAAATTCAAGTTACCTAATGCTTTATTTCCCGAACATCATACAAATATTGCATGNCCTGCTCTTGTGACAGCGTTAGCTAATAGGTTAAATCTAGCTATATCAATTGATAACGGAGTTATGCATATGATGGGTTTAGCTAATATTCCTATGATTGTTTTATTTGGACCAACAGACTCAGAAAAATTTGCTCCAAAAATTAACTCCATCAAAGTTTTAGATAGTAAATTAATGTACAAGTCCAAAGACATTAACTCAATTACTGTACATGATGTTTTTAAACTGATTTAAATTTTTAATATTTGAATTTTTTTTAATTTAACTAATTTAATTAAATCTTTATTTACACTTTGTAACTTTATTTTTGATGTCGATCTGCTTACAATAGAGACACCTATTTTTCCTAGTCTGAAAAAAGGATAGCTACCTATATCAACAAACTTTTTATATTTTTTTTGAATAAGAGTTAATTTTTGAGAAATATTACTTTCAACAGTATAAAGATTTAAAGTTTTACTGTGGACTTTTAATCCTTTGATTAAATAAATCTTACAGTTTTCGATCATTGAATTTAAAATTGAAGGCACGCCTGGTAAAGAAATAATATTTTTAAAAATGAAACCAGGGGCTGCACTAGATGGGTTATAAATTAATTTGGATCCTCTAGGCATCTTAGCCATTTTTTTTCTTCCATCATTAAATTTTGATTTACCATAATAATTTTCTAAAATCTTAAAAGCTTCTTTATGATATTCGTAATTAACTTTAAAAGCTTTAGAAATAGATTGAGCAGTTATATCATCGTGTGTTGGACCAATTCCCCCAGTTGTAAATACATAATTAAATTTTTTTGATAAACCTAGAACATTCTTAATTATTGTCTTTTCTAAATCAGGTATGATTCTTACTTCTTTTACAGATATTCCACATTTTTCATTTAACCAATTTGATATAAAAGCAACATTTTTATCTTGAGTTCTACCTGAAAGGATTTCGTTACCAATAATTAAAATTGCAGCATTTACTTTTAGGTTTTTTTTCTTCATAGATTAATATATTTATATGAACTTTGAGAATAAATTAATATCAGGAGTATTTATAAAAAGATATAAGCGTTTTTTTGTAGATGTTCAGATTGAAAATAAAATAATAACAGCTCATTGCCCAAATACTGGGTCAATGAAAGGACTTTTAAAAAAAGGCAATAAAGTCTGGGTAAGTAAATCAAATAATCCAGATAGAAAATTAAAATATACACTTCAAATTATTGAAGATGATAGATCGAAAGTTGGAGTAAATACACATTTAACTAATAAGATTGTTTTAGAGGCTTTAGAAAACAATCTGATAAAAGAATTTGATAAAGATATTACAATTAAAACAGAGATAAAATTTGGTGTGAATACCAGATTTGATTTTCTCATTAATAAAAAAAATTATAAAGCTTTTCTAGAGGTAAAGAATGTTACTTTAAAAAGAAAACGTAAAATTGCAGAATTTCCAGATACTGTTACATCGAGGGGGGCTAAACATATTGAAGAGTTAATTAAAGCAAGTAAAAAAGGTTATCAAATCTACATTGCTTTTATTATTCAGCGTGAAGATTGTAATCAATTTACTATCGCCAATGATATAGATCCTACATATTCAACATTATTATCTAAAGCTGTTAAAAAAAAATTAAATATCCTTTGCTATGATTGTAAATTTTCACCAAAAGGAATAAAACTAAATAAAAAAATAAAATTAAAGATTTAATGAGTAAAGATATAAAAGAGTCATTTGAAAAAACAAGAATTGCAGGATCTATTGCTTCAAAAGCACTTGACGAAGTGGCTAAGATAATTCAGCCTGGAATAACTACGGAAAAAATAGATGACTTATGTTATGAATTTATAAATGATCACGGCGCCTATTCTGCTCCATTATTTTATAGAGGTTTTCCAAAATCTTGTTGCACCTCTACTAATCATGTGGTTTGCCACGGTATCCCCTCTGATAAGGTTTTAAAAGATGGTGATATTATAAATGTAGACGTCACAGCTTATAAAGATAATTGGCATGGAGATACTAGTAGAATGTTTTCAGTTGGAGAAATATCTATAAAAGCAAAAAGATTAATTAAAACAACTTATAAATCTCTTATGAAATCCATAGAAATATTAAAAGATGATGTTCCTTTAGGGGATATAGGTTCAACTATTCAGCAACATGTAGAGTCAGAAGGATTTTCTGTTGTACAAGATTTTTGTGGTCATGGTATTGGTCAAAAATTTCATGAAGAGCCTAGTGTTTTACATTATGGAAAAAAAGGGTCAGGAGAAAAAATAAAAGCAGGAATGATTTTCACAATTGAACCAATGATAAATCTTGGTAATTACGAAACAAAAATATTGAATGATGGATGGACTGCCGTTACTAAAGATAAATCGCTATCAGCACAATTTGAACATACTGTTGGTATAACAAAAGATGGATACGAGATTTTTACTCAATCAAAAAATTTAGATAATCCAAAAATATGATTGAAAGATATTCTAGAAAAGAACTTAAGTCTATTTGGGAAGATTATAACAAATATTCACTCTGGCTTGACATTGAGTTAGCTGCAGCAGAGTCTATGGAAAAACTTAAAATTATTCCAAGAGGTGTAGTAAAAAAAGTTAAATCAAAAGCAAAAATTAATGTAAAAAGAATATTAGATATTGAGAGCAAAGTTAAACATGATGTAATTGCATTTTTGACTTCTATAACTGAAAAAGTCGGTAAAGAAGGAAGATACCTTCATAAGGGCATGACTTCGTCAGATGTGCTAGATACTTGTTTTAATCTCCAATTAAAACAATCTGGTGAAATTTTATTAAAAGATATTGATGAGTTATTGAGATCAATAAAAAAACAATCTATTAAACATAAATTTACAATATGTATTGGCAGAAGTCATGGAATTCATGCAGAACCAATTACATTTGGATTAAAAATGTTAACCTTTTATCAAGAATTTTTAAGAAATAAAAAAAGATTAATAAACTCTATCGAAGAAATATCGACTTGTGCAATTTCGGGAGCTGTTGGTACTTTTGCTAACATAGATCCTCGAGTTGAAAATTATGTCGCTAAAAAACTGAAACTAAAAGTAGANCCTATTTCTACTCAAATTATTCCTAGAGATAGACATGCACAATTTTTTTCAACATTAGGAATTATAGCTAGTTCTATTGAAAGGTTTGCAATAGAAATCAGACATCTCCAAAGAACAGAAGTTTTAGAAGTAGAAGAATTCTTTGGTAAAAAACAAAAAGGTTCTTCAGCAATGCCTCATAAAAAAAATCCGATACTAAGTGAAAATTTAACTGGTCTAGCAAGATTGATAAGATCAAGTGTAATTCCAGCCTTAGAAAATGTTGCATTGTGGCATGAGAGAGATATTTCACATTCTGCTGTAGAAAGAAATATAGGACCAGACTCCACNATAGCGTTAGACTTTGCTCTTAATAGACTTAATAATGTAGTAAAAAATTTAAACATTTATCCAAAAAATATGATGAAAAACTTGAACATTACTAATGGTATTTTTTTCTCTCAAAGAGTTCTATTAAAATTAACTGAAGCTGGATTTTCCAGGGAAGAGTCTTATAAAATAGTCCAAAAAAATGCTATGGAATCATGGAATAAAAATTCTTCATTTTTTAAAAATATTGTCAGTGATAAGAAAATTATAAATAAAATACCTGTTAATAAGCTTAAAAAATTATTTAATTTTGGTTATCATACTAAAAAAATTAATATAATTTTCAAAAGAAGTTTAAAAAAATAAATCAAGTATGAATAAAGGAAACAAACTATACGAGGGTAAAGCTAAAATTATCTATGAAACAAAAGATAAAAACTTAGTTATTCAGCATTTTAAAGATGATGCTACGGCTTTTAATAATTTAAAAAAATCAAAAGTTGAAGGTAAAGGTGTTTTAAATAATCGAATTTCAGAATATATCTTAAATAATTTAGCTCAGTGTGGGATTAAAACTCATCTTATAAAAAGACTTAACATGAGAGAACAATTAATAAGAAAAGCCGAAATATTTCCAATAGAATTTATAGTAAGAAATATTGCAACAGGATCATTAACTAAAAGATTAGATATATCTGAAGGCACTGTTTTGGAAAAACCCCTATTAGAATATTGTTACAAAAAAGATGAGCTTCAGGACCCTATTGTTTCAAAAGAACATATTTATTCTTTTGGATGGGCGAATGAAAAGGAAATAGAAGAAATAGATAAAATTTCATTAAGAATTAATGACTTATTATTAGGAATGTTTAGGGGTGTGGGAATTAAATTAGTAGATTTTAAAATTGAATACGGAAAGGCATGGAACAAAGATACAGAAGAAAAAGAAATTGTACTTGCTGATGAAATAAGTCCAGATACATGCAGGCTATGGGACTTAAAAACTGAAAAAAAACTAGACAAAGATAGATTTAGAAAAGATTTAGGTAATGTTATTGAAGGATATCAGGAAGTAGCTAGAAGATTAAGTATTATGCCAGAAGAAACTAATATAAGTGAAGTTAATTTTGGTAAAACAACCTCAATAAAATTTAAAAAAAAATAAATTGAAATTTTCTGTCACAGTTACATTAAAAAAAGATGTGCTAGATCCACAGGGCAAAGTTGTGCAAAATACTTTACAGAATATAGGTATGGATAGTCTAAAAAGCATCAGACAGGGTAAATATTTTGAAATAGAAATAAATGACAACGAAGAAACTGCTGCAAAAAAAAAGGTTGATAATATGTGTAAAAAACTTTTAGCCAATTTAATCATAGAAGACTACAAAATAAATAAAATTTAATGAATTCATCTGTTATTGTTTTTCCTGGCTCTAATTGCGATAGAGACATAGCTGTAGCTTTAGAAAAAATGCAATTTAAAAATCAAATGGTTTGGCATAAAGAAACATCACTTCCAAAGTCTGATTTAATTGTAATTCCAGGTGGATTCTCTTACGGAGATTACTTAAGATCTGGAGCTATTGCTGGTAAATCATTGATAATTAAAGAAGTCATTAAAGCTGCTAATGATGGTTGTTTAGTTTTAGGAATTTGTAATGGATTTCAAATTTTGACAGAAACTGGTTTATTAAAAGGAGCTTTGCTAAGAAACAAAAATTTAAAGTTTATAAATAAAGATACAAATATAAAGGTAATTAATAATAATACTAAATTTACCAATAAATATAAAAAGGACCAAATTTTAAAGATAAATATTGCTCATAACGAAGGTAATTATTTTACTAATCCAGATCATTTAAAAGAACTAAATGATGAAAATTTAATAGCTTTTAAATACTGTGATGACAAAGGAAATTTAGATGAAGATGCTAATCCTAATGGTTCATTAAAAAATATTTCTGGAATATTCAATTCTAAAAAAAATATTTTGGGCATGATGCCCCATCCAGAAAGAATGATAGATAATTTAATTTCTAACACAGATGGGGTTAACTTATTTTCTAGTATACTTAATTAAAAGATGAAAATTACTAATCAGATTATTCAAAAGCATGGTTTAAAAATTGATGAGTACAAAAATATTATTAAATTGTTAAAAAGAGAACCAAATCTGTTAGAACTGGGTATTTTTTCGGCAATGTGGAATGAACATTGTTCTTATAAATCTTCTAGGATACATCTTAAAAATCTACCTACAAAAGGAAAACAAGTTATACAAGGCCCTGGAGAAAATGCAGGCGTAATTGATATAGGTGATAATGATGCTATCATTTTTAAAATTGAAAGCCATAATCATCCATCTTATATTGAGCCTTATCAAGGCGCAGCTACAGGTGTTGGAGGTATATTAAGAGATGTATTTACAATGGGCGCTAGACCAATTGCTCTTCTTAACTCAATACATTTTGGATGCCCTGAACATTTTAAAACAAAAAGTTTATTAAATGGAGTTGTTTCTGGAATAGGAGGATATGGAAATTGTATTGGTATACCTACTGTTGCAGGAGAAACAAAATTTAATAGTACTTATAATGAAAATATTTTAGTCAATGCAATGGCTGTCGGTCATGCAAGAAAAGATAAAATTTTTTATTCTAAAGCAAAAGGATTAAATAAATCAGTAGTTTATGTAGGTTCCAAAACAGGAAGAGATGGAATTCATGGGGCTTCTATGGCTTCAGCAGAATTTGATGAAAACTCTGAGGAAAAAAAACCTACTGTACAAGTAGGTGATCCTTTTACTGAAAAATTATTAATGGAAGCTTGTTTGGAGTTAATGAAAGACAATTCTATTATTTCAATTCAAGATATGGGTGCAGCCGGTCTTACTTCTTCAAGTGTCGAGATGGCCTCAAAAGGAGAATTAGGCATAGAACTTTATTTAGACAAAGTTCCTTGCCGAGAAGAAAATATGACTCCGTATGAAATGATGTTATCTGAAAGCCAGGAAAGAATGTTAATTATTCTTGAAGATGGTAAAGAAAAACATGCAAAAGAAATATTCAAGAAATGGGACTTGGATTTTGTAATAATAGGCAAAACAACAGATACAAAAAAACTAATCCTAAAATATAATGATAAAATTGAAGGCGAGATACCTTTAGATTTACTAGCAAGCAAAGCTCCAATTTATGATAGAAAGTGGTTAAAAAAGAAATTACCTAAAACTAAAATTAATTTTAAAAGTTTAAAAAAAATTAAGATAAAGGATGCTTTAATAAAGATATTATCTTCACCAAATCATTCAAATAAAAATTGGATTACTGACCAGTATGATCAAATGGTAATGTGCGATACAGCGCAGAAATCAGGAGCAGATGCAGCTTTAATAAGAATTCATGGTAAAGATAAAGCAATTGCTGTTTCTGTAGACTCATCTTCAAACTATTGTAAAGCTCATCCCTTAAGCGGAGGGAAACAGATTGTTTGTGAAAATTGGAGAAACTTAATTTCTGTAGGGGCTAAACCAATAGCTATAACTAATTGCTTAAACTTTGGTAACCCAGAAAATCAAGAAGTAATGGGGGAATTTGCAGAATGTTTAATTGGTATAAAAGAATCATGTGAGTTTTTAGATTACCCTGTAGTCTCCGGAAATGTATCTTTTTATAATGGTACAAATAAAAAAAATATCTCACCAACTCCAGTGATAGGTGGGATAGGTTTAATTAAAAAATTAGAAAAACCCATGAACCATAAATTAAAAGATGAAAATAATCATATATTATTAATTGGAAAAACTTTTGGACACTTAGAACAAAGTGTTTTTTTGGAAGAAAATTACTCAATTATAGATGGCAAACCGCCTGAAATAAATTTAATTAATGAAAAAAATAATGGAGAAAGTGTTTTAGAGATTATCAAAAATAATCTTGCAGAATCTGTTCATGATATTTCTACTGGAGGTCTATTAATTGCATTATCTGAAATGACAATGGGAGGTAGTTATGGAGTTAAAATTAAAAAACCAAAAAAATTAACAAATTTAGTCGAATATTTTTTTGGAGAAGATCAAAGTAGATATGTGTTAGAAATAAAGAAAAGTAACTTGGAAAATGTAGAAAAAATATTAAAAGACAATAATATTTATTATGAAAATATTGGTGTAACTCAAAAAGATTATTTTGAAATAGAAAAAGAGATGAAAATTACTATTAAAGAACTATATAATATTAATAACCAATGGTATAATAATTATTAATGGCTTTACCGGTAGAAGAAATTAAAAAACTAATTGTTTCATCAATACCAGATGCAACAATAGAAATTAAGGATCTTATGGGAGATAATAATCATTATTCTGCTATAATTAAATCAAAGATGTTTAATGGGTTAACTAAAATAGATCAACATAAATTAGTATATAAATCCCTTAAAGGTAAAATGGGAAATGAATTGCATGCTTTATCAATTACTACTGAGGTAAAATAATGGAAATTAAAGATAAAATAAAAAAATTAATAAGTGAAAATGATGTTTGTTTATTTATGAAAGGAATACCTGAATCTCCTCAATGTGGATTTTCAATGGCAGTTTCTAATGTGCTTAAACATTTAAAAGTAGATTTTAAAGGTATCAACGTATTGGAAGATGAAAATTTAAGACAAGGTATAAAAGAGTTTAGTGATTGGCCTACAATACCCCAGTTATATATTAAGGGAGAGTTTATTGGAGGCTGCGATATAGTAAAAGAAATGTTTGAAAAAGGAGAGCTAAACACTCTTTTAAAGAATAAAAAATTAATTTGATTTATCTTTTTTTTAAGAAACAGATATCTGAATCTTTTAAATTTCCTTTATAACAATTAATTTTATTTATATTATCAAATAAATAAATTTGATCTGTTTTTTTTATAATGTTTGATTTAAAAAACTTTTTTTCTTTTAAACAAGCTAACATTTCGTCAACTAAAATATCATCTACATCTCTATTGTAATCATAATAATTTGGATACTTAAAATCTTCTATAATATAAATACCTTCATTTTTAAGATATCTGAATAAGGTTTTTAAACTAAATAAAATGTCCTTTAAATAATGTGATCCATCATCAATAATTAAATCAAAATAATTTAATTCATTTTCTTTAGTTATCTTTCTCAAAATCTTTTTCAATTCATTTTCATTATTTATATCTAATCCATAAACATGAATATTTTTTGAAGCATAATCGAATTTAGAGATATTTATATCAAAACAATAAATACTACTATTTGGTAAATACTTTTTAAATGCAGCTGCTGAAGCTCCAGAATATGAACCTATTTCTAAAATCTTTAACTCTTTCTTTTTAAAACTTTCCAAATTTTGAGAATAAAAATTTGAGTATCCATGTCCTTTTTCTTGAGTATGTCTAAAAATATCTGCTTTGTCACTTCCATAGTAATAAAATAATTGATCTAAAGTTTTTTTAGAAACTTCATCTCTATCAATATTTATTTTTTTTTTTATCTTATATAAAATTTTTCTTTTAAAAAGACTAAAGAAATTCAATTATCTAGAATAATATTCGATAACAAGATTTGGCTCCATTATCACGGGATAAGGAACTTCGGAAAATTTAGGAATTCTTACTAGTTTTGCAGTTTTATTTTTATTATCTAGTTGTATATATTCTGGAACATCTCTTTCTTTGCTTTGAAGAGCTCCATCAATAAAAGTTAACTTCTTTGATTTTTCATTAACTTCGATTAAATCTGTATCCTTTACTAAATAACTAGAAATATTTACTCTTTTTTTATTAACTCTGATGTGTCCATGATTTATTATTTGTCTTGCAGAAAAAACAGTAGTAGCAAATTTTGCTCTATATATTACAGTATCTAATCTACTTTCAAGTAAAGCAATTAAGTTTTCAGTTGTGTCTCCTTTTTTAGCTAGAGCTTTTCTATAAATATTTCTAAACTGTCTCTCATTTATATTTCCATAATATGCTTTAAGTTTTTGTTTTGCTTGTAACTGAATTCCATAATCCGTAGGTTTACCTTTTTTGTTTTGTCCATGTTGACCTGGTGGGTATGCTCTTGAATTAAAGGGACTCTTTGGTCTTCCCCATAGATTAGCTTTTAATCTACGATCAACTTTGTGTTTAGATTTTAGTCTTTTTGTCATATTTAAATGATGAGTGTTTATAAGACTTCAGGTGTAATTGTCAATTATGGTTAATATTTTTTTTACTCAAAGAGCTGATAATACTGGCTAAAATCCTTACTTCTTTATCACTTGGCTCCAATCTATAAATTAGATTGTTAATATTCATTATCATCGACTGTTTTTTTTCAGATGGAACAAAAAATCCTTTCTTTTCAAGCAATTTTTTTAAATGTAAAATTAGAGATGATATATTGCTTTTAGAGGAAATCTTAATATCTTTTATATTTTTATCAAATTTTTTAAAATTAAATACCTTAAAAATTTCATAACATACCAAAGTTAATGAGTGGGATAAGTTTAATGACTTAAATTTCTTTGAAGTTGGAATTTGTAATACATAATTTGATAAAGATAAATCTTCATTAGATAAACCAGATGCTTCTGGTCCAAATAAAAGACCAAATTTTGTATTTTTTTTTGTTTTAATTATTTTTAAAAATTGATTAATAGAAATATGTTTTTTATTAATGTCTCTTTTTCTTGCACTTAATGATATTACTATATCAAAATTACTTATCGCTTCATGAGTATGATTATAAATTTTTACTTTTTTTATAATATCATATGCTCCAACTGAGGTAGCTTTTGCTTTATTGTTAGGCCATGATTGTTTAGGTGAAACTATATGTAATTTTGAAAATCCAAAATTTTTTAAAGATCGTGCACATGCTCCAATATTTTCGCCTAGTTGAGGTTTGACTAAAATAAAACCAAAATTATTTTTCATTTAAATTAGCGGGAGCTTTTTCTTTATATAACTTATAGTCCAAGCTATCTATTAGGGCTTTAAATGAAGCTTCAATAATATTTGGAGAAACTCCGACAGTAAACCAGCTAATTCCTGTCTTATCTGAACTCTCTATTAAAACTCGAGTAGTTGCTTCAGTTCCTGTGTTTAAAATTCTAACTTTATAATCTAATAATTTCAAATCTGAAAAAAAATTATAATATTTTTCAACTTTTTTAAAGTTAGATCTAATTGCATTATCTAGTGCATTGACAGGGCCATTTCCTTCTCCATCGCATTCTATATCTTTCCCATCAATTAAAAAAACAACATTTGCTTTTGTTTTTATCGTATCAGACTTAGCTACGCTTACATTGTAGCTTTTAACCTTTAAATATTCAGGCACTTTTCCTAAAAGTCTGTTAGCTAATAATTCAAAGGATGCATCTGCACCATCATAGGAATATCCACTAAACTCTCTATCCTTAACTTCATCTAAAATTTTTTTAACTTTTGGATCTTTTGAATCAATTTTCACGCCATATTTTTCTAAACGAGAAAGAATGTTTGATCTACCAGCTTGATTAGAAACAATTATGTTTCTATGGTTTCCTATTAACTTCGGATCAACATGCTCATAAGTTTTTGGATCTTTTTGGACAGCAGATACATGCAATCCTCCTTTATGAGAAAAAGCCGACGCTCCTACATAAGCCATATTTTTATTTGGTTTTCTATTTAAAATTTCATCTAAGAGCCTTGAACATTCTGTTAAGGATGACAATTTATCTTTTTTAATACTAATTTCATATTTTTCACTAAAAGATTTTTTTAAAAAAAGTGTAGGTATAATTGACATTAAATTAGCATTACCACACCTTTCACCTAAACCATTTATAGTGCCTTGAATTTGCCTGACTCCTGCCTCTACAGCTGCCAAAGAATTAGCTACAGCATTTTCTGTATCGTTATGTGCGTGAATCCCAAGATTTTTTCCTGGAATAGTTTTTGAAACTTTAGTAACTATCTCGCTTATTTCGTGAGGTAAAGTGCCTCCATTTGTATCACACAACACTATCCATCTAGCCCCGGAGTTATAAGCATGTTTTAGGCAATCTAAAGCATAACTTGGATTAGATTTATACCCATCAAAAAAATGCTCTGCATCAAATAAAAATTCTTTTTTATTTTTAACAAAGTGTTTTGTTGTCTCTTCTATGTTTTTTAAATTTTCTTCATTTTTAATACCTAAAGCTACGTTCACATGAAAATCCCATGCTTTACCTACAACGCAAACTGCAGGTGAGTTTGCGTTCATTAAAGAAGCTAAACCAGGATCATTATCAGCACTTCTTCCTGACTTTTTTGTCATACCAAAAGCAGTAAAAATACTTTTTTTTAATCTTGGCGGGTTAGAAAAAAATTTAGTATCATTAGGGTTTGCTCCTGGCCAACCTCCTTCAATATAATCTATTCCAATATCAGATAAAACATTTGCAATTTTGTTTTTATCTTCAATAGAAAAATCAACACCTTCGGTTTGAGCTCCATCTCTTAATGTTGTATCAAATATATATATTTTTTCTCTATTCATTTAAATTTCCAAATTGTTTTATCTTGTTGATCCTCAATTATAATCCCTTGTACCAATAAATCTTTTCTTATTTGATCAGCAAGACTAAAGTTTTTATCTTTTTTTGCTTTAGCTCTTTCAGCAATTTTCTTTAAAATATAATCTTCTGAAACTTTAATATTTGTTTTTTTTAGATTTTCCCACTCTTCTTTATTTATATTAAATAAACCTATTAATTTACATGCATTATTAAATAGTAATTTACTTTTTTTATCGCCATTACTTGCGGTATTATATAATTCATGTATTTTAGCAATAAAGCCTGGTGTGTTTAAATCATCCAATAACGTGTCTGAAATATTTAATATATTTTCATCTTTAGTTTCCTCATAGAGATTATACCATTTATCAATCGTATTTTTTTGATTTTGCAGAAGTTCATTATTCCAATCTAATGGTTGGCTATAATGTGCGCTCAACAAAGCTAATCTTACAACTTGTCCAGAATATTGTTTTACGGCATCTGAAATTGTAATTATATTGCCTAAGGATTTAGACATCTTTTCTTTATTTAAAGTAACAAAACCATTATGGACCCAATAATTGGCGAAACTTTCTGTAGAATTATTGCTACAAGATTGAGCGATTTCATTTTCATGATGAGGAAAAATTAAGTCTAAGCCTCCACCATGAATATCAAAACTTTTTCCTAAATACTTTTCACTCATAACTGAACATTCTAGATGCCATCCCGGTCTACCCCTTCCCCATGGAGAGTCCCAACCTGGATCATTATCTTCTGAAGGTTTCCATAATACAAAGTCCACTGGGTTTTTTTTTAAATTAGAAATTTCTACTCTACTACCTGCTTTCAATTCCTCTAAATTTTTATTTGATAGTTTCCCATAATTCTTAAAAGAGTTAACATCAAAATAGACATGTCCTTTATTTTCATAAGCATATCCTTTTGAAATTAAGGAAGACGACATTTCAATCATCTCTTTAATGTGTTCTGTTGCTTTAGGTTCCGCTGTAGGTTTTAAACAGTTTAAGCTTTTACAATTTTCATGAAAAATTTTTGTAACTTCACTTGTAATTTTATCAATGTTTTTTTTATTCTTTTTAGATGCTTCTATTATTTTATCATCTATATCTGTAATATTTCTTACATAATTAACATTTGGTCCATAGATTTCTCTTAACACTCTAAACAGAACATCAAAAACAACAAGGCTTCGAGCATTCCCTACGTGCGGATTATCATAAACAGTTGGACCACAAGCATATAAAGAAATTTTCTTCGGGTTTATGGGTTTAAAAATTTCTTTTTTTCTTGATAAGGAATTAGTAAGTTGAAGATTACTCATTAAATTTGCAGACAGGTATAGGATTTATTTTATGTAAATTTTTTTCTCTTATTTCTAAATATTTTTTATAGTTAGGATCATTTTTATCTTCCATAGCCTTCTCTAAATCTTCATAACTCATTCCAAGTTGTTGTACATCATTTCTTCCATCATCCCATAATCCATCCGTAGGTGGTGTATCTATTATGTCTTGAGATACACCTAAGTATTTTCCAAGCTCCCAAACTTGTGTTTTAGTACAATCTGCTATCGGAGAGATGTCAACACCTCCATCGCCATATTTAGTATAAAAACCAACACCAAAATCTTCAACTTTATTTCCAGTACCNACAACTATTCCATTATTAGCTGCTGCTACTTGATATAAAGTTGCCATTCTTAATCTTGCTCTAGAATTTGCATACCCATGTTCATTATCAAATTTATTTAAAACTTCTGTAAATGAGGTAAAGATCTTGTCCATTTCTAACAAATGGTGCTCTACATTTTTATAATTTTGTTTTAACCATTTAGCATGAGAAAGGCTTAAATCTTGTTGAGATTTAATTTGCTTAATTGGCATAGTTAACACAATTGTTTTACGTCCTGTTATTGCACATAGCGTACTAACTACAGAAGAATCAATACCTCCAGAGATTCCAACAATTAAAGCCTTCGGTTTGTAAGACACGGTCTCACAATAATTATTAATCCAATCAGTGATAATTTTTGCTCTTTTTTTTACATCCATAACTAATACCTACCTCTCTCTTTTAAGGTTTGGTCTTAATAATTACAATAACTATTAAGACGCTTCTTTAATAATATTTTTTGAATATTTAGAATTTTTCTTTATTTCCTCAGAAATTAAGAAAGCAAGCTCTAAAGCCTGTGAGGCATTTAATCTTGGGTCACAATGAGTTCTATATCTATTAGACAAATCGCTATCTGAAATTTTTTGGGCTCCGCCTGTGCATTCTGTGACGTCTTGACCAGTCATTTCAACGTGTAATCCACCTGCATAACTACCTTCTGCTTGATGAATACCAAAAACATTTTTAACTTCTTTTAAAACATTATCAAAAGGTCTAGTTTTTAAGCCGCTAGTCGCTTTGATTGTATTACCATGCATCGGGTCACAAGACCAAATAACATTCAAACCTTCTTTTTTAACTTCTCGAATTAATTTAGGTAAAAATTCTTCCGCTTTTTCAGCACCAAATCTTGAGATTAAGGTAAGCCTACCAGCTTCATTCTCAGGATTTAAAACATTGCACAATTTGATTAGTTCATCTGGTTTAAGTGTGGGACCGCATTTTAATCCTATAGGATTTTTTATACCTCTACAAAATTCAACATGTGCTCCATCTAATTGTCTAGTTCTATCTCCGATCCAAACAAAATGAGCCGAAGTATCATGATATTCACCGGTAGTCGAATCTATTCTAGTCATAGCCTCTTCGAAAGGAAGTAAAAGAGCTTCGTGAGAGGTGTAAAAATTTACTGTTCTTAATCTACGATTACTTTCAGGATTAATTCCACAAGCTTCCATAAAAGATAAAGCGTCGCTTATTTTATCTTCTATCTCTTTATATTTACCTTTCGTTTTTTCATTTATAAAACCTAAATTCCATAAATGTACTTGTCTTAAATCTGCAAAACCTCCTTGAGAAAAAGCTCTAATTAAATTCAATGTAGAAGCAGATTGAGAGTAAGCTCTGAATAATCTTTTTGCATCAGGGACTCTAGCTTTTTCTGTAAATTCCATCCCATTTATATTGTCACCTAAATAGCTTGGTAATTCTTTACCGTCTTTTTTTTCAATTGGTGAACTTCTAGGTTTAGAAAATTGACCTGCAATTCTTCCCACTTTTATAACTGGCATAGAAGCAGAGTGAGTTAACACCAAAGACATTTGAAGAATAGCCTTAAAAGTATCTCGTATATTATCTGGATTAAATTCTGCAAAACTTTCTGCGCAATCTCCACCTTGTAATAAAAAAGCTTTGCCTTTTACTACATCGCCCAAAGATTTTTTTAAAGATCTAGTTTCACCTGCAAACACAAGAGGAGGATATTTTTTAACTTTGCTTAATACTAAATCCAGTTCTTTCTTATCCTTATAATCAGGTAAGTGCTTTGCGGGATAATTAGTCCAACTATTTAAATTCCATTTTTTCATATTCAACCTGAGATATATATAGTTTATAAAAAAGAGTTTTTAAAGACTTTAAAAAAAAAAATTACTCTACAGTGACTGATTTAGCTAAATTTCTAGGTTTATCTATGTCACAACCTTTTAATAATGCAACATGATAAGCTAATAATTGAATAGGTATAGTCAGTAATATAGGAGAGAGTAAACAATCTAACGATGGAACTCTGATACCAAATCTAATGTTTTCATTCATTAATTCTTTTTTATGATCAGTAATAAATAAAATTTTTCCTCCTCTTGCAATAACCTCTTGCATATTTGAGAGTGTCTTTTCAAAATATTTATCTTTTGGAGCTATTATAATNACTGGCAAACCTTCTTCTATTAAAGCCAAAGGTCCATGTTTCATTTCTCCGGCTGGATATCCCTCTGCATGCAAATAAGACAATTCTTTGAGTTTTAAAGCTCCTTCTAAAGCAATTGGAAAAGATGATCCTCTTCCTAAGAACATAGATCCTTTTGCATTAAGAAATTCTTTAGCCATTATCTGAACTTTGTCCTCTACTTTAAAACATTTTTTAATTGCATCTGGAAGATTTTTTAAGTTTTCTATATTAGATTGATATGTTTTGTCATTTATATCTTTTCTGCTTTGAGCTAATTTTAAACATAAGATATAAAGAACTAACATTTGCCCTAAAAATGCTTTTGTAGAAGCCACTCCAATTTCAGGACCTGCATGAATAGGGAGAACCCAATCAGAATTTCTTGCAATTGTACTTTCTACTACGTTTACTATTGAACAAGTTTTTACATTATTTTTTTTACAAACATCCAATGCAGCTGATGTGTCAGCTGTTTCTCCAGATTGAGAAACAAAAATATATAGATTATCTGAATTAAATTTCAATTTTCTATATCTAAATTCTGAGGCTATATCAATTTCAATATCAATAGTTGTAAGTTCTTCGAACCAATATTTTGCTACTAAGCAAGAATGATAAGCAGTTCCACATCCTATTAAAACTATCTTATTAATTTTATTAGGTTTAATAGGAAAATTATAAATATTGATATCCTTTTTTAAACTGTCAATNTATTCATTGATACAATTTTTAGCTGTTATAGATTGTTCGAATATTTCTTTTGACATAAAATTTTTATAATCACCTTTATCACTAATATTTTTATCTTCGGATAAAGTATAAATCTTTTTGTTAATCTTTTTTTTGTTTACATCATAAAATTCAACGTTATCTTTTGATAAAATACACAGATCACCATCATCCAAGTAAGAAATTTTATTTGTCATAGATTTAAGTGCATAAGAATCTGAACCAAGATAATTTTCTTCATTAGAATATCCCACTGCTAGAGGACTTCCTCTTCTAGCTCCTATAATAATATCTTTATAATTTTTAAAGATGATACCTAACGCGAAACTACCTTTTAGTTGTTTAATTGTATTAAAAACGGATTCTAAGGGATCTTTATCTTTTAAAAACTCGGTAATCAAAAGCGTTATAACTTCTGTATCTGTTTGGGATTTAAATTTTAAACCTTTCAACTCTAACTTTTTTTTTATTTCATCTGAGTTTTCAATAATTCCATTATGAACAACGGAGACAATTTCAGATGAATGAGGGTGAGCATTTACAGCGTTTGGCACACCATGAGTTGCCCACCTAACATGACCTATACCAAGATTTCCTTCTGATGGATTTTTAAACAAAATTTTTTCTAACTCTTCTACCCTACCAGAACATTTTTTTTCATCTATATTATTTTTATTTAAAGTTGCTAATCCAGAAGAGTCGTAACCTCTATATTCTAGTTTTTTTAATGAATTTATTATATTCATTGAAACTGGTTTATTACTAGCTATTCCAATAATTCCACACATTATTTTTTCTTTTTTCTTTTGTAATTTTTAACTTCGATTTGAGATGATCTTGTTATCGCTAAAGAACTTTTTTTAACATTTTTAGAAATTACTGACCCAGCGCCAATTATAGAATTCTTTTCTAATTTAACCGGAGCTATTAGTGCAGAATTTGAGCCTACAAAAACATTGTCAGATATTTTAGTCTTAAATTTATTAAAACCATCATAATTGCAAGTTATGGTGCCTGCTCCAATATTAGAGTTTTTACCTATAGTAGTATCTCCAATGTAAGAAAGATGATTCACTTTCGAATTAGTATTTATGCTTGATTTTTTTGTTTCAACAAAATTTCCAATTTTAGTATTTGATTTTAAAATAGTACCAGGTCTTAATCTTGCATAAGGTCCTACTACCACATTTTTTTCAATTCTTGTTCCTTCAATATGAGTAAAAGATTTTATATAGGTATTATCTCCAATTTTTACTTTTGCTCCTATTACAACATAAGGCTCAACAGTTACATTTTTTCCAAAAGTAGTATCATTAGATAAAAAGATTGTTTCAGGAGCAATTAAATTGACTCCTTTTGAAAGAGCTTTATCTCTGAGTTTTTCTTGATTAATTCTATAAGCGTTAGCTTTTTTTAATTTAATATTTGTATTCATAAAAATTTCTCTTTACATTAATAATGCNTTTGAAATAAGTCACAAAATATTTCTTTTTAATACTTTAAAAATGACTCAAATTTACACAATTCTTTTTGATTTAGACGGTACATTAGTTGATACAGCTCCAGACTTGATGGATGCTCACAATCATGTGATGAAGAAATTTGGCCATAAGGAAAAGAAATTATCTGACATTAAATCTTTAGCAGGTAAAGGAGCTTGGGTAATGATGCAAAGATCATTTAGACAAGAAATAAAAGATGAAAAAATAAAAAAAGCAATGACAAAAGAATTTATAAATTTTTATTCTCAAAATATTGATCGAGGAAGTAAACCTTTAAAAGGAGTGATAGAATTTTTAAAGTGGTCTAAATCTAAAAATATATCTATGGCTGTTTGTACTAATAAACAAGAACGTTTAGCTGTTGATTTATTAAAAAAATTAAATATGTACAATTATTTTGATTATGTAGCAGGATCAGATACCTTTTCTTTCAATAAACCCGACCCTAGACATCTAACCAATGTTGTTGAAATTATCCAAGGTAATATAAAAAAAACAATTATGGTTGGAGATAGTGAAGTCGATGGAATGTCTGCTGAAAATGCAAAGATTCCATTTGTATTGGTTAAAGATGGTTACACAGAAAAATTAACTGAAGAAATTAAACATGACGAACTAATCATAGATTTTTTAAATTTTGATAAAATTATAGAAAAATATTTATGATAAACTTTGCTTTATTCTCTGCTTTAGCAACTTTTTACTTTACTATGTTTATAACGCCCGGACCAAATAATGCTATGCTAACCGCTTCAGGAATGAAATTTGGCTTTATAAGAACTTTACCTCATTTAATAGGAATCCCCTTAGGTCATATATTTCAAATTTCTTTAGTATGTTTTGGCCTAGCAAATCTTTTCTTAATTTATCCTCAAATACAATTTTATATGAAAATTCTATGTTTCTTGTATTTGCTTTATTTAAGTTGGAAAATGATAGGATCTTTTAGTCTTATTAAAAAAAAATCTGGAAGGCCTTTAAAATTATATGAAGCGTCTATATTTCAATTTATCAATCCTAAAGCTTGGTCTATAGCAGTAACAGTAGCTTCGGGTTTTTTTCCAACTCAAGAAAATATTTTCATAGGAGTGGCATTTGTAACTATCACTGCTGCAATTATATGTTTTCCATCTATAAGTTTATGGGCACTGTTTGGAAGTGGACTTAGATCATTTGTAAAAAATGAAAAAATAAAAAAAATAATAGAATATTTTCTTGCGTTGTTGTTGCTTTTAACAGGATTATTTATTTTGATTAAATAATCTTTGATTTTTTTATCCCCCTCTAATATAAGTCTTTTAAAATGCATTTCACCAAAAAAAATATATCTGAAAAAAGATTAGATTTTGTTAAAAAATTACAGTCAAAAAAATTATTAAGATTTCCAGGAGCTTATAATCCTTTATGTGCAAAACTAATCGCTGAAATAGGATTTGATGGAGTTTATATATCAGGAGGAGTGATGTCTAATGATTTAGGTTTACCAGACATTGGTCTTACAACTTTAGAGCAAGTTAGTTACAGAGCAGCTCAAATATCAAGAGTTACAGATTTACCAACTATAGTTGATGCCGACACAGGTTTTGGTGATTGTAAAAAAACAATAGTTACATTTGAAAATAAGGGTTTAGCTGCTTGTCATATAGAAGATCAGATTGCTGAAAAACGATGCGGACATTTAGATAACAAAGAATTAATTTCAAAGGAAGAGATGGTTAAAAAAATTAAGGACTCTGTGGACTCAAGAAGAGATAAAAATTTTTTGATCATTGTTAGAACGGATGCAAATACTGTTGAAGGAATTGATAAAACATTAGATAGAATTAAGGCTTATGAAGATGCTGGGGCAGATATGATTTTTCCTGAAGCCATGAAAGATGAAAAAGAATTTCAAAAAGTAAGGGAAGTTTCTAAAGGCTATTTGCTAGCAAACATGACTGAGTTTGGTAAATCAAAGCTTTTAAGCAAAAAGAAATTAGAAGAATTAGGATATAATATTGTAATTTATCCTGTAAGCACTCAAAGATTGGCGATGCAAAACGTAGAATTAGGACTTAAATCAATTTTTAGAGATGGTCATCAAAATAACATTATTGATAAAATGCAAACTAGAAAAAGGTTGTACGAATTAGTAGAATATGAGAAATACAATACACCAGGAAAAAAAATTACAGATTTTTCAACTGAAGGGCACGATTAATGAGTGAAGAAATAAAAAAAGGTTTACTAGGTATCGTAGTTGATGAAACAACAATTTCTCATGTTGTTCCGGAATTAAGCACTCTTACATATCGAGGTTATACCGTACAGGAATTATGTGATAAATGTGATTTTGAAGAAGTTGCATACTTAGTTTTAAATGGAGATTTACCTAATAAAAAACAACTTAAAAAGTTTATAAAAGAGGAAAGATCAGAAAGAAAACTCTCAAAACATATTTTAAAAGATATCCAAAAAAT
>NHGD01000024.1 GCA_002170125.1 Candidatus Pelagibacter sp. TMED128
AAAGAACAAAGTAGAAGCTTTATCTCTTTATTGGATGTTTTTACTAATTATTTGGCTAGTATTTTTTTTAATTGTTTATGTCTTTAATGATGCATTTATTGCTTGGTGTAAGGAATTAATTTCTTAAATATAACTTTATAAAAATAATACTAGCACTGACCCTAAAAGAGCTATTATTATTAATAGAAAATAAATAGACCTTAGGTATTTTTTTATTTCTGGTTTTTTTTCTTTTTTTGAGAAAGCTCCTGCGCCTAATGATATAACAATAAAAAACAGGAAGACTAAAGAAAGTATAGTTATTAAAATTCCCAGTTTTCCGATCATTTTTTGTGATTGTATAACCCTTTTAAGACATTTTGTCTCTAGGTTAATGCGACCTTTTATTTTATAAGTTTGTCTGTATGTTTACAGGTCTCGTATTTTTAGCAGTTATAATTGGTTCAATCGTTTTTCATGTTTGGACACCTTGGTGGTGGACTGACATCGCTTCAAATTGGAGCGCAATGGATGATACTATAATTTTAAGTTTTTGGATTGGTGGTGGTGCTTTTATTTTAGTCTGCCTTTTTATGGTCTACTGCATTTTTAGGTATCAATATAAAGAAGGACGTAGATCTGAATATAAGCCAGAGGATAAAAAATTAGAAAAAGGGTTAACTTGGTTGACAACAATTGGTGTTGTAGCTCTTTTAGCTCCTGGTCTAGTTGTATGGAATAATTACATACGTGTTCCTGACAATGCTATTCAAGTAGAAGTAATGGCATGGCAATGGGGTTGGAAATATAGATTGCCTGGAAAAGATGGAAAACTTGGAACATCTAGTAACAGAATAATTAGTGATGATAATCCTTACGGATTAAATATTGATGATCCAAATGGAAAAGATGATGTTTTTGTTGATAGCGAAGAATTACATTTATTAAAAGATAGACCTGTTAAAATTTTATTAAGATCAATAGACGTGTTACATAATTTTTATGTTCCTCAGTTTAGATCAAAAATGGATGCAGTACCTGGAACAATCACTTATTATTGGTTTCAACCTAATAAAAATGGAGAGTACGAAGTTTTATGTGCTGAGTACTGTGGCGTTGCTCACTATGCTATGAGAGGTAGAGTTGTGGTAGAAGAGGAAGATAATTATAATAAATGGTTGGCTGAACAAGATACTTTTTCTAGCTTTACAGCTAAGAATAGAAATAATAAATTGAATAAAAAAAGACTGGTTAAGAATAGTATTTTATCAAACAATAAAAATGGTATATTAGAGGACTAAGATGTCAGATGAGCTAAATATAAGTAAAAAAAAGAATTATCAAATAAAAACAAAATCTTCTGCTGCTTCTGGTAGAGGAGAAACAGATATTGATTACGTAAGACCTGCGGAGTTATCAGAGCAAGACCTTTACCACGGGCATAGTTTTATTACTAAATGGATTTTTTGTCAGGATGCCAAAGTAATAGGAATTCAATATACTCTTACAGCTGTGTTTACGGGTGTAGTTGGTTTGATATTATCTTGGATGATGCGTATGCAACTTGGTTTTCCAGACCTATTTCCTTTTTTAACAGCTGAAACATACTATCAAATGGTAACAATGCACGGGATGATAATGGTAGTTTATTTATTAACCGCTCTGTTCCTTGGAGGATTTGGAAATTATTTAATACCTTTAATGGTTGGAGCAAGAGACATGGTGTTTCCTTACATAAATATGTTAAGTTTTTGGATGTTTTTTGTAGCTGTTGTGGTTTTAATGGCTAGCTTTTTTGTACCTGGGGGACCAACAGGATCAGGTTGGACTTTATATCCTCCTCAGGCAATTTTAGAAGGGACTCCAGGTTCAGGCTATGGAATTTTATTAATGCTAATATCTTTATCTTTGTTTGTGATTGGTTTTACTATGGGTGGTTTAAATTACGTAATTACTATTTTACAAGCTAGAACTAGAGGTATGAGCTTGATGAGAATGCCTCTAACTATATGGGGAATATTTACAGCAACAGTTTTAGCTTTATTGGCATTTCCAGCATTACTTGTAAGTTCAATAATGATGACTTTAGATAAAGTATTGGGGACAAGTTTTTTTATGCCAACAATTATCAAAGCAGGAGAAGCACTTGCTTACGATGGCGGTAGCCCTATACTTTTTCAACATTTGTTTTGGTTTTTTGGTCATCCTGAAGTTTATATCGTTGCACTCCCTGCTTTTGGAATAGTTTCTGACCTGATTTCTGTACACTCTAGAAAAAATATTTTTGGATATAGGATGATGGTATGGGCGATTGTTGGAATTGGTGCGTTAAGCTTTTTTGTATGGGCTCACCACATGTATGTAAGCGGTATGAGTCCTTGGTTTGGTTTCTTTTTTGCAACAACAACACTAATTATAGCAGTACCTACCGCACTGAAGGTTTATAATTGGATTCTTACTCTTTGGAGAGGAAATATCAGAATAAATACTGTGATGCTTTTCTGTTTAGGTTTTATTGTCACTTTTGTAAACGGCGGTATTACAGGTCTTTTCCTTGGTAACGTTGCTGTAGACGTTCCATTGTCTGATACTTATTTTGTAATTGCTCACTTCCACATGGTGATGGGAATAGCACCGCTTATGGTAATTTTTGGAGCTATTTATCACTGGTTCCCTTTAGTTACTGGAAGATTTCTCGATGAAAAATTAGGTAAATGGCATTTCTGGACAACTTTTTTAGGCGCTTATTCTATTTATTTTCCAATGCACTATATAGGTTTCATCGGTGTGCCAAGAAGATATTTTGAAATGTATGACAGTCCATACATGACATCAGCNGTAGGTATGAATGAATTTATAAGTCTTGCNGCTTTTTTTGTGGGAGCGGCTCAATTCATCTTCTTTTATAATCTTGTAAAAAGCTTAAGATTAGGTAAGAAAGCTCCTAAAAATCCATGGAAAGCTAATTCTTTAGAATGGCTCACGCCTGACGTTCCTCCTACACACGGAAACTGGGGAGAAAAACTCCCAGTAGTTCACAGATGGGCATACGATTATGGTGTACCTGGAGCAAAAGAAGATTATATTCCTCAAACAACTCCACCAAGTGAAGTCAAAGACGCAGAAGTAGAAAAAACTTAATATAAGGAATATGTCAGATCTTAATCTAGATAAATTGCCAGGTGGTTTTAAAGGCATGTCAGAAGACATTGGTTCAGACCAAACCACTTTCAAAGGAGTGAATTGGGGCAAGGCAATGATGTGGATTTTTTTGCTTAGCGATACCTTTGTCTTTAGCTGTTTTTTAGTTGCTTATATGAAAGTAAGATCTTCAGTAGTTGAGCCTTGGCCGTATCCTAGTGAGGTATTTGCTTTGGAAATGATGGGAGTTCCTGTTCCACTTTTACTAATAGCTATAATGACCTTTGTNCTNATTACNAGCAGNGGAACNATGGCNNTNGCAGTTAAATATGGNTANGAAAAAAATAGAAAAATGTGTGGNTGGTTTGTTNTNTTGACTGCGATAGGAGGACTTACTTTTGTNGGAATGCAAGCATTTGAATGGTCAAAATTGATATTTCATGATGGNGTAAGACCTTGGGGAAATCCTTTTGGAGCAGAACAGTTTGGAGCTTTCTTTTTTATGATTACAGGTTTTCACGGTACTCATGTTTCAATAGGTGTAATTTTTCTATTTATTTTTGCCAGAAAGGTTTTTAGAGGAGATTTTGATACTGGTAAAAGAGGGTACTTTACCTCAATGAAATCTGATTACGTAGCAATAGAAATATTAGGGCTTTATTGGCATTTTGTTGATTTAGTATGGGTATTTATATTTGCTTTCTTTTATTTATGGTAAACTAAATTATGGCTGAAACTAAAGAAGAAAATACAACTCATAAAATAGGCATATATCTTTGGATATGGGGCCTTTTATTTGTTTTAAGTTTTTTTTCTTACATGGTCGACTGGTATAATTTTCAAGGTTTACTTAGATGGTCATTAATTTTATTTTTCATGTTTCTTAAAGCTGGTTTAATCATGGCTTTTTTTATGCATTTATTTTGGGAGCGATATGCTTTGGTCAATGTTCTTTTATGGCCCATGACAGCTATTGCATGCTTTGTCGGTTTAATGATGGCAGAAGGAAAGTACACTGTATTTTCAAGGCTATTTTATTTTTTTGTGGGAGGAGCTTAATTAAATGGGTGGTTATAATATAGTAGCAGGTTTTTTAATATTTTTTTTTCTCTTTGTTTATTTTGTATGGTTTGGTACCTCATTAAAAATTGAGAAAGACAAAAATGAAAAAGAAGATATTAAAATCAATCCCTATGACCAGGTACCAATTCATAGAAAGTTAATTGATAAAAAAAATAAAAAGATAGGAATTTTTGATTTAGGTAATCATTTTCTAATAATAGGAATGATATTATTAGCAATATTCATTTCTTTAAATGTGGAATAATCTTGCCACAGAATATAGCAAAAAATAAAACTTCTCCTGTAGAACTAAGTCTTTATCTTAAGTCTTTTCTACTTCTCATGAAACCAAGAGTGATGTCTCTTGTTTTGTTTACTGCTATGGTTGGTTTATTAGTTGCTCCAATTTCAGTTTCTTTTACAACAGCTTCGTTATCTTTGTTAGCCGTAGCAATAGGATCTGGAGCTGCTGGGGCATTAAATATGTGGTACGAGTCTGATGTGGACGCTCTTATGAGCAGAACATGTTTGAGACCTATCCCAACTGGAAAAATAAAACGAAAGCAAGCTTTATTGTTTGGAGTTGTTCTCTCTTTCATCTCAATTATAATGCTTTACATATCTTCAAATTTGATTTCTGCACTTTTGTTAGCAGCTACGATAAGTTTTTACTTTTTTATATATACTATTTGGTTAAAAAGAAAAACTGCACAGAATATTGTTATTGGGGGCGCAGCAGGTGCACTTCCTCCTGTAATAGGTTGGGCCGTAGCAATGAATAATATTTCTATCGAGCCAGTAATAATGTTTTTGATAATATTTATTTGGACTCCCTCACATTTTTGGGCATTAAGTTTATATAAGTTTAAAGATTACGAAAGAGCAAAAATTCCAATGCTTCCTGTTACTGCTGGAATAGAAAAAACAAAACTAAATATTCTTTTGTATGCTATTCTAATGTTTCCAATAGTTCTAGCTCCTTTCTATGCTGGATTTGGAAGTATAATTTATTTAGTTTTATCTATGAGTATGACAATTTATTACATCAGGATATGCTATCTACTATTTAAAACTAAGGCAGTTTCTAAATCTAATTTAATAGCTAGAAAAGTATTTGTATATTCAATATTTTATTTATTTTTTCTATTTCTTTTAATTCTTTTTGATAATTTGTTTAAATTAAATCAAATAATAAGCTTTTTCTAAAACAAATTAATTAATATCAATTTTTGTTTATTTTCTATATTTTAGAGGAATAAAATGAACTATTTTAGTACTAGAGATAAATCTTTAAAATTTAGCTTTAAAGACATCTTCCTAAGAGGTCTGGCACCAGGTGGAGGTTTATTTTTACCAAGTGAAATAAAAAAATTTGATAAAGATGAATTAAATGGTTTGAGCAAGTTAGGCTATAAAGAGTTAGCTACTGAAATTATTTTTAATTTTTGTAAAGAAGAAGTAAGTAAAAATGAATTAAAATTATTAATAGAAAAATCATATAGAACCTTTAAAGATGAGGAGGTTGTTAATTTAAAAAAATTTGGAGATATCAATCTTCTTGAACTTTACAAAGGTCCAACGTTAGCATTTAAAGATATTGCTATGCAAATTATAGGAAATTTGTATGAGCATTTAGAAGTAGCAAAAGAAAAAGAGGTAAATATAGTTGTAGCTACTTCAGGCGATACAGGATCTGCAGCAGTATCTGCCTTGAATGGTAGAAAAAATATAAATTTATTCGTTTTACACCCTCATAATAAAATTTCATCGGTTCAACGTAAAATAATGACAACAATAGGTAGTTCAAATATTTATAATATTGCAGTCAAAGGCTCTTTTGATGATTGTCAAAAAATTGTAAAAGAACTTTTTAATGATGATGATTTTAGATCTAAAATTAATATGTCAGGAGTAAATTCTATTAATTGGGCTAGAATAGTTTGTCAGATTGTTTATTATTTTTACTCTTTCTTTAAATTAAAAAAAGAAAATATTAGTTTTTCAGTTCCAACAGGAAACTTTGGAGATATTTATGCGGGTTATATTGCAAAAAAAATGGGATTACCAATTACCAAATTGATCGTGGCAACTAATGAAAACGATATATTGCAGAGAGTAATTAATACAGGCGAGTATAAGCCTGATAAAGTAAAGCCATCAATTTCTCCAAGTATGGATATTCAAATCGCAAGTAATTTTGAAAGACTACTCTTTTATGTTTTGGGTGAAGACGATCAAAAGGTTAGATTATTAATGAATGACTTATCTAAAAAAGGTTCTTTCAGATTAAATCAAAGCGAAATGGAGAATATAAAAAGAGATTTTGAAGCAGTCAAAATTAATGATGAAGACACTAAATTGATTATAAAAAATATAAATAATGAATTTAAGTTTATTATTGACCCACATACTGCTACTGGATTTGGAGCTGCTAAAAAAGTAAAAGGATTAGAAAATGTAGTTGTTTTAGGCACCGCACATCCTTTTAAATTTAAAGATACTATTAAAAAAGCTATAGGAAAAGATTTAGAAGCTCCATCGTATTTAAAGATCGATATGAATAAAAAAGAAAAGTTTGATATAATTGAAAATTCTAATTTACAAGTTAAAAATTATATCTTAAGAAAAGTGAAATGAGAGTAAAAGTTGGTGATAAATTACCCAGTTCAGAATTGTTTTATCTTGACCAAAACAATGAAGTTAAAAAAATTAATATTTTAGATTTTTGTGAAAATAATAAGACTATTATTTTAGGTATGCCTGGAGCTTTCACTAAAACATGTTCTGCTCTCCATTTGCCAGGTTTTATAAAGAACTACGACTTGGCTATAAAAGAGGGAATAACAAAAATAATTTGTATAGCTGTAAATGACCCAAATGTTATGAAAGCCTGGGGAATAAATCAAAATGTTGAAAACAAAATTTTTATGGTCGGAGATCCCTTTCTTCACTTTACAAAAGCTATTGGAGCTGAAGTAGATAAATCCTCAAAAGGATTAGGAATGAGATCAAACAGGTACACAATGCTTGTAGAAAATAATCTAATCAAAAAAATAGAGGAAGAAAAAGAAACAGCAGCTTGTAAACTATCCTCTGCTGAAAATTTTTTAAATTCTATTTAGTTTCAAGTACAGCTAACTCGTCTACTAGATTATTAAGCTTGTTATCAGAGTGAGCTTTCACCCATTTCCAAGTGATTTTATGCTTTTGACAAGAGTTGTCTAATTTAATCCAAAGATCTTTATTTTTAACTGGCTTCTTACTTGAGTTCTTCCAATTATTTAATTTCCATTTTTTAATCCATTCTGTAATTCCATTTTTCACATACATTGAGTCAGTAAAAATTGTAATTTCAGATCTCTTTTTAATTTTCTTTAACGCCATTATAGGAGCCATTAATTCCATCCTATTATTTGTTGTATTTTTTTCACTTCCAGAAATACTAGATTGATTAGAGTCATTATCTAAAATTATTGCCGCCCATCCCCCTTTGCCTGGATTTCCAGAACAAGCACCATCTGTGTAAATTTTTAAATTCATTAAAAAAAATAATCCTCATGATTTTTAGAGTTCTTATGGAATTCTAATCTTTTTAAATACTCTATAGGGTCTTTGACTCTAACAATAGCTCCTTCGACTCTGTTAACAGCATCAAACACTCTAGTTAGTAAAAATCTCAATGCAGCACCTTGGGATAACACTTTGAAACTACTTTTTTCTTGGTCAGTTATTTTTTTGACAGAAGTATAACCCTCAATAAAATTCTTTGCCTTAGTAACATTAAAACTTAAATTATTTGTTGAGCCATCAAAACATAAAGCATTGAAACAAATAGCTATTTCCAAAGCAAAAAAATCTTCACAAGAAAAATAAAAATCTATTATGCCACTAAATTTATCTTTGTTAAAAAAAATGTTATCATGAAATAGATCTGCATGTATAATTCCCTTTGGTAAATTTTTTGGCCAATTTTTTTCTACATCATTAAGATTTTGTTCTATTAGTTTTGGAAGGTCCTTATGTATATTTGCACTTTTATCTTTAATTGAATTAAACAAACTTCTCCATGATTTTATAGATAGATCGTTTTGTCTTTTTAATTTAAAGTCTTTTGTTATATTGTGCATTTTAGCTACTTCAAACCCAATTGATTTACAGTTATCAGGAGATAAATTTTGTTTAGCTTTTCCCTCAAGAAAAGAAACAATCATTAATTTTTTCCCCGCAAAATCACTGAGAGTTTTATTTTGATTGTTAACGATAGGAACTGGACACTTGAAATTAGCTTTATTTAATAAACACATTAATTCTGAAAAAAAAGGAAGATCCTTAGATTTTACTCTTTTTTCATATATTGTGAGTATAAATTTTTTTTTATTTACTAATAAAAAGTAATTAGTATTTTCGATTCCCTCCTCAATTCCCTTAAATTCATCCAGTTTTCCTAAATTATAATTTGATAAAATTTCTTCAACGTCTTTTTTATTCAATTTCGTGTAGACTGCCATTAATTTAACTCTTTGGGTAATTTAAAGACCACTTTTTCTTCAGCTACTATTACTTCTTCTAAGGAAACTTTTCGATCTTTCTTAATACTGTTTAATAACTCTTGTACTAATTTTTCTGGCGCAGATGCTCCTGAAGATATTCCAATTACGCTAGATTTCTCTATTTCATTATAAGGGATATCTTTTTCGGAATGCATTAATAAGGATTTATTGCACCCTGCTTTTTTAGCTACTTCAACCAGTCGGACCGAGTTTGATGAATTTCTACTTCCAACAATAAAAAATATATCACATTTTGATGCTATTTTTTTTACTGCAGATTGTCTATTTGTTGTCGCATAACAAATATCTTCTTTAATTGGACCTTTAATCTTAGGGAATTTTCTTTTAAGAATATCAATTATTTCTGCAGTATCATCGACTGATAAAGTTGTTTGAGTAATGTATGCCAGAGGTTTTTTAAAATCTTCTACATTTAAACTTTCCGCATCACTTTTAGTTTCTACTAATTTTATCGAATCTTTACGTAATTGGCCCATAGTACCTATTACCTCAGGATGATTTTTATGTCCTATAAGCAAAATATCATAACCGTTTTTATTTAGCTGCTCAGACTCTCTATGCACTTTAGATACCAGTGGACAAGTAGCATCTACAAAAGATAAATTTTTTAACTTAGCTTCTTCTGGAACTGACTTAGGAACTCCATGAGCAGAGAAAATTACAGGTCTACTATTATCTTTTACATCAGATAACTCGTCTACAAAAATCGCTCCTTTTTTCTTTAGTTCCTCAACAACTTGCTTATTATGAACTATTTCATGTCTAACATAAACTGGTGAACCGTACTTGCTGATTGATTTTTCTACAATGTCTATAGCTCTTTTAACTCCTGCACAAAATCCTCTTGGTGAGGCTAGATAAATTTTAAGTTCTTTTTTCATTTTTTTCTAAAAGATATTCTAGCAATATATGCGGAAAAGTAAGTGAGGCCAAACCAATAAAAATTACCTTATAAATAGCCTCATCGAGCGTATAAAAATTATTTAAAAGATATATTGAGATTAAAAATATAATACCAGTGACAAAAGTTAAAGGAATTGCCCTACTTATAAATTTTTTAAGTCCAGATTTAAAAGAATTATCTAGTTCAAAAATTAGAGTAATCGAATGTCTTATAGAATGAAGAAAACAAAAATAAAATGTGAAAGCCAAAACAGGAGTTAAGAAAATATTCAATATAATTAACGATGAAAAATCCATAAACATAATTCCTTTTAAATTATGGTTTTTTTTATTTGAAATATACAAAGATGATAAGAAACTTAAACATAATAGTATAATTAAAAATTTATCACTAAAAACTGAAGACTCAAAAACGTTAAAATTTAAAATACTGAATATTTCATTTGTCTTGTTTCTTTTAAATAATAATGGAGCCAAGATCACAGATGACCCTTTTAAAAAAAACAAAATTTCAGATATGAAAAATTTTCTTTTAAAAGAAAATACCGTATCCTCCTTACCAAAATGATAAGAAGCAACAATGAGAAAGAAAAATAAAACAGTATTAGGAAATACTAACCAAAAAATTATTATTAAAAGTGAAATAAATATATATGTAAGATAAAAAAAAGAGATAGTTGATTTATAGTCAAATAATTTTAAAAGTTTTTTCCCTTTAATATTATCTAATGCTCCATGAGAAATTCCTAAAATTAATATCAAAAATAAACAGAAGATTATTGGTTCAAAATTTAACATAAGATAGAGTGGACTTATCAAAATACAAAAATTAAAGAAAATAACTGAATGTTTAAAATTTAATTTTTCCATTAATTAAATAAGGCTTTTATAAAAATTAGTTTTGGCATTTTGCTTACTATATTAATATCTTCAATAATATTACTTTTGTTTGATAAAAATTTAATAACAGTATTCGATGATGTTTTAAACATATCTAGAAATATCATAGGCATTTTTTCTGGATATTTTTTTAAAACTTTTAGAAATACTTTATCTAAAAAATAGTATTTTTTTCCTAGATTAAATTTTTTTATTTTATCAATTTTGTCAATATTATTTACAATATAAGCACTATGTTCTTGGATATTTAAAAAAGTATATCCAGTACTTAGTCTAGTCATACCTCCAGCAGACCCAATATTTATAATTTTATCATCATTTTTAAATGAGGGATAAAAAAGAGGTATAGCTCCTTTTTCTACAAAATTTATTTTATAGTTTTTTATACCTAAATTATCCTTAATATAATTTTCTAATTGTAAATCATAATCCTTAAGGTTTTGATCTTGTAAGTCCGATAGCCAAGTTGTTTCAACCAAAGCTCTATTTTTACTTAAAGGTAATGTGTAAAAAAAATGTACCTCACTTCTCTGGTCACAATTAAAATCCATTAGATTTAAAATTTCATCATCAAAAATATCTTTTGATGTTTCGATCTCAAAGCCTTTGAAGTGTTGCCATAATTGGGATTTGTCTAAATCATCTTCAAAAACACTATTAAAAATTAACGAATTTTCTGAATTAATTTCATTGAGATTTTTGAAAAAACTTACATTAGGATTGGCATGAAGTTTTGAATTTATCTTTTTATAAAATTTTCCACTATCAATACTCTGGTAAGGAAAATTTTTATTTGTCAATTCCCGAGAACTTTCTATTGTATTTATTGTAAAATTATTCCAACTTTTAATTACACAATCTTCAAAATTATGATTAAAAACTTTCCAGAAAGACCATGTTTTATCTCTTTTGTACTCTTCGCGAGTTTCAATTATAGCCAAAGTTTTATCTTTTAATTTATTTTTAATTTCNAGTTCGTACGCTAAGGATAATCCTGCACAACCACCGCCTATGATTATATAATTAAATTCTTTCATTTATATTTACTTTTTCATTTAAAATATTGTGGTTTACATGATTATCGTAATTTAACTCCTTTACAAATAATAATTTTATAAAGTCAAATATAGCTAAAAAGGTTTGTAGAATTTTTCCAAATATTGGAACATATATTTTTCCAGCCTCATTATAATTTTTGGTATTTTTTTGTTTAATAATATAGTCACCGATTTTTTTATACACTCGTCTTGCAACAATAACTGAAAATCTTGATTTCAATGGTATGCTACTAATAGATTTAAAAGATTTTTCATAAAATATTTCAGCCTCATTTATTGTTTTCTGGATTGAGGTAAAATCTGGTTTAATGTATTGTCTGTTTCGCTTTTTATCTTCACAAACATCTCGGGCAATATTTGTAAGTTGCATAGCAATTCCAAGATCAATTGCACCTTTTAAAGCTTCTTTATTATGTACTTTAAGAATTTTTGACATCATTAAACCAACTGTTCCCGCAACTCTATAAGAATAAACTAATAAATCTTTTTTTGAAGTTATTTGAACTCTTTCCTTTAAATCTGTCTCCACTCCATCAAATAGATCACTTATAACTTTTTTTGAAATATTTTCGCTCTNTATTATTAACCACATCTCTTTTATAATTAAATTATCAAGATTTTTATTTATGAAATCTTTTTTGAATTTTACAAAATTTTCTTTTTTAATTTCTAGTTTACTATTATCGTCAACTATATCGTCTAAAGTTCTACAAAAATTATAAAGAGAGGAACATTTATCAAAGGTTTTTTTAGATAAAAAAAAACTTGCCCAATAAAATGATTTGGCGTATTTTTTTAATAAGTTGCTCATTTAAATAATTTATCCAATACTTTTGCAGAAGACAGCACACCTGGNATACCTGCACCTGGATGTGTGCCAGCACCAACAAAATATAAATTTTTAAATATCTCTGATTGGTTATGAAATCTAAAGTAAGCTGACTGTGAGAATTTTGGTTGTATTGAAAATCCAGAACCATGTAACGTTGCTAAATCATTTTCAAAGTAATCTGGTGTCAAATAAAAATCACTTAATACATTTTCTTTTATTCCAGGTAATACTGATTTATCCATTTTATCTAAAATTAAATTTTTAAATTTTTCACCTTCATTAGACCAATTAATATTAGATAAGTTATTTGGCACAGGTACTAAAACATAAAATGCATCTTGACCATTTGGAGCCATGTTAGGATCCGTCGCAGAAGGTCTATGCAAATAATAACTTATATCTTCAGACAATATTTTTTCCTCAAAAATTTTATCTAAATGTTTCTCATAAGAATCTCCAAAAAAAATAGTATGATGAGCTACATCTCTGTATTGTTTTTTTGATCCAAAATAATAAACAAATAGACCCATAGAATAATCCATTCTTTTCATTTTTTGTTTAAAAAGAAAGTTATAATTATTTTTAGACTTAATTAAATTTTGATAAACATTTGGAGGATCAGAATTACAAATTATAAAATCACAATCAATAATCTCAGAATTATTTATCTTAACTCCTTTAACCTTATTATCATTAGAAATAATTTCAGTTACTTCTGCATTTTTAATAATTTGNATATTTTCTTCNTTCATTAANTTTTCTAATGCTTTTACCACNTTNCCNGTNCCTCCCATTGANTANTGNATNCCCCATTTTTTTTCTAAAAATAANATNAGNGTATANATNGANGTAGTAGTAAANGGATTNCCNCCNACNAAAAGNGGGTGCATACTGAAAACCCTTCTTAATTTTTCATTAGTAATATAATTTGAAACTAATTTGTAAACTGATTTATAACTTTTTAATCTTAACAGTGAAGGTACTTGTTTGAGCATAAAAACTAGATTATTAAATGGTTTGTCGGATAAATCCACAAAACCTTTTTTAAAAATTTTTTCTGTAAAATTAACTAAATCTTTATACCCTTTAAAATCCTTGTCTGAAAATTTTTTTATTTCTTTTTCCATTGAATTCCCATCACCAGTATAATCAAAACTTTGACCGTCACTGAATACAAAACGGTACCATAGATCTAAAGGAACTATTTCAACATAATCTGAAATTTTTTTATTAAACAAATTAAACAATTCTTCAAACAGATATGGTGCAGTAATTACAGTTGGACCACCATCATAAATAAAATTTCCTTTTTTAAAAACTCTTGCTCTTCCCCCAAGGTCTGGATGTTTTTCAAGTAAGGTTACAGCATAACCTTTTGCTCTCATTCTTAGAGCAGAGGCTAATCCTCCAAAACCTGAACCTATAATTACTATTTTTTGTGCCATTTGTTATGGCTATTCTAACTGGATTTTTTCTTAAGAGCCAATTTTGTTTCTTCAATACTCGACATATAAATTTTATCTAGCTTAGTTCTGTCCATTGAATTTTTAAGGAGTTTTTCAACTGATTCTATTCCTATCTTTATTGAGGCATTTTTAATATCTTTTAGCGCTTGGTTTTTCATTTGCTTAATTCTTTCTTCAGCATTTTTTTTTCTACTTTCCATTAAATTATGAAATTCTTGATTTATTTTAATGATATTTTTTTCTGAGTCTTCATTAGCTTTATTAAGCATTGATTTAACTTCAATTTTAGAATTGCTTATTTTTTTTTCATGGTCACTTAAAATATTTTTTGCTTCCTCTTTAAGTTTTTCTGCCTCGTTAATTTGATCTTTAATATTTGATATACTTGAATTTAATACATTCTTTATTTTTTGAGGTATTTTAAAATAAATTAAAATTCCAAGAAAAATAAAGAATGAAATTGTTACCCAAAATGTAGCATCTACTATCATAAATATTTACCTATATTTTTTTTTGAAATATCTTCGACCATTGCTTTGACGCTACTTTCATTAAGTTTCTCACCAGACAATTTTTCAATTATATTCGAAGCAATTTCTTGAGATATATTGTTTATAGAGGTAATAGAATCTTTTTTAAGTTTAAAAATTTCTTTTTGTACTTTTGAAACTTCATCTTCAATTTCTTTTTCTATAGCATCTTTTTTTGTTTTGATATCTTTATCTAAATTTTTTTTTGACTCTAATAAAATTTTAGATACTTCTTTTTTAGAGTTTTCAATTATTTTCTCATATTCTTTGAATTTTTTTTCAGATAAAGATTTTAAATTATTTGCTTCGTCTAGGTCTTCTTTTATTTTATTTTCTCTATCATCAAGATTGTTTTTAATTTTAGGTAAGAAAAATTTTGCAATTAATATATATAAAATAGAAAACATTAGTATTAGCCAAAATGCTTGTGACGCCCAATACGTGGGGTCCAACTGAGGCATCCCTGCCTCAGCTGCAAACAAATCTCCATAACCAATGGATATACTTAAAATTAAACCTAAAGTACGCTTCATATTTATTTATTTAAAATGCAAATAAAATAATTAGTGCTACTACAAGTCCAAATAATCCAGTTGCTTCAGCTAAAGCAAATCCTAAAAGCAAATTAGGAAATTGTTTTTGTGCTGCAGATGGATTTCTCATAGCTCCAGACAGGTAGTTACCGAAAATAATTCCAATACCTACACCTGCTCCAGCTAGTGCGATTGCAGCAAGGCCTGCTCCAATCATTTTTGCCGCTTCTAACTCCATTTTTTCCTCCTTTATTAATTAATGATGTAAATTTAATGCATCATTTAAATAGATGCAGGTTAATATTGCAAAAACATAGGC
>NHGD01000025.1 GCA_002170125.1 Candidatus Pelagibacter sp. TMED128
CAATCTTCAATTCACCACCTGACATGTCGCTAACCATTTTTGCATAGTCGCCTGCCATTTCGAAGAATATATTAGCTCCTGAAGGCCAAGCTGCTTGCATCTTTAAAGTTTTCGGAGCACCGAATGCAATATTAGGCATTGCAACTGTAGCTACCGCTGCTGCACCCGTAGCTGCAGCTGCTTTAAAGAACTTACGTCTTGAAGGAGTTCTAACTCCTTTAGTTATTTTTTTTGACATATGTCCCCCTTACTTATTAATAATTAAAATATATAAACATATAAATTTAAAAGAGTCTCACCCAAATTGAACAAATTTTAAGTTAGGTAATTTTAGACTTCAACTGTAAGTAGTAAAAAAAATATCTAATTTACTTTGTTTTTGCAATTTCCAGTTTTAAAAAATTCTTCGAGGTTATCTATTGCTAAATTTGCCATTGCTGTTCGAGTTTCTTTTGTCGCACTACCTAGATGAGGAAGAATAAAAGCACTTTTATGCTTCAAATATCCTGGGTTTAAATTAGGTTCTCCCTTATATACATCTAAACCTACAGCATATACTTTTCTTCTATCGAGAGCATCTATTAGAGCTTCATCGTCTACAATATCTCCTCTAGCAACATTTGTGACTACCGCACCTTTTGGCAAATATTCTAATGTTTCTTTATTGATTAAATTTACCGTTTCTTTTGAAGCCGGGCAACATACTGACAAAACATCAGAAACAGACAACAGGCTTTTTAATTCTTTGTGATAGGTAGCTCCTTCTTCTTTGTCTGGACTTAATTTAGAACGATTGTGGTAGTGAATGATCATTCCAAGAGATTTCGCAACTTTAGCTATTTTTTTTCCAATTCTTCCCATTCCTAAAATACCTAATCTCGAACCTGTTAGCTGTTTTCCTATTAAGTAATCTGCTGACCATTTCCAGCTTGATGCTTTAGCTCCTTCAATTCCTTCTGATGCCCTTCTGCAAGCACCTAGAATTAATAGTATACCTATTTCTGCTGTAGCATCAGTCAAAACTTCTGGTGTATTAGTTACAGCAATATTTAGTTTCTTCGCAGCTTCTATGTCTATATTTCCAAAACCAACTGCAAAATTAGATAAGATTTTCACACTTCTAGGTAATTTATTAATCGTATCGGCATCTAATTTATCTGTTAATGCTGANAATATGCCGTCACAACCTTCACTCATTTCTATCAATCGCTTTTGAGAATAGAGTTCATCATTAGAATTTAATTTAACTTCGTAAAGAGTTTTTAACCTTTCCTCATTTGATTGTAATAATTTTCTTGTTACTAAAATCTTTTTCATAAATTTTTTAACTTGTGAGGTTTTGGTCCTCCCGTAAACCAATCAATAACCTCTACGGTATGAATAATTGGTATACTTATACCGCTGGATATCTGACTAATGCAACCAATATTTCCAGTGGCTATAAAATCTGGTGAAACTTTCAAGATATTGTCAACTTTATTTCTTAAAAGAGCTTTGGCAGTTTTTTGGTGTAAAATATTATACGTACCTGCAGATCCACAACATAGATGTCCATCAGGAATATNTAAAACTATATTACCAGTTTTTTTTATAATATTCATTGGTTGATCATGAACTTTTTGTCCATGCTGCATTGAACAAGCAGAATGATATGCAATCTTATATTTTTTTTCATCTGGTGTTTTGAATTCTAATTTAAGATTTTCATCTAAAAACTCTGTAATATCTTTTGTAAGCTCAGAAATTTTTTTTGCCTTCTTTGAAAAATCTTTATCATCTCTAAAAATAAAACCATAATCCTTAAGAGTTGTTCCACATCCAGACGTATTGCTAATAATTGCATCTAAACCATTTTTTAAATATTCTTCATGCCATAAATTTATATTTTTTTTAAATGATGAATGAGCTAAATTCTTTTTTCCTAAATGATGGTTTAATGAACCACAACAATCTATTTCTGGTAAAACTACAACTTCAACATTATGCCTGGTTAATAACCTAATTGTAGAGTCGTTTATTTCAGGAGATATAACTCTTTGTACGCATCCTATTAAAAGAGCTACTCTTGCTGTAGTTTTTTCTCCATTAGACGGGTGGACTCTTTTATCTTTTATTTTTGTAGTTTGGGTATTACTTGGCATTAAACTAAGAGAATTCTTAATGAAGTTTGGAAATAAAAAACTAAAAGGTTTTATTATTTTTGTTAATAAAGTAAGTATAAAAAAAATATTAGGTCTAGGCAAAGTGTAAGAGAGAATATTTCTTATTAATCTATCAAACCAAGGTCTTTTGTAGGTAGCTTCTACATGATTTCTGCCATGATCTATTAAATGCATATAGTTCACACCTGAAGGGCAAGTAGTCATACATGCATAGCAAGAAAGACAGCTATCAATATGTTTTGCTATTTTTTTATTAGCTGGTTTGTTTTTCTCTAACATATCTTTAATTAGATAAATTCTACCTCTAGGCCCTTCTAACTCATCACCACTAATTCCATATGTTGGGCAGGTAGCATTGCACATTCCACAATGTACACACTTTCTTATAATCTTTTCACTTGATTTCGTCTCTGAGTCTTGAAGTTCTTTATTTTTAAAATCTGTTTGCATTAAATTCCTGAATACATTTTTCCTGGATTTAAAATCCTTTTTGGGTCAAAACTTTTTTTTAATTTTTCTGATATCTTATATTTTACAGGATCTACAGAAAAAATATCAACCGAAGCTTTTAAATCTTCCTCTATTTTTATCACTGTTAAATATCCTTTACATTTGTTTACTATTTTTCTTATATCATTTAATATTTTGATGTTAATTTTGTCAAGTTGAAGCCAAATCAAACTGCCTCCCCAGTCAATAAAATACTTGGGTTCATAAGGTCTAAGTTGTTTTATCACATCAAATGTGTCACTCGGAGGAACAACTATTCTTAATAAATTACTTTTCATATTAGAAAATACTTCTAAAGTCCTTGTTCTTTCCCAAAGAATTTTAGACTGTTCATTTTCCAAAACTAAATTTTCATTTACATTAAGATCTAATTCTTTACATAAATTTTTTATTCTATGATCTATTGATTCCTTGGGTCCTTCAATTCTTATAGCTGTTAAAGGTCCTTCGTATGTTAGGTCATTAAAAGTAAAGTGGCTTGTAAAATACTCAGGATAAAATACACCTCCGGAAGGATCACTAGAGGAAGAAAGAGATATATTTAGATATTCTAAAGCTTTCATTAAATGAGGATTTTTAATTACCAAACTTTTACTAGACTCTGGCTTTGGAAGAACTTTTACTGAGATCTCAGTTAATATTGTTAAAGTTCCAAATGAACCAGATAATATTTTGCTTAGATCATAGCCAGTTACATTTTTAACAACTGTCCCGCCAGATTTTATAACCTCTCCTCTTCCATTTACTCCTTGAAATCCAAGAACATGGTCTCTTACACTACCAACTTTAAATCTTCTTGGGCCTGAAAAGTTACATGAAACAACGCCTCCTATAGAACCTTCATCATGCTTTCCTTTAAATAATGGACCGAAGTCATTAGGTTCAAAAGCTAGTTGCTGGTTATGTTTATTCAATTCATCTTTAATTTCCTTAATTGATGTGCCGGCCTTCACTTTTATATAGAGTTCCTCTGGCTTATATTCAATAATGCCCTTAAAATTTGAAAGATTTAAAGTTTTTTCAGTTTGAAAATTTCTTCCAATATTCTCTTTTGATTTTAAACAATTAATTTCGATTGGAATATTTTTTTTATAACATTCTTGGATTATTAAAGAAATATCCTCTCTAGTCTCTGGTTTTAATAAGGATTGACTAAAATCTTGGAATGTCAGGGAATTTTGTTTTTCCTCCATGGACATGAACCCTTCCTTCTTCAGCACATTTTCTTAAAATAGGATAAACTTTACCTGGATTTAATAAAGAATTCGGNTCTAANGCTACTTTNATNTTCAANTGTTGTTGNATGTCTGTNTTNTTAAATGCTTCACACATNANTTCTCTTTTTTCAATACCNACNCCATGNTCNCCNGTNAGNGCTCCNCCNACTTTNACACAATANTTTAAAATATCTGCTCCAAANTCTTCACATCTTNTTANTTGATCTTTNTCACTTGCATCNAACATGATTANTGGATGTAANTTTCCNTCACCNGCATGAAANGCATTAGCNACNGGAAGTTTATATTTNTTAGATAANTTNTTTATTTCNNTAAGNACTTCNGCAAGTTTTGCTCTAGGNATTGATCCATCCATNCACATATAATCNGGNGCTAANTCNCCACATGCNGGAAAAGCNGCTTTTCTTCCNGACCAAAANTTTAANCTCTCTTCATTNGATTGNCTTATTTTTATACTNGNAGAATTATTTTCCTTAGCAATNTTTTCTGCAGTTTTAATATGAGANTCNACTTCAAATTCACTNCCATCAAATTCAANTATCATCATGGCCTCAGCTTCAGTTGGATAACCAGCTTTACAAAAATCGTTAGTAGCTTTAAGTAAAGCTTTATCCATTATTTCCATACCAGCAGGGATACAGCCCTTAGCAATAATTTGTGCAACACAATTACCAGCATCTTCTATAGATGAAAATCCAATTAAACCTGCTTTAATTACTTCAGGAGTTTTTAAAATTTTTACTGTAACCTCTGTTACTACACCTAACAATCCTTCTGAACCAGTCATGAGTCCTAAGAAATCATATCCTTCAGAGTCCATAACCTTTCCACCAAATCTAGTGATAGTGCCATCCATTAATACTACTTGGATGCCTAATAAATTATTTGTTGTAGCTCCATATTTTAGTGAATGTACCCCTCCAGAATTTTCAGCTACGTTTCCACCTATAGAACATGCAATTTGACTAGATGGATCTGGAGCGTAATAAAAATTTTTATCCTCTACAGCTTTAGTAATTGCTAGATTAGTCACACATGGTTGAGCCACTACACATCTATTTTTATAATCTAATTCTAAAATTTTATTAAACTTACCCATAGATAATAAAATACAATCTTTTAATGGCAAAGCACCGCCAGATAACCCTGTACCAGCTCCTCTAGGAACAACTTTAATTTTATTTTCATTACAATATTTTAAAACTTCACTTACTTCCTTTACTGTTTCAGGCAGAACTACTAACATTGGAGATTGAGTATAAGCTGCTAAAGCATCTGTTTCATAAGGCTTCATCTCATCTTGATGAGATAAGATATTCTCAGACTTTACTATTCTCTCTAAATCCGAGACTATTTCTTCTCTATTAGAAATGATTGACTTTTCTATTTTTGGCATTTGTAATGTGTTCATAATAACTACTTTATAGATTTAATTGATATTGGTCAAAATACCTAAATGACCTACTGAAGCATCTTTTTGATTTTTTCTAAGGCTTTTTCGATATTTTCATTCGAAGCTGCAAAACTAAATCGCACATAATCCTTTGATGTTTTCCCAAAAGCAGTGCCCGGCACTATTGCAACACCAGCTTCGTGCATGCATTTTTTAGAAAATTCTGGTCCATCCATACCAGTTCCTATAACTTTAGGAAATATGTAAAAGGCTCCTCCGGGCATGCTACACTCAACTCCAGGGAGATCGTTTAATAATTTATGAATTAGTTTTCTTCGTTCATCAAATTTTTTCATCATTGCATGTATTTGGTCATCAGGTCCATCTAGGGCGGCTATTCCTGCAAACTGAGATGGTGCGTTTACACATGAAAAACTATTAATCGCTAGTTTAGTAACATGAGGAATTAACTTTTCTGGCCATACACTCCAACCCATTCGCCAACCTGTCATAGCATATGCTTTACTCCAACCATCTAAAACTATTAATCTTTCTTCAAGATCTGGATAATTAAAAAATGTAGGCATTTCTTTTCCATCGAAAACTTGCCTACTATAAATCTCATCGCTTAAAATTGCGACATGAGGATGTTTTTTTAATCCTTCAGCTAAAAAATCTATCGCAGGTTTTTCAACAAAGCTACCAGTTGGATTATTTGGATTAATTAAAACTAACAATCTTGTTTTGTCTGTTATTAAAGATAAAATTTTTTCAGGATCAAATTTTAAATCCTTTTCCTTGGTTAAATCATAAGGTACAGCTTTTGCTCCAGTGTAATTAATCATTGACTCATAAATTGGAAAGCCAGGTGTAGGATGTATAATTTCAGTGTTGGGTTCACCTATCATTGAAATTGCGTAATACATTGTTGGTTTTCCTCCAGGCATTATCATTACTCTTTCAGGACTAATCTCTTTATTGTAAAGTTTTTTTATTTTTCTAGATACTGCTTGTCTACATTCTAAAATTCCATTAGCCAGAACATACCCATGATGCCCATCATCAATAGCTTTTTTTGCAGCATCCATAACGTGTTGGGGTGTTTTAAAATCTGGTTGACCTAGGCCTAAATGAATCATTTCTTTACCTTGGGCTTCAAGTTTTTTTGCTTCTGCTAAAATAGCAAACGCTGATTCTGTTCCTAATCTTTCTAAATTTTTAGCTAATTTCATAATAATTTTTAAAAATTATAGTTATATAAATTTTTTTTGCAATAATCTATAATTACATCATCGATATGCAATTTTAGATTTGTTCAGTTCTTTAATACTTTTACAGCCTAAAAGTATCATATCTCTTCTAATTTCATCCTTCATTTTTTGTAAAATTTGTTCAACTCCTTTTTGGCCTCCAGCGCCAAGTGCAAAAAGAAAACCCTTGCCAAAACTACATGCAGTGGCCCCCAATGATAAAGCCTTCAAGACATGCGTGCCCCTTCTAATTCCACCATCTAATATAATTTCTAATTTTCCATTAACTGCCTCTGCTATAGCCGGAAGTTGATCAAATGGAGATCTTGAGCCATCAAGCTGTCTGCCTCCATGATTTGAAAGTAATATTGCAGAAGCTCCTACATCCACTGCTCGCTTTGCATCTTCAACAGACATTACACCTTTAATTGCAAAGGGGCCTCCCCATCTTTTTATACAATACTCTGCATCTTTCCAGCTCATAGCTGGATCGTACTGTTCATTAATATATTCCATTACTCCTTTAGCTATACTTGATCCTTTTTTAGTAAAATTTGAAACATTAGCTAATTGAAATTTTTCATTAACTAAGTAATTAAATGTCCAATTAGGACGCATCATAAAACCCAAAATACTTTTTAAAGTAAGCTTAGGTGGGGTAGTAAATCCCCATCTATGATCTCTTTCTCGATTACCAGCTACTACAGTATCGACTGTTAAACACATTGAATTAAAACCAGAACTTTTACACCTATCAATCAGATTATCAGTTAAACCTTTAATCTTATGTATATATATTTGAAACATTTTTGGTCCACCAGATATATTTGCTATTTCCTCGATTGATGAAGTGGCCATAGTGGACATGCTATAAAAAGTTCCAAATTTTTCTGCGGCCTTGGCGCTAGCCTTATCACCTTCATGATGAAAAAGTCTTTGCATTGCAACTGGTGACAAAAATAAAGGCATATCAATTTTTTGACCCATAACTGTTGTAGACATATCAGGTTCTCCTACACTTGCTAAGATATTAGGGACCAGATCACATTTTGTAAATGATTCTGTATTTCTCTTAAGAGTAGACTCGTCATCAGAACCGCCGTCGATATAATGAAAAATAGGAGCGGGTAAATTTTTTTTTGCTAGTTTTCTAAAATCATCGAAGTTATAACAGTCTCTTAGGTTCACTTTTATTAAAAGTTTTTAGAAAATGTTATATGTTGATTATCAGTACCAGGGTTAGTATCACCCCATTCATTATTTGAAATGTGACTGTAGCTATAACCTATTTTTGAATTTTCAAAAATATCAAAACCTATTTTAATCTCACTTTTAAATTCTAAAACACTACCTAAATCTTTACCGTTACCTTTTTCATAATAGCCAGGTGCAAAACTTGGTAAGATCTTTAGAGGTCCTATACCGTATTGACCTTCTATACCTGTGTATAAATAAACAGCATTGTCACCGGTCATGAACCCTCCAGAAACTGGGGAAAACTTTCCTAAAAAAGTATTTTTAAACAAGTTAGGGTTTTTATGTTCTATACCAAACAAACTTGTCTGATCATCTCCTTCTTTATCAATCACATCAAATGTGCCAGTATAAAAAGATATGTCATCACTTCCTTCATCCGCTAAAATTGGATTTAGAAAAAAAGTAAATAAACTTAATAGTATTAAAAATTTAAATTTCATAGTTAGAAAATACAATTAAATTCTTCATATGTATAGATGCCTTTTATCTATGATTTACCCTTTTTTTAAACAATAAAAAAATTATTACCCCACCTGCTACAAGCACTAAATATGGTATTATCCATAATAAAAAATTAACTCTATTTAGTGGTGGTTTATAGACAATCCATTCTCCATATTTATCAATCAGAAAATTATATATTTCCTTTTCTGATCTACCTTTATCAATTTGATCTTTTACTACTAATTTTATTGTTTGAGCAAATTCAGAGTTGGAGTCAGCAACTGATTGCCCTTGACAAATTAAACAACGTAAATTTTTCAAAATACTACTTATTTCAACTGAAGAAGACTCAGCATTAACAATGTTTAAACTTAAGATAATAAAAAAGCTAATTGTTTTTATTTTCATTATTTATTAATAATATCTTTTATATATCCATAGTCACTTAATGATATTGGCCCAATAAATTTTTTAATAACTACCAAATCTTTGTTAAGTAATATACTTTCTGGAATTCCATAAATTCCAAAGTTTACAGAACTTTTTCCTAGTTGATCTTTTGCTAAGACATCATAAGGATTTCCAAATTCATTTAGAAATTTCAATGCATTTTTTTTTTGATCTTTAAAATTCACACCTAATAATTTTAAATTATTTTCTTCTTTTAGCTTAATCAAGAAAGGATGTTCTTGACGACAAGGTCCACACCAAGACGCCCAAAAATTTATCAAAGTAAAATTATTTGTATTAAAATCTCCTTCAGTAATTTTCTTCTTTTTATTAAAGTGATCTAATTCTATATTGACTAATTTTTGACCAACTAAACTTTTGGTATCATAAATTGTACTATTGTTTAATCCAATAAAAAAAACTCCTATAATAAATATTAAAAGTAAAACTATAAATGATTTAATAATTTTTTTTTTCATTTTTAAATAAACTTAAAAAACCTCCTATTGAAATAAAAATCACCGAAATCCAGATCCAAATCATGAAAGGTTTTTTCTGAAATTTAATATTATAATAATCGGACCTATCAATATTACTCATTGTAATATAATAATCTTTTAAAAGACTAGTTTTTATTGAAGCTTCATAAGTGATGGTGCTTGGTTTCATATATATTCTTATTTCTGGATAAAGAGTATCTTCTAAATTATTTGTCTTATTTTTTATTTTAAACTCTCCAATTACAGCCTTATAGTTCTTAAAATCTTGAAGCTGTAAATCTTTAAATTCTAGAGAATAATCTTTAAATATTCTTTGTTCTCCTAATTTTAAATTGAAGTCTTTTTCCAAAGAAAAATTATAATTAAGTCCTATAAATAATATTAAAAAACCAAAGGCTAAGTGAGACACCACTCTAGATAGATTTAATTTTCGAATTGTAAATAATTGATATAAATCAATTGATGAAGAAATAATTAAAAATAAAGCAGAAATTATTATAAAATTTGATATCAAACTATAGCTATCAAATACATAGGTAATAAAGAAATTAATTAATATCGATCCTAATAAAATTTTAAGTAATAAATTCAAATTATAAAAATTATTTTTAATCCACTTAACCCTAGGTCCTGTGGACATAAAAAATAAAAAAAGGCCAACGATGGGTATAATTACAGCGTTATAAAAAGGAGGACCAACTGAAACTTTATGATTTGTTAAAACTTCAGTGAAGATAGGATAAATGGTTCCTAGTAGTACTGTTATGAGATAAAAAATCATAAACCAATTATTAATTAAAATAAAAGTCTCTTTACTGTTAGAATTTAAAACATAGTTCCTGCTTTTAAATTTATTAAAAAGAAGCATAACTGAAAAAAAAATCATCAAACTTAAAAACATTAATATATAGACACCCCTAGTCGGATCACTTGCAAAGGTATGTACCGAATTTAAAATTCCTGATCTGACTAAAAAAGTTCCTGTAACACTTAAAATAAAAGTTAAAAGACAAAGAATAATTACCCAAAAGTAAAGCAAGTTCCTTTTTTCTAATACTATCAAGGAATGTAAAAGAGCTGTCATTGCAAACCATGGTAAGAGAGATGCATTTTCAACCGGGTCCCAAAACCAAAATCCCCCCCAGCCTAATTCGTAGTAAGCCCAAATGGATCCTGCTAATATTCCAAGAGTTTGAAAAGACCATGAAAACAAAACCCAATTTTTTATTGATTGCGCAAATCTTTTACCTGAATAATCAACCAGTAAAGAAGCCATTGCAGCAGAAAAATAAATCGACGCACCTACAAAGCCTATATAAAGTAAAGGAGGATGAATTGCTAAAGCTGGATCTTGTAAAATGGGATTTAACCCTAACCCTTCTTTAGGTATAGGTAAAATTAAACTAAATGGATTTGAATTAAAAAAAAGAAAAGATAAAAACCCAAGTATTAGAATATTTTGAATAATTAAAGTATAAATTCTATAATTTTTTGGATGATCTTTATTGTACAAAAGAAAAAAGAAAGAAAAAATTGTTAAAATTATTATCCATAACAATAAACTGCCCTCATGATTTCCCCAGCTACCAGAAACTTTATAAAAAAAAGGTTTAAGCGAGTGTGAGTTTTGATAAACGGTAACAATTGAAAAATCAGAAATAACAAAAGCAATAATCAAAGTTAAAAAGGAAATTATTATAATTGTGCTTTGCAATAAACATAGCTGGTAAATTTTTTTGCTTATAAAAGCCTTATTATCCTTTAAATTTTGAAAAGAAAAATAAATTATAAATATTCCAAGGAATATATTTGTAAGAAGCAGAATATTACCAGTATTACTCAACATTTTTTTTCATTATATCTTTTAATTCTGGAGGCATATATTTTTCATCGTGTTTAGCTAATATTCTATCAGCAATAAAAAAGTCTTTATCTTGTAACCTTCCTTCAGCTACTACACCCTTGCCTTCAGAAAATAAGTTAGGGACTGTCCCTTTAAAACTTACTACCAGCTCATTATTTAAATCTGTAATTATAAATTTAATTTCTTTATCACTAATATCAATAGAGTTTTTTTTTACCATGCCGCCAACTCGGATTTTTTTAGTATAAACAATATCTTGGCTTAATTTAATTTCTGTTGGTGATTTAAAATAAAGAATATTATTAGATAAAGACTTTAAAATAAAGAATACTGCTGTGACAACTGAAACTAACAATAATCCTAAAAAAGATATTCTCTTTTTAACTTTATTTGTAAGCATTAAAATGCTTTAGATAAATTTGTTGTACGAGGCGAAAACCTGAGAAGCAACTTTAGATTTTTTTAAAACTAATTCTCTATCTAATTCAGAAAGTCTTATTAATTCTTTGGCAAAATCTTTCTCATATTTTTTTAAAGTTTTGTAAGTTTTATAATAAAGAATTGAACAAGATAAAATGGTGACAGCAAATGATAACCAAACGTAAAAACCGTATCCGTTCATTGTTAAAAAATTCTGTATCATATTCTTTTAATGTTTTTTTTCTTTATTCTAATGATTTCTGTCTTATATTTCATTAGCAAAATTAACGCACAATACAATAATAAAACAAGAAACATCAGCATTAATGGTAATAACATTGAGGAATGTATAGAGCTAGTGCCATCCAGCTTAATACTTGAAGGTTGATGAAGTGTGTTCCACCAATCTACTGAGAATTTAATTATAGGAATGTTAGCTAATCCAACTATTGCAATTATATTTGAAATTTTATTAGCTTTGTCTTTTTGTTCAATTAATTTGTTAGCTAAAATAAATAATATGTAAAATATTGCGAGTACTACCATTGAGGTAATTCTTGCATCCCAAGCCCACCATGTTCCCCAAGTTGGTTGACCCCATAATGATCCTGTAATAATTGCTAAGCAAGTGAACATTAACCCTAAAGGGGCAATACTTTTTGAAATTAGATGTAAATTTTTTATCTTAAAAATAAAATTTAAAATTGATAATAATGCTATACTAGTAAATGATGCTAGACCAATCCAAGCAGAGGGAACGTGAACATACATTATTCTAACACTGTCACCTTGCAAATAATCTGGTGGAGATAATATTAAAGCAAATGTTAAGGCGATAATTAAAATAATAAAAAAGATAGAATTAATAAAATTAATAATTTTCTCAATTAAGTAAAAGATTTTACTTGGATTAATTAGATCAAACATAACCTTTGACTACTATAATATTATTTTTATGTGAAGTGTAAATATATGCTTAATTGAGAATTTTGAGGGAGTTAAAAAGTATGAGTTAATTCCCAATTAAGCAAGAACATGTAATTAATAATATAAATCTATGTCCTTGATTTGAATGAAAAATGTTAAATTTGAGGCAGTTAGCTCGATTAATTAGATAACTTAAAATAGTTAGAGCCTTTTTTGCCAGAAAAGATTTCTTCTATTAAAGGATGTTTGAGCGGTTCTTTAGATTTGTCTAATAATAAATTTTGCTCAGAAACATAAGCTTCGTAAGTCACATCATTACTTTCAGCTAGGAGGTGATAAAAAGGTTGATCTTTTCTTGGTCTCACGTCTTTAGGTATTGATTGGTACCACTCTTCAGAATTATTGAATTCAAAATCTACATCATAAATCACTCCTCTGAAATCAAAGTGCCTATGTTTAACTACTTCTCCTATTGAAAATTTTGCATTATTGCTTGATGCCATATCTAATAATTAATAATTTTTTTATTAAAATCAATATCTAATTTATTAAAAATTTATTATATGCTAAACATGTATTGTGAATAAGTCATTTTTAAAATTTATTACCGATTTTGGTCCTTTATTAATTTTTTTTACAATTTATTACAAAAGTGGAAAAGACCTCAGTGCTGCAATACCACCACTGATTATAGCTACAATTGTTGCGGTAGTGATCATTTACTTAATTGAGAAAAAAATACCTTATATTCCTCTAATTGGAGGTATCGTCATCTCTTTATTTGGAGGATTGACATTATATTTTGATAATCCAGTTTTTTTATACATGAAACCAACAATAATCAATATTATCTTTGCATTAACTTTACTTATTGGAAAAACTCTCTTTGATAAAAACTTTTTAGAGTTTTTTTTCAAAGCAGCTTTTCAGCTAGACGAATTAGGTTGGAGTAAGTTAAATAATAGATGGGCATATTTTTTTATATTCTTAGCAATCTTAAATGAGATTATTTGGAGAACTCAACCTGAGGCTACATGGGTAAATTTTAAAGTTTGGGGTGTATTGCCTTTAACTTTCATATTTACTGCTCTTCAATTACCAATGATAAATAAACACAAGATATGAAAAATATTAAGTTAGTAATTAATAACGAGTTAAATAGAGAAAAAGAAATGTTTTTTATAAAGAAAGAGCTGCAAAGTATCTTAAATTTATATGCAAAGATGGTTTCAAATGGAACTTGGAAAGACTATTCTTTTTCATCTGGAAACAGAGAAATATCATTTGATGTTTATCAAAGAGCATCTGATAAACCAGTTTTAAGAATATTAAAAAATCTTAAACCCAATTACTTTAACGAAAAATTTTTAATAAAAGATAAGAATGGCAACATACTCAAAAAATCAGAAAATTTAAATCAACTGATAAACAAAACTAGTTGGAATAATTTAAAGTTGGTAAAATAATTATCTTCTTTGACCGAAAAGTCTTAAGAGCATAATAAATAAATTTATGAAGTCTAAGTAAAGCGTTAAAGCTCCCATAACAGCCTTTTTGCCTATTAACTCACCGCTATCACTCGCTAAATACATATTTTTAATTTTCTGAGTGTCGTAAGCTGTTAAACCAACAAATACTAAAACTCCAATGATAGATATTACAAAATACATCATAGAAGATTTCATAAAAATATTAACGATTGAAGCAATTATAATTCCAAATAGACCCATTATTAAAAAAGAGCCTAGTTTAGTTAAGTCTTTTTTTGTTGTGTAACCATAAATACTCATTGCTCCAAATGTTCCTGCTGTAATAAAAAAAACTCTAGTAATACTCGCTCCAGTATAAATTAGAAAGATTGAGGAAAGAGAAGCTCCCATTAAAGCAGCAAAAACCCAAAAAGTAGTTTGTGCTTTTGCAGCAGACATTTTCGCAATACCAAAACTCATATAAAAAACAACTCCTAACGGAGCTAGCATTAAAACCCACTTCAGACCTGATGCGTATATTGTGTTCCCAAAATTAGTTAATCCGATTATTTGTCCTCCGTCTCCTGTTACAACGGCCATTTTAAAAAATAGAAGAGCTACAAAACCAGTAAGTAAAACTCCTGAACCCATGTAGTTATAAACTTTTAACATGTAGGCTCTTAAACCTTGGTCTATAATTGCTTCAGAAGCTGAAGATCTTACTGTTGAACTTTGTTTATTGAATTCCATAATGCCAATATAAGAACTTTTATTAACTTTTCAATAGTAAATATTTACTTTAAAAAACACATGATAATTACAAATTTATGAAGTTTAAAAAATTGGGAAATACAGATTTAGATGTAAGTTTAATATGTCTCGGGACTATGACTTGGGGTACTCAAAATTCTGAAAATGACGCTTTTGAACAAATGGATTATTCGCTTGATCAAGGTGTCAATTTTTTTGATACCGCCGAACTCTACTCGGTCCCTCCAACAGCAGAGTCATACGGAAAAACAGAGGTAATGATTGGAAATTGGTTTGAAAAAAGAAAAAATAGAAACAAGATTATTTTAGCATCTAAAGTTGCTGGACCTGGTTTAGATTGGATTAGAGGTGGCAAAAAAAGTTATAATGAAAAAAATTTAGCTGAAGCAATTAATGGGAGTCTTAAAAGATTAAAAACAGATTATATAGACTTGTATCAATTGCATTGGCCTGAAAGATCAACAAATACTTTCGGTAGACGAGAATTTACTATCAATAAAAATGAAGAAGATTGGAATGATTTTGAAAATGTTTTGCAGTCATTAAAAAAATTTATTAAAAGTGGAAAAATTAGGCACGTAGGTCTATCTAATGAAACACCTTACGGTCTATCAAAATATTTAGAATTATCTAAGCATAAAAATTTACCTAGAATGGTGTCGGTGCAAAATCCTTATAGCCTAGTAAATAGAACTTATGAGATAGGGATGTCAGAAATTTCTATAAGAGAAAAATGTGGTTTATTGGTTTACTACCCTCTGGCTTCAGGTGCTTTATCTGGAAAATACAGAGGTGGTCAAATGCCAAAAAACGCAAGAATGACTTTATTTAAAGGTTGGGAAAGAATGATTAATCCTTTAGCGATGAAAGCTTATGATGAATATTATAATCTAGCTAATGAAAACAATATTACTATGGTTCAACTTGCACAAGCTTTTGTCAATTCTAGACCTTTTGTAACAAGCAATATTATTGGAGCCACAACAATGGACCAACTAAAAGAAAATATTGGAAGTATAAATATTGAATTGAGCGATGAGGTGTTGGAAAAGATCAATATTATTCATAATAATAATCCAAATCCTGCCCCTTAATTCAAACCATTGAAATAGCTTATTTTTAGTATAAAAATAAATTTATGCTTTTTAAAAAATTTTTTACTATAATTTTCCTTATACTATTCTCTTTAAGTGCAAGCGCTAATACTCCAAGATCTACAGGAAAATATAAGAATTGGGAGAGTTTTACTGCTCAAACTGAAAAAGGGAAAATTTGTTTTGCTCAAACTGTGCCTACAAAAAGAGCTCCATCTTCTATTAAAAGAGAGAAGTCCAAATTATTTGTAACTTTTAGGCCGTCAGAAAACATAAAGGACGAAGTTAGTTTAACTAGTGGTCATGACTATAAATCATCAACTGTTACGGCTAGTTCGGGAAAAAAGAGATATTCATTTTTTTCTCAGAAAAATTTTGCATGGTTGTTAGATGATCAAGAGGAGAAAAAATTTATAAAATTAATGAAAAAAGCAACTAACTTAATTATTAAAGCAAGAACTACAAAAGGAGCTGAAACAACTGATCATTATTCAATGATGGGATTTACTAAAGCTTATAATACAGCAAAAAAGACTTGCAGTTAAATGAAAAAAATTGTTTTGGCCTACTCAGGAGGGCTTGATACTTCGATAATTCTTAAATGGCTTCAGGAAAATTATAAAGCTGAAATAATTGCTTATACTTCAGATATTGGTCAAGTCATGAATAAGAAAAAAATTATTAAAAATGCAAAAAGATTAGGTGTCAAAAAAATTATAATAGAAAATCTAAAAAATACATTCGTTAAAGATTATATTTTTCCGATGATTAGAGCTCATGCAATATATGAGGGTGTGTATTTGATGGGAACATCTATAGCTAGACCTCTAATAGCAAAAAGACAAATAGCTATTGCAAAAAAATTTAAGGCTTTTGCTGTTTCCCATGGTTCAACAGGAAAAGGAAATGATCAAGTAAGATTTGAGCTAGGTTATTATTATTTTGGACCAAAAATAAAAGTTATAGCGCCTTGGAGAATTTGGAAATTAAAATCTAGAACTGATTTAATTAAGTATGCAAAAAAAAATAAAATACCTATACCGAAGGATAAAAAAGGTGCACCACCTTTTTCAGTAGATGATAATATTTTTCATACTTCAACAGAAGGAAAAAATTTGGAAAATCCTAAAAATTCAGCTCCAGAGTTTATTTTTCAAAGGACAAAGGCATTAAATAAAACCCCTAATAAAGCTTCAGTTGTTAAAATTGAATTTAAAAATGGAGATCCAGTTTCAATTAATAGAAAAAAACTTAAGCCTGAAAAACTTTTAGAAAAACTAAATCAATTGGCAGGTAAACATGGAGTGGGAAGAGTTGACTTAGTTGAAAATAGATTTATTGGAATCAAATCTAGAGGCGTTTATGAAACTCCAGGAGGAACTATATTATATGTTGCTCATAGAGCAATCGAGTCAGTTACTTTAGATAGAGAAACTATGCATGAAAAAGAAAAGATAATGCCTATTTATTCAGAACTTGTTTATAATGGTTATTGGTTTTCAAAAAAAAGAATTAAGCTGCAAAAAATAATTGATAAAAAAAGAAATCTAGTCGCAGGACAAGTTGTCCTAAAGATTTTTAAAGGCAATGTTATAATCCTCTCAAGGAATACTAGTAACAAGGCATATTCAATGAAAAAAGTGTCTTTTGAGGAAAATAAAAGTTTTAACAAAAAAAAAGTAGAAAATTTTATTAAATTTCATTGTAAAAAATTAAATAAAGATTAAATTTTACTTAACACAAAATATTATGAATAATACTATTAGAAATATACAGTTAACAGCAGTTTTGTTTGTTTTATTCGCAACTATAATTGCTTTTTTTTTAGAGGTAAAAGAAATGTATAATAATCAAAAAATTGGTTTAGCAGATTTGCTATTGATGTTCATTTATATAGAAGTAATTGGACTAGTTAGATCTTACTGGGAAACAAGATCAGTAAGAATCTCTTATCCTTTAGTGATCGCAATAACCGCCTTGGCTAGATATATTATTCTTCAAGATAAAAATGATGATCCGACTTCACTAATTTACATATCTTTAGCAATTTTAATAGTTGCTTTAGCTACTGTTGTTATCAGGTTTAGAAATAGTAAATATCTTAATTTAGATAAAAAAAAAGATAACGACTTATAATTACATATGGTTAAAAAGTTCTTAGTCATCGGAGCAACAGGGGCTGTAGGAAGCTCATTAGTAAGACTATTCAAGGATGATAAAAATATAAAAGATCAAATTCACCTTGTTGCAAAAGATAAAAACGAGGTTTCTACATTAAGTGATGAAACTGGATATGATTATACGGTTGCTGATGTACTTGAAACAAATTTTTTAAACAGTATGGAAACAGATTTAAAAGATGTTGATATTCTAGGAATAGCTTATTGTGTTGGATCGATAGATTTAAAGCCTATAAACTTAATTACAAGAAAAGATTACTTAAAAAGTTTTGAAATTAACTTATTTCCTATAGTGGAAATAATCAAAAAATTCCAAGAAAACTTAAAAAAAAATAAATCATCAGTAGTTCTTTTTTCTACAATAGCAGTAAAACAAGGATTTCCTAATCACAGCATCATATCTCCTGTGAAAGCTTCTTTGGAAGGACTTACAGTTTCATTGGCTTCTGAATTAGCTCCTAACGTAAGAGTAAATTGTATTGCCCCTAGTTTGAGCAATTCAAAAATGGCAAATAAAATGCTAAAGAATCCAAAAATATCTGAAGCTATAGCAAAACAACATCCGCTTAAAAGACTTGGCGAAGGATCGGACTCTGCTGCTTTAGCTAAATTTTTATTATCTAAAGAAAGTTCTTGGATTACAGGTCAAGTAATTGGAGTCGATGGTGGAAGGTCTAACATAGGTTAAAATGTATAAACTAATAATTATTTATGAAATAGCTTTTGTTCTTTTTTGGAATATTTTATATCAATCTAATTCGGGTGTAGAAAACTGGTTTCAAGAAAAAATTTTAACAGCCATCTTCACGATTTTTTCTACAATGTTTTTGGGATTCAGTCTTTTTTACGTAATTTATATAACTTTAAAAATAACTGGAATTTCAGAAAAATTAAAAAAAATTAAAGATCCAAGGAAGAGTTAGAAACCTTCACTAATCTACTAGTTAAGTTTTTTAAAACAATTTAAAGTATTTTTTAGAAGACAAGCAATTGTCATGGGTCCGACGCCCCCAGGCACAGGAGTGATAGAACTTGCTATGTCTTTCACTTCTTCGAAGCTTACATCTCCAACAATTTTATCTCCTAGTTTATTAATTCCAATATCAACTACAATTGATCCTTTTTTAACCCAATCCTTTTTTACTAAGTTTGCTACCCCTACAGCGACAATTAAAATATCTGCTTTTAAACACTCTTCTTTTAAATTTTTTGTTTTAGAATGAGTAATAGTAACCGTACAATTTTCTTTTAATAAAAGTTGCGCCATAGGTTTTCCATTTAAATTTGACCTACCGACAATTACAGCATGTTTACCAGATAAATTTGTTTCAATTTTTTTTAATAACAATAAGCATCCCAAAGGTGTACATGGAACAATTGCGTTATAACCTGAAGCTAAATTTCCTACATTAACTGGATGAAATCCATCAACATCTTTTGCTGGATCGATCGAATTAATAATCTTTTCTTTATTAATTTGTTGTGGAAGAGGTAATTGTACCAAAATTCCTGAGACTTCTTTATTATTATTTAATTCTTGTATTTTTTTTAAAACTTCATCCTCAGTTACATCTTTTGAATATCTTATCACATTAGAATTAATACCAACTTCTTTTGAATTTTTTTCTTTATTTCTTACATATATTTGGCTGGGAACAAAATCACCTATCAATATGACCGTTAATCCTGGAACTTTATTAGTTTTATTTTTTATTGTTATAATTTCTTTTTTTATTTCTTCCCTTAAAATTTGAGCTTCTTTTTTTCCATCAATAATCATAATTAAAATAATGAAGGGGCAAACATTTCAAAGACTAAATTTCTTAAAAACATAAGCCCTAAAATAAGTACAATTGGAGAAATATCTATCGAACCCAAATTTGGAAGGTATCTTCTTATGAAGTCAAGAGGAGGATCCGTCAATTTTCGTGAAACATCCAAAAGTGAATAAACAAATCGATTTCCAGTATTTAAAATATTGAATGCAATTAACCAACTCATTATAACATTTATGATTAATACCCAGATATAAAGACTTATGATACTATCTAATAATATAAAAATTGATTTCATTATTTTTTCTCAACATAAATAGATGTGCTAGGAAAGGCAAAGGAAGCACCGTTACTCTCTACAATTTCTTTAATTTTTACTGCTAATCTTTCCTTAATTTTTAACCATTCGCTCCATTCGTTCGTTACAGTAAAACATCTTATATACATATCTATTGAACTATCAGAAAACTTATCTATTCTAATAGCGTGTTCGGTATCTTCTCCGATTTTAAAATCTTTATTTGTAGTAATAAATTTTTCTATTTGATCCCTGATATTCTTCAGTTGTTCAACAGTAGAACTATATTGCAAAGTTATAATCCAACTTATCCTCCAGTTAGTTGTCTCTGAAATATTAACTACAGCATTTTCTGCAAATGAAGAATTTGGTATGGTGGCAATCGATTTATCAAATTTTCTTATTACTGTAGACCTAAAGCCTATTCTTTCAACAATTCCTTCTATGATACCTTCTACATAAATCCAATCTCCAATTTTAAATCTTTTTTCTACAAGAACTAAAATACCAGAAATTAAATTTTTAAATAAATCCTGTGCACCAAGCGCAACAGCTACACCAAATAAACCAAGTCCTGCAATTATAGGAGCAATTTTAATTCCCCAAATATCTAGAGTAGCAGCAAAACCAAAAAAAATAATTAAAATTTTATTTGCTTTAATAACCCAGTTTAACAAATCTCTAGATAAAAGCTCTTCTACTCTTTTTATCAAAAAAGTTATAGGTTCAACAATTTGGTGAATTAACCAAAATATTAAAATTGTAATTAAAGAACGATTTATATTATCTATAAAGATTGACATTTTGCCCTCAAAATCCATATAGGAAGTAGCCATAAATATACCAAGTACTATCGGCAAAAATTTTACTGGACCTTCTGATGCTGATACTAAGGCATCATCAAATTTATTTGAGGTTTCGGCCACATAGTTTTTTAATCTTTGAAGAATAAATTTTGCTATTAAACCTCTTAATAATAAAAAAAATAAAAATATTGCAATTGCTAATCCAATTTGAGTAAAATTAACCCCAGAAATCCCCTGTTGCCAAATTTCTAAAAATAAATTTTTAAAGTTTTCTAATACATTCATTGCTTTAGCTCCTATAATCTTAATAGCTCTTCTCCAGGATTAAAAACTTGTATTTTTTTCCATCCGTCAGAATTAAATATTCTAGCTACACTCTCGCTTATACACATAACTTTGGACTCTGTCATTAATGGATAAAGAGAGTACTTTTTCACTATTTCTATAAAACTTTGAGCGCTTCGCGTTGAATAAACGAAAATTATGTCTGGAGGATGACTGAAAATAATCTTTTTATTTTCTTCATTTAAGTCAGTGATTTTTTCAGAAGTATAATTAATAATTTTATGAGCTTTAATGCCTTCTTTTTTTAGTTCTATATCCAAATCATAGGATACATTATCTCCACAAAAATAAGCTATATTAGATTTTTCATTAATTTGATTAGAACTAACAATTAAATTTTTTAAAGCATTAACAGTTCCTCCAGCTGAAATGGTGTTTTTATAACCTGACATTCTAGCAATTTTTTCAGTTATCGCTCCAACACAGAAACATAATTTGTTCTTATCTTGATTTATAACCTTCAAGTTTCGTATGGCATTAGCGCTTGTAAAAATAAAAGCATTATATTGATTAGAATCTATCTGTTCTGTTTTGAAATAAGAAATTTTTAAAGTTGGTATATGAATTATCTTATGACCTAATGAAAAAAGTTTTCCCATCAAATCTTCAGAGTCAATTAGAGGCCGTGTTACTAAAATATTCATCTTTTTTTAAATTTTTTACCCGCTAACTTTAATAATCTTTCCCCAACTTCTATTCCAATATTAGATGCATCAACATCTCTACCGGTAAGTTCATAATCAAAATTATCATCACCTAAATCTGAGAATAATTGAGCTTTTAATTTTAATTTACTATTATGAATTTCTGCTAATCCACCCACTGCGGTATCACAATCTCCTCCTATAGTTTGGAGCATTTTTCTCTCTGCCTTTGCACATAGACTTGTTTCTTTATCATTTATCTTTTTAATAATATCAGAAATTATATGATCTTCCTTCCTACATTGCACCGCAATGATTCCTTGGCCAACTGCTGGTAGCATTTCATTTGTTTCAAAAGTTAAACTAATTTTATTTTCTAAGTTTAAACTTTTAACTCCTGCTGCTGCTAATATTATTCCATCTAATTTTTTTTCTTCTACTTTTTGAATTCTTGTATCTATGTTTCCCCTCATATTTATTACAGAAATATTTTTATTTATTTTTTTTAACTGAAGCTCTCTTCTTCTAGAGCTTGAGCCTATAGTGATACTATTATTTAATTGGCTTAATTTGTTAATCTCATTGCTTATGAGAGTGTCTCTTGGATCATTTCTTTTTATAAAAGCTCCAATAGTCAATTTTTTATGTTCAACTGAGTCCATATCTTTTAAAGAGTGCACAGCTATATCAATATTATTTTCTATTAAGTTCTCTTCTATCTCTTTGCAAAATAAATTTTTTCCGCCTATTTCAGAAAGCTTTGAGTCCTTGTAGATATCTCCTGAAGTTTTAATGACTTTAATATGAATATCTATATCTTTTGAGCTTTGTAAAATAAGGTTTTTGACCTTTGATACATAAGCTAGGGATAATTTACTACCTCTAGCTCCGATTATAATTTTTTTCATTATTAGTATATATATTTGATAGATGTATTTTATACTATTCTAAAAAATTACGCATTTATAATGAAAGAAAAAATTACTTTTTTAGGAATTGAAACAAGTTGTGACGAAACAGCTGCAGCTGTCATTAGAGAGAATGAAAAAGGTACAGCAGATATACTCTCAAATGTAGTTTCTAGCCAAGTAAATGAGCATAAAGAGTTTGGTGGAGTTGTTCCTGAACTAGCGGCGCGAGCTCATATAGAAAATATAGATTTTATAATTAAAAAATCTTTAAAGGATAGTAAAATCACTTTAGAAAAAATAGATGGTATTGCAGCAACTGCCGGACCTGGTTTAATTGTTTGTTTGACGGTTGGATTAAATATTGGAAAGTCTATAGCTGCCTTCTCTAACAAGCCACTCATAGGAGTAAACCATCTAGAAGGGCATGCTCTTAGCCCAGGGCTAGAAAATAAAATTGAATTTCCTTACTTGCTTCTTTTAATATCTGGAGGTCATACACAATACCTTATAGTAAGAGATGTAAATAATTATGAACAACTTGGAACAACTATTGATGATGCTTTGGGAGAAGCTTTTGATAAAACAGCTAAGATGTTGGATCTTGGTTATCCTGGTGGACCAAATGTAGAAAAGTTTTCAAAATTAGGAAATAAAAATTATTATAAATTACCAGAACCAATTATTAATAAGGCCGGATGTAATCTATCCTTCGCAGGTTTAAAAACTGCAGTGTTAAGGGAGTCTAAAAAAATAAACGGAAATAAAAAACTTAGATATAATCTTGCGGCATCTTTTCAAAATACTATTAATAAGATTCTTTATAAAAAAACTAAAATAGCAATAAAAGCTTTTAAGGAAAAAACTCAAGCAAAAAAAGTACAACTAATTGTGGCAGGTGGGGTTGCTGCAAATAATTCAATTAGAGAAAATTTATCCAATCTTGCTGAAGAAATGAATTTCAAAACTATTTATCCAGATTTAAAATTTTGTGGGGATAACGCTGCTATGATAGCTTGGGCTGGAATCAAGAGATTTAAAAAAAACCTAACTAATAATATAGATATTTCCGCTAGATCCAGATGGCCGCTAGATAAAAATGCTCCTTACATGAAAGGCCCAGGTCTAAAACTTTGATAAAATATTGGTTAATGAAATCTGAACCAGATGTCTGGTCTTTATCTCAACAAAAAAAAACAGGAAAAAAAGGAGCCACTTGGGATGGTGTAAGAAATTTTCAAGCTAGAAACAATTTAAAAAAAATGAAAGCAGGAGATTTGTGTTTTTTTTATCACTCTAATATTGGGAGAGAAATAGTGGGCGTTGTTAAAGTTATAAAAAGTGCCTTTATTGACAAAACAGATAAAGAAAAAAGGTTTTTTGCCGTTCAGGTTAGGTTTCATGAAGAATTTGACTCACCTGTTTCCTTAACAAAAATTAAAAAAAACAAGGCTATTTCTCATCTACCTCTAATTAAACAAAGCAGACTATCAGTTATGCCCATAGACTATAAAAGCTGGAAAATTATACGTAAGATGAGTAAGATTAAAAAGAGTAAGATAAAGAAAATTTAATTTGGAGAACCTGGTGCCAAGAAAAAAGAAAAAAAAAAGAAAAATTAAAAAATCTAGAAAAAAAACTAGAAAAATTAAAAAATCTAGAAAAATAAAAAAAACTAGAAAAAAATCTAGAAAAACTAAAAAATCTAAAAAAAGAAGAGTTTCAAAAAAAAGACAAACTTTTAAAAATTTAATCGAGTCAAAAGATAGTGATGGCAATACTTTAATTAAAGTTTCTGATAACTGGGCTCATCATGCATATGTTAATGAGTCTAAATATAAAAAAAAGTACAAACTTTCTATTAAAGAGAATGAAAAATTCTGGGGCAAAGAAGGTAAAAGAATTTCATGGATAAAAAAATATACAAAAGTAAAAGATGTAAAATACAGTAAAGAAGAAGTTAAAATTAAATGGTATTATGATGGTACACTTAATGCTTCTGCAAATTGTATCGATCGACATTTGAAGAAAAATGCAAAAAAAACAGCTATTATTTGGGTAGGAGATGATCCAGCTGACTCAAAAAAAATTTCATATAAAGAATTACATCAAAACGTTTGTAAAGCTGCGAATGGATTAAAAAGTATCGGTGTTCAAAAAGGAGACAGGGTAACAATTTATCTTACTATGATACCTGAGTTAGCATATGTAATGCTAGCTTGTGCTAGAATTGGAGCTGTGCATTCAATTATATTTGGAGGTTTCTCTCCCGACTCTATAGCAACAAGAATAAATGACTGTGAATCAAATTATCTAATTACAGCAGACGAAGGTGTTAGAGGGGGTAAAATAATTCCTCTGAAGAAAATAGCTGATGATGCATTGACACAATGTCCAGAAATTAAGAAATGTGTAGTGATACAAAGAACAGGTAATCAAGTTGACTGGAATAATGAAAGAGATATTTCATATAAAGAGATGATTTCTTCTGTTTCAAATAAGTGTGATCCTGAGGAAATGAACGCTGAAGATCCATTATTTATACTTTACACCTCAGGTTCTACGGGAAAACCTAAGGGAGTACTACATACCACTGGGGGATATATGGTTTACGCTTCGATGACCCATCAGTATATTTTTGATTATAAGAGTAATGATGTGTATTGGTGTACTGCAGATATTGGTTGGGTAACTGGTCATAGTTATATCATCTATGGTCCTCTAGCAAATGGGGCTACTACAATAATGTTTGAAGGAATTCCCAATTATCCAGATAGCTCTCGTTGGTGGCAAATCGTAGATAAATATAAAGTAAATATTTTTTATACGGCTCCTACTGCAATTAGAGCTTTAATGAGAGAAGGAGATAAACCAGTTAAAAAAACAAGTAGAAAATCATTGAAATTACTTGGCACTGTTGGGGAGCCAATTAATCCAGAAGCTTGGATGTGGTACTATAGAACTGTTGGTGACTCTAGGTGCCCGATAGTTGATACTTGGTGGCAAACTGAAACAGGTGGTATATTAATTTCACCTCAACCCGGTGCTATAGATTTAAAACCTGGATCAGCAACAAAACCATTTTATGGTATTAAGCCTGTATTAGTAGATAAAGACGGAAAAGTAATAAAAGGTGAAGGAAAAGGAAGACTATGCATGACTCAATCTTGGCCAGGACAAATGCGTACAGTATATGGGGATCATCAACGATTTATTGACACCTATTTTTCTCAGGTTGAGGGAAAATATTTTACCGGTGATGGATGTAGGAGAGATAAAGATGGATATTACTGGATTACGGGAAGAGTAGATGATGTTATTATTGTTTCAGGACATAATTTAGGTACAGCAGAAATTGAAAGTGCATTTGTTGCTCATCCAAAAGTAGCAGAAGCAGCTGTAGTAGGTTTTCCTCATAGCATCAAAGGAAATGGTTTATACTGTTATGTTACTTTAAATATGGGTGAAAAATCTACTGGAGATTTAGAAAGAGATCTTAAACTCTGGGTTAGAAAACAAATTGGGCCCATTGCAACACCCGATGTAATTCAATTTGCTCCTGGTCTACCTAAAACTCGATCAGGAAAAATTATGAGAAGAATTTTAAGAAAGATAGCAGCTAATGACCCTGATAATTTAGGTGATACAACCACATTAGCAGATCCAAGTGTAGTAGAATCTTTAGTTCAAAATAGACAAAATAAATAATAATTATTTGAAGTTAAGATTTTTAGTTAAATCCTTTAATTCATTTTCTACCAAATTCCATTTAAGTTTAATAGAATTTAAAACTATTTCTTTGTCTAGAACTTTAAGCTCATCAGCTATTGGGGACCAATTATAAAGAGCTAACCCGCTCTGTTTAAATGGATTATTTTGATAATAATTATGCCAATCAATATTTTTTGCTTTTAAAATAAATTCATTTTTTGCATTTTCATATATATTCTTATCTAAACCATTCTTTAATTCTTTATTAATGATGTTTACAAATATTTCTTCTGCATCATTTTTTTTTAAGTTTTTCTTGTCAATTAAATAAGAGAATACATAAAACGTTAAATCTGAAATTGCTGTAACATAAATATTCCATTTAGCAATATTGATAGAATCAGAAAACTTTTCATCCTCCACCATTATGGCGTATCTTGTCCCGATCCTTGTTTTTAAATAACCATAAAGAGTAGTTTGAGTAACATGTGCAGATCTTTCTTGAACAAAGTTTTCTAAATCTTCTTTTGAATTTATTGAGCTAAATTTGTTAGTTAATTTTCTAACAGGAAAAAGATACTCTCCCATGATTTTAATAGTGTTGAGTATATTTTTAATATTCAATCTCACGTTGTATTACAAAAATCCCTATTTTCTTTACTTTGTAGCATTTCATTGAAGTTTTTCGACGTCTTTTTTCTCTTTTAATTAAACTTCATATGGGTATGATAATTACCATTAATTAATACTTTTTACGTAAAAAGTTACAAAAGGGGGAAAAATGTCAAACAAAGACGCATATTGGGCGAAAAC
>NHGD01000026.1 GCA_002170125.1 Candidatus Pelagibacter sp. TMED128
GCACTTACGACACATACCTTTTCAGGGTACTGCTCTACTACTGAGCTACAAGGCCTAAAATCTAAAAGTAATTCTACCTTTAGTTAGATCGTATGGTGTCATTTCAACCATTACATTATCGCCTGCTAAAACTCTTATTCTATTCTTTCTTAATTTTCCAGCTGTGTGAGCTAAAATTTCATGATTGTTTTCAAGTTTAACCCTAAACATAGCGTTTGGTAACAACTCAGTTACTTTACCTTTAAATTCTAGAGTTTCTTGCTTTGCCAATTAAAAATCCTTTTTTAAATAATTTGCTAGATTTATAACTAAAGAAGCTAATCTTGCAATCTCTATTTTTATTGTTTTTTCCATTTCCTGGCAAATATTTTAACATTATAAAACTTTGTGTTTTGGCTTATTTTTTGTATCCCAAGGTTCGCCCTGGTCGTCTAAAGCAACTTCAATTACTTCAGCTACTACTCTAATAATAGAGTCTCCAGAAAATATTAATTTCATTTCATAATTATTATCAGGCATTTGATTGCTCTCAATAGCTAGGAAATCTAAGAATTTATTTTTATTTGTCTGGCTTATATTTTTTGAATTAACTTCTATAACATTATCAAATTTCAGTATGGTTCTAATTCTTTTATTTTTTCTAAAAACTCCCTTTTCTACGTCTTCCCACATAAACCGATTAAGTTGCATCAAGAAAATCTTATTTTTTTTTAAATTTGCAATATTTGAAGTACTGACAATCGAGTCTTGAAGGTGAGCTGAAATAATTCTTAAGTCTTCGTCTGTTCTAGCTATAAGTTTTAAATTTTTAGCTTTCACTTTAAATTCTTTTAATACGTGCGTTACAATTTTTCAATTTTTTTTCTAAAAGCTCATACCCTCTATCTAAATGATATATTCTATTTATAATCGTCCTATTATCTGCAACTAAACCTGCTAAAACTAAGCTTACAGACGCTCTTAGATCTGTAGCCATTACCTCAGCTCCAGTTAAATTTGAGGGACCAGTAACGATTGCTGTTTTGTTCTTTATTTCTATATTTGCTCCCATTCGCTTTAGTTCTGGAACATGCATAAATCTGTTTTCAAAAATACTTTCTTTAATTTTTGATACTCCCTTGGCACGAGTCATTAAAACCATGATTTGAGCTTGTAAATCAGTTGGAAATCCTGGATATGGGTTTGTTGAGAGATTTATCTTTTTTATGCGATTACTTTTAGAAATTTCAATAGAAGAGCTTTTAGTTTTTATTTTAACCCCCATTTTTTTTAAAACATTTATTTCATTATGAATTATTTTAGAGTCGATTTTACTAAATATAATTTTTTTACCTATCAAAGCTGCAGCTACCATATAAGTGCCTAGTTCTATTCTATCAAAAATAACTTCATGCTCTACACTCTTTTTAATTTTTTTAAGTCCAGTAATCAAAATTTTACGTCCAACAATTTTAATTTTTCCTCCTAATTTATTTAAAAATTTAATTAGATCTTTAATTTCAGGTTCTATTGCACAATTATTTAGTATTGTTTTTCCATTTGCATTAAAGGCCCCTAATATAGCATTTTCAGTAGCCCCTACAGAAATGCTAGGGAAAAAAATATTTGCTCCTTTCAATCCATTTTTTGCCTCTGCAATAATATATCCATTTTTTATTTTAATTTTTGCTCCTAGTTTTTTTAAAGCAAAAAGATGCAGATTAACTGGCCGCGTTCCAATTGCACATCCTCCGGGAAGTGAAATTTTAGCCTTCTTATATTTTGTTAAAAGTGGTCCTAAGACTAATACTCCAGCCCTCATGGTTTTTACTAATTTATAAGGGGCTAATGTTTTAACCATCTTGTTTGTATGATTTATTTCAATGATATTTTTCTTCTTTAAAATATTTATTTTTAATCCTATAAACTTTAGCAACTCTACCATGGTAAAAATATCTTTAACTAAAGGAATATTTTTTAGTTTTACTTTTTCAGATAAAATTGTTGCAGCTAAAATTGGTAAAGTAGCATTTTTAGATCCAGAAATAGAAATCTTTCCGAATAATTCTTTTTTTCCCTTGATCAATAATTTTTGCATTTAAGATTTTAAATCTTAGGAAGCGTAACGCCTTTTTGTTTCATATATTTACCTTTTCTTTTAGCGTATGTGATGCTCGGTTTTTCATTACCTTTGATAAATACAAGTTGAGCAACACCTTCATTGGCATAAATTTTAGCTGGTAAAGGAGTGGTGTTAGAAAATTCTAAGGTCACATGTCCTTCCCATCCAGGTTCTAAAGGGGTTACATTTACAATAATACCACATCTGGCATAAGTAGATTTACCTAAGCATATGACAAGTACATTTTCTGGAATTTTAAAATATTCCATTGTTCTTGCTAGAGCGAAAGAGTTAGGCGGTATTATGCATTCCTTTCCGATTTTTGTTACGAAACTTTCCTTTTTAAAAATTTTTGGATCTACAACCCCAGAATTTACATTTGTAAATATCTTAAATTCATTTGAAACTCTAGCATCATAACCATAAGATGACAGTCCAAAAGAAATTTTTCCTTTTCTAACTTGTCTGTCTACAAAAGGCCTTATCATTCCTTTTTTAGCTGCCTTTTTAATCCATTTGTCTGATAAAACCGTCATGTTTATTTTGAATTTTAGTTTTAAATTTTTTTCTTTTTTGTAGATTATTTTTCAATTCTTTCTTACGTTGTTCATAAATATTTTTTTGCTTCTGTTTCAAAATAGAATTTTTCATCTCTATTTATAGCTCTTCAAAATTTTTTTGGGCATTAAGACTTATCTGGATTTGTCAGATCTTCTAATGTAATAGGTGTTTCTATATCGTGCATTTCTTTTTCCTCTGACGATTTAGAACTGTTGCTAGATCTTTTGGCTCTTCTTTGTTCAATCCGTGCTTTGCGCTTTGCTTCTTTTTTCATGGCCTTATCGCCACGTGTTGATTTATAATCATAGTGAATTCCCATATTAAGCGCTCCTTCATTAGAACTTATTTTTACTTCTTGAATTGATTTTATGCAAGTACCTTGATCGCATAAATTTCATAATTATAAACAATAGGGACAAAATTACGGCAACAATTACATCCTGTAAAGGTGTAGCTTTAGGAAAACCGTAATTCCATAAAATCACTAAAATTAACCAAACAAACCAATTTAATTTTTCAATCATTAATTTAACAACCTTGATTTATATAAGTATATCAATCTTTAATATCAAATATTTTTCTTTTAAGCATTACAGATATAAACATAAAAAATATAAAAAGTATTATAGGTAAATAAATTTCTTTATTTAAAAGTAAGTTGATAATGCTAAAGTTTTCTGATTGTTTAATGTATTCACTTAGTCCTGCTCCTATAGTATTCCAAATAAAAAACATAGGTATAAAACCTAAAAAACTCGCAAAAAAATAATTAATTTTTTTTATGTTAAAAATAATAGGTAAAACATTTTGTAATCCAAATGGAATTCCTAATCCTCCCGTTAATCTAAATAAAAAAAAATAATTAAATTCATTTTTCTTAAACAAATGAATATATTTTAAAAAATTTTTTTCTAAAAGGTCGTGAACTAAACTTTTAAAAAAAAAATTTGCAATTGAATACAAGACCAAGGCACCAAAAGAAATTGATAAAACTGAAATAAAAGTTCCTATCCATTTTCCAAATAAAATACCTGATATAAGTAAAAGTGGAGATCCAAATCCTAGCAATGAAACCCATGTCACAGAAAACAAAAAAAATAACACAAGATTTAAATAAAGGTCTTTTCCAATAATAATATTTAAATCTTTTTGTATTTCCTTGTAATATGAAAAATCATCTAATCTCGTCACTTCAACATAAGAAAAAATTATGTACAAGAAAATCAATAAGATTGAAATATAAGAAATTCCTAAAAATAGTTTTAGTCTTTTACTCATAATTTATCTGTACAATAGACATTAATTAAAATATATACCTTTAAATATTTATGAAAAGAACTTATCAACCAAGTAATCTCGTAAGAAAAAGAAGACACGGTTTTAGAGCAAGAATGGCAACTAAAACTGGAAGACAACTTATAGCTAGAAGAAGAGCTAAAGGTCGGAAAACAATATCAACATAATTGAGTAAATGGTTAAGCTTGAAAGTCTAAAAAAAAGCAGCCAATTTAAAAAAGGTTTAAAAGAAAAAAAAACTCATTCAGAATACTTTTCGATATTTGCAGCAAAAAATTTTTATAAACCTGAATACAAAACAAATTTACTAATTAGTTTTGTGATGAAAAAAAAAAATTGGTAATGCCGTTAAAAGAAACAAAATAAGAAGAAAATTAAAAGCTATTGTTCATAAATTATTAAAAAAAAGAGGTGCAATTAACAGAAATTATACTTATATAGTTTTTGGTAAATCAAACGCTTATACTGAAAAACAAAGTGTGCTTATGCCTGAAATGATTAAATGTTTTAAAAAAATTAAATAAATGTCTAGATTAATTATATTTTTAAATATTTGTTTAATTAAGTTTTACCAATATTTTATTTCACCTATTTTTACAAATAAGTGTAGATACTTTCCATCTTGTTCTGAATATTACATTCAATCATTAAAAATGCATGGTTTTATAAAAGGTTCATACCTCGGATTAAAAAGAATTTTAAGTTGTCATCCTTTTAAAATCTTAGGAGGAGGTTCAGGATTAGATTTAGTTCCAAAGAAAAAAAATTTAAATAGGGAAAAATTAAATGGATAACAAAAATGTTTTTATAGCCATAGCTTTATCAATGTCTGTTTTGCTTTTCTGGGCAGCATTCTTTGAAACTCCAAAACAATCAAACAGTACTGCTGTTCAACAACAGAAAACAAATGAAAATGTTATTACTCCAAATATTAATGAGTCTATGAAGGTTGAGACAGTTTCTAGAGAGGACTCAATAAAAAAATCTCAGAGGATAAAAATTGAAAATCAGAGTGTTATTGGATCTTTATCTTTAAAAGGTGGTTTGATAGATGATATTTCTTTTAAAAAACATAAACAAAATTTAAAAAATAATTTAAATGTTGAGTTTTTAAATCCAGCTGAAACTGAAAATGGATTTTATGTGGAAACGGGATGGACAAGTATTGGAAATCAAATAAATGTTCCTACAAAAGACTCGATCTGGAAAGTAGATGGAAATAAGGTTTTATCAAACACATCACCTATCCTTTTAAAATGGAATAATGGAAATGGAATAGAATTTAAAAAGAAAATTGAATTAGATAATAAATATTTATTCAAAATTACTCAACAAGTTAAAAATAATACAAATAAAAATATTGAATTATACCCTTATGCTCAAATTACTAGAAATAAGATACCTGATGATATTCAAAACTTTTATATTTCTCATGAGGGTTTTATTGGTGTCTTTGATGATGAATTAAAAGAGGATGATTATGATGATATTGAAGAAAAAAAAATAGTCAGAGAAGCTAATGAAGGTTGGTTGGGTATTACTGATAAATATTGGATGGCAGCTTTAGTTCCAAAAAAAGGAGAAAATTTCAAATCAACTTTTTTATATAAAAATGCTTTTAAGGCTAACTATATTTTGAATAATCCAACAATTATCAATTCTTCATCCAATAATTCAAATGAGGTAAAGNTATTCGTAGCCGCTAAAGAAGTTGAAACAATAGACTCTTATGCGTCCGATGAAAAAATTAGCAAGTTTGATTTAGTTATTGATTGGGGTTGGTTTTATTTTTTTACAAAACCTCTTTTTTTTATAATTGATTATTTATTTAAATATTCTGGAAATTTTGGAGTAGCAATCGTATTAATAACAATAGCAATTAGACTACTTTTTTTTCCGCTAGCAAACTATTCTTTTAGATCGATGGCTAAAATGAAAGCAGTTCAACCTGAAATGACGAGACTTAAAGAACTGCATAAAGACGATAAAGTTAAATTACAACAAGCTATGATGGCTTTATATAGAAAAGAAAAAATTAATCCTGCTTCAGGATGCTTACCAGTTTTAATTCAAATTCCTTTCTTTTTTGCTATCTATAAAATGTTATTTATTTCCTTAGAAATGAGGCATCAACCTTTCTTTGGTTGGATAAAAGATTTATCTGCTCAAGATCCAACGTCATTATTTAACCTCTTCGGTTTTATCCCTTGGGATCCACCAGGNTTTCTTATTATAGGAATTTGGCCAATATTAATGGGGGCTTCTATGTGGGTGCAACAAAAATTAAACCCTGCTCCTGCAGACCCTATCCAGGCTAAAATATTTGCGTTTTTTCCAATTTTTTTAACAATAATTTTAGCTTCTTTTCCTTCAGGATTAGTAGTGTACTGGACTATAAACAATATTCTAACTATTGCTCAACAATGGGTGATAATGAAAAAGACAACAGTTAAAACAAACTAAATGTCAAAAGAAATTTCTTTGGAAGAGATTAAAAAGTTTTGGCCTGAAAATGCTCCTAATATTAATAACGTTCATAAATATATATCTAAATATAAAAATGAAAAAATTGTTATTAAGTACGGGGGAAACGTACTAATAGACAGAAATGTATTTAATAATTTCATTTCAGACATATATGTTCTTAACAAATTAGGCCTTTCTATAATTGTAGTTCACGGAGGAGGTCCAAGAATTAAAAGGGAATTAGATAAAAAAAAAATCGTTTCAAAATTTATCAATGGTTTGAGAGTAACAGATAAAAATATTGTAGAAACTGTCGAAGAAGTATTAATAGATTTTAATAAAGATATAGTTAACTCTCTTAAAAAGTTAGGCTCTTTAGCAACCTCCTTTCATACCAAGAATGAAAATATAATTGAAGTTGAGCCAGAAAGAAAAGAGCTAGGTTTTGTAGGGATTCCAAAAAATATTAATACAAATTTAATTGAAGAAGCATTAAGTAAAAATAAGATTCCAATTATTGCTCCACTGGGCTTAGATAAAAATAACCAAACTTTTAATATTAATGGTGATACTGCTGCGAGTGCTATAGCTAAAAAACTTAAATCTAGAAGACTTATATTAATGACAAACGTAGAGGGTGTTTATGACGACAAAAAAACTCTTATTTCTGAGATTAAACCTTTTGATATTGAAAATTTGATCAAGTGGAAAATAGTAGAAGGAGGGATGATTCCTAAAATAGAAAATTGTGTTGATGCAGTAGAAAATGGGGTTAGAGGTGTTGTAATCCTTGATGGAAGAAAACCTCATTCAATACTTCACGAAATATTTTCTGACAAAGGCTCAGGAACTTTAATAAGAAAATGAATGATTTTAAAAACATTAAATATTGGTTATTTGATTTAGATAACACTTTATACGATGGTGCTACGAAAGTTTTTGATCAAGTTGATAAAAAAATGACAAAATTTATTTCTGAAAAACTTAAAGTAGGGCCCGGAGAAGCAAAACAAATTCAAAAAAGCTATTTTCAAGAATATAATACGACATTAAATGGAATGATAAAACATCATAAAATCGATGCAGACGAGTTTTTAGAGTTTGTTCATGATGTAGATCTTAATTTTTTAAACAAAGATAAGATGCTAGAGGATGAGATAAAGAAATTAGAGGGTAAAAAGATAATATTTACCAATGGTTCTAGGGAGCATGCTAAAAATGTAACCAAAAGAATTGGTATTGATAAGCTTTTTGATGGAATATTTGATATAAGAGATTCTGACTTTATTCCTAAGCCTTCAAAAGAACCATATAAAAAACTAGTAGAAGATTACAAAATTGAGCCACAATATTGTATATTCTTTGAGGATATAGCAAGAAATTTAAAGCCAGCATATGAAATGGGAATGAAAACTGTTTGGATAAAAAATAATGAGCCTTGGGCAGCAAAATTTTCTGATGCAGATTTCATAAACTATAAAACTGAAAAACTTGCCAATTTTTTAAAGGAGATAAATGAAAAAAGACGAACTTGAAAATATAATAAATGAAGCTTTCGAAAAAAAAAAAGACGTATCTGAGAAATCAGATAAAAAAATTTTAAATGCAATAAGTGAAACTATAGAGCTTGCTGACAAAGGCATTGTTAGAGTTGCTGAAAAAAAAAACGGACAATGGTCAGTAAATCAATGGGTAAAAAAAGCAATTTTATTAAGCTTCAGAGTTAACAAAATGACGATGTCAAAAGGTCCTTACACAACATGGTACGATAAAGTGCCTGGTAAATCTGTTACATGGAATGAAGAGGATTGGAAAAAAGCAGGTTATAGACATGTACCAAATGGAGTTGTTAGAAAAGGATCTTTTATAGCAAAAGGAGTGGTGCTTATGCCTTGCTTTGTTAATCTTGGAGCGTATGTGGATGAAGGTACTATGATAGATACTTGGGCGTCTGTTGGTTCGTGTGCACAAGTTGGAAAAAATTGTCATATCTCTGGTGGAGCTGGTATTGGTGGAGTTCTTGAACCGCTACAAGCTGGGCCAGTAATTATTGAAGATAACTGTTTTGTAGGTGCTCGGTCAGAGATTGCTGAAGGCGTACTAGTAGAGGAAGGTTCTGTTATTTCAATGGGTGTTTATATTGGTGCCTCAACTAAGATAATAGATAGAGAAAATGGTAAAATTACTTATGGAAAAGTTCCAGCTTACTCTGTTGTAGTTCCAGGTTCTACGCCAAATAAAAAAAATCCTGATGGACCTTCTTTGTATTGTGCTGTTATTGTAAAAAAAGTTGATGAAAAAACTAGAAGTAAAACATCAATTAATGATTTATTAAGAGATTAATGCCTAAAATCAATGAATTAAAATTAGCAAAGGAACTTATCCGTTTCCCAAGTATTACTCCTAAGGATGCAGGAGCAATAAATTATTTGAAAAAAAATCTTAAGTCTTTGGGTTTTAATTGTAAAATTTTAGAATTCAAAGATAAAAAAAGTAAACCTATTAAAAATTTGTATGCTAGATTTGGCACTAAACAACCTAATCTTTGTTATGCAGGTCACACTGATGTTGTTCCTCCTGGAAATATCAGTGACTGGACAGTAAATCCTTTTAGACCAGCGATCAAAAAACAACATTTAATTGGTAGAGGTGCTAATGATATGAAAAGCTCCATTGCTTGTTTTATAGCTGCAGTTAGTGAGTTTTTAAAAAATAAAAAAAAATTAAACGGTTCTATAAGTTTATTAATAACTGGAGATGAAGAAGGTTATGCTATCAATGGAACAAAAAAAGTAGTGGAATATTTAAAAAGAAAAAAAGAAAAAATTAATTTTTGCATAGTAGGTGAGCCAACTAATCCCAATAAATTAGGGGAAATGATTAAAATAGGTAGAAGAGGCAGCCTTACAGGTAAAATTGAAATATCAGGAGTGCAAGGGCATGTAGCCTATCCACACTTATTAAATAATCCTATAAATACCTTGGTTAGTGTTTGTAAAATGTTAAAAGAAAAAAAACTGGATAAAGGGAATAAAAATTTTCAACCTTCAAATCTTGAATTTACTGGCATTTATGTAGACAATAAGGCACATAATGTTATTCCAGCTAAAGCGAAAGCTCAATTCAACATTAGATATAATAATTTTCATACTGCAGCTTCCTTAAAGCTAAAAATAAACTCGATAGTAAAAAATTTGTGCAAAAAAAATAAATGTGGATTTAAAATTGAATACTTTGCTAATGGTGATTCATTTTTAACTAAACCAGAAAAAACAATTTATATGGCTAAAAAAATTATAAAAAAAATTACTAAAATAAATCCTAAATTTTCAACAACTGGGGGCACTTCTGATGCAAGATTTATAAGAAAAATTGCTCCTTGTCTTGAATTTGGACTTGTAAATAAAACTATGCATAAAGTTGATGAATGTGTTTCTATCTCTGATCTTAAAAAACTAAAAAGTATTTATCAAAGAATTTTAATAGAGTATTTTAAGTGAAGTTATATAAGGTTAAAAAATCTAATATTGATAATAAAGGTCTCTGTGCAAATCAGGACATTAAAAAAGGTACAAAAATTATTCAATACAGAGGTAAAATAATTACTAGAAAAAAATCTGAGGAAGACCCAAAATTTGATAATGACAAAGCTATTTATCTTTTTAATCTTAACAAAAGATATGATCTTGATGGAGACTTTAAATATAACACTGCTAGATTAATCAATCATTCGTGTAATCCAAATTGTGAAGTAAAAGGAGCAGGTTTAAAAATTTGGGTATATGCAATTAAAGATATAAAAAAAAATGAGGAGCTATCTTACGATTATGGATTTGGTTTTGATGAAGATTTTAAAAATTATCCATGTAAATGCGGATCAAGAAATTGTGTAGGATATATTGTTAGATCAGAGTCAAGGTGGAGAATAAAAAGATCAAAGTTTTACAAATCTCATAAATGAAAAGAATATTATTCATAACTACGAGAAATCCTTTTTCTGGTAGATTTTCAGGTGACGTAATTAGGTCATCTAGGATAATTAAATTATTAAGAAAAAAATATAATGTTGATGTGCTTTTTCTTGGCAAAGAAGAAAAGTTTGATAATAAAAAAAATATTACCTATAGCTTTAAATATCCAAATTATTTATTTAAAGTATTTTATTGTCTTAAATCTTTATTTAAACTTCAACCAATTCAATTTGGGTTATTTCATTCTCCAAAACTCAAAGATTATATTGAAAAAAATTCTTATCGGTATGATGTTTTGTTTTTTCATCAAATAAGATCAGTGCAATATTTTCCTAAGGAATATAAAGGCAAAATTATCTTAGAAATGGGTGACCTTTATTCTCAAAATTATTTTCAAACCTATAAAAATATAAGTTTTTTTAATCTTTTCTTTTATTTTTATTATATAGAAAGCTTGCTAGTAAAAAAAATTGAAAATAAATCTTTTAATCTTTTTAATAAAATCATTTTATTTTCCAAAAAAGAAATAAATCAAGTAGACTATAAGTATAAAAAAAAAATAATTCATATTCCCGAGTCAGTAAATGAAGTAAAAAAAGAATATAAATTTTCAGTGAAAAATTATAAAATTTTATTTATAGGTAATTTAGGATACTTGCCAAACAAATTAGCATGTTTAGACTTTGTAAGAAAAATTTTACCTAAAATTTCTTTAAAATTTCCCGATCTTGAATTTCATATTGTAGGAAATATAAACAAAGTNGATAGACTATTATTAAGATTAAATTCAAAAGTAAGAGTAATTGGACAACAAAAAAAAATAGATAAATTCATTAAAAAATCTATTTGTGGTTTGGCTAATTTAGAAATTGCAACGGGTATTCAAGGTAAAGTTTTAACTTATATGTCCTATGGTTTACCTGCTATTTGTAGCCATAAAATATCTTCAAACTTTAGTTCAGCTGTAATGAATTATAAAAATGAAAAAGAATTAATAAATCATATAGTCCAACTTAAATTGGATAAAAAAAAAAGTGAGAATTATTCAAAAAAATCAAATCTATATATCAAGAATTTTTTGTGGAAAGATGTAGGTAGTAATTATTATAAATTAATAAAAAACCTTTTTTAAATACAGGCCCTCTGGAGGAGCGGGGGGAGCACAAAAAACTCGTTTTTTTGACTTAAAAACATTTTGAAATTTTTTAATCGTCCATTTGTTGTCTCCAACATACTTTAAACAACCCACCATTGATCTGACTTGTTGTTGAAGAAATGACTGAGACTCGAATTTAAAAATAATCTTATTATTAGTTTTTACTATACTAGCTTTGATCATTTTTCTAACTGGGGTCTTTGCGCCACAAGATGATGATCTAAAAGTAGAAAAGTCGTGAATACCAATTAATATCTTAATTGATTTTTTCATTGCTTTTAAGTCTAATTTTTTTTTAACTAACCAAGCTTTCCCATTATCTACTGAAAGTTTTGATTTCCTATTAATTATTAAATATTCATAAAGCCTTTTTTTTGCACTAAAACGTGCATGAAAATTTAAATTTTTTCTTTTTAGATCTAAAATAGAAATTGGATATTTTTTTAAATAAAAATTTATTGTTGATAATGATCTAATTTTATTTTTAATTTTTTCATTAAGAAAAAAATTTGCAGATTGTCCAATGGCATGGACTCCTGCATCTGTACGTCCAGAACCAATAATTTTTATTTTCGATTTAAATGTTTTTAATAGTGCTTTTTGAACTATTTCTTGTATCGACTTACCATTATTTTGAATTTGCCATCCTACAAAATTACTACCTAAATATTCTATTATAATTTGATAATTGTATTTCAATATATCTTTTCACCTTTTTTTATTACATATCCCGATAAAAAATCTTTTGTGTCTAAGCTTTTTTTTCCTTCTTTCTGTATTTTTAGAATCTTAATTGAATTTTCTGAACATCCAATTGTCAAATCATTATCTAATACCTCACCTTCTTGACCAGTCAGATGGGACTCTTCAGCTTTAATTATTTTCAATCTATTTTGTTTATGTTTAAACCAAGCGCCAGGAAAAGGACTCAATGCATTAATTTTAGCTATCAAATTTCTTGCTGGAATATTCCATTTCATTTCACTTTCTTTTTTTTCGATTTTTTTAGCATACGAAACCTTGCTCTCGTCTTGTTCTTTGAAATTAGCTTTTTTATCTTCAATTAGTTTTAAAGACTCAATAATTAGTTTAGCTCCAATATATGATAATTTTTCACTTAAATCCTCATAGTTATAATTAGTTTCAATTTTAATTTTTTCTTGCATCATAAAAGGACCTGAATCTAATTTTTGAATTATCTTCATTATCGTAATACCTGTTTCTTCATCCATTTGCATAATTGATCTTTGAATAGGAGCAGCACCTCTCCATTTTGGAAGTAAAGAAGCATGTATATTTAAAAATGTTATATTTGAAATATCTAAAATTTTTTTAGGTATTATCTTTCCATAAGCAACAACTACAACAATATCTGGAGATAATTTTTTGATATAATCATATTCATCATTATTTAATAAATCTTCAGGACACTTTACAGTATATTTTAATTGTTTGGATAAAGTGTGTATAGGAGACTCTATAATTTTTAATCCCCTTAATTTTTTTTTTGGCGGTTGAGTATATACTGACAAAATTTTATGACTAGAATTACTTAAAGATTTTAAAATTGGAACAGCGAATTTAGGTGTTCCCATAAAAAGTATTTTGAGTGGCATGTAACTAGACTACTACTCTTTCGATCTCTTTCTTGTGTTTAACAAGTTTCTTAATGATCATATCTTTTTTCAATTTAGATAAATAATCAATAAACAAAATTCCATTTAAATGATCTACTTCATGTTGAATACAAGTTGATAANAGACCGTCAGTTTTTAATTCTTTCTCTTTTCCATTAAAGTCAATATATTTTAAATGGCAATTTGCTGGCCTCTCTATTTCAGCAAACTGTCCAGGTAAAGATAAGCAACCCTCTTCATAAACGGAAGTTTCCTTTGAAAGGTGGATTATTTCTGGATTGACTAAAAACAAAGGATTTTTTTTTTCCGGATCCTTTGAAATATCAATAACCACTATCCTTTTTAAAATCCCTACTTGAATAGCAGCTAAACCAATACCAGGAGCCTTGTACATAGTTTCAAGCATATCATTCATTAATTTTCTTACTTGATCATCTACCTTTTCTATAGGTTCGCATTTTTTTCTTAGAATAGGATCTGGTTCTAAAATTATTGTTCTAGTCATTAAAGAAATATATTATAATTACGATCTGAGTGGTAGTGCTGAAATTAAAACCTCATTTCTAAGAACTCTTAATTGAGTTTGATTTAAAAGATGAGATATAAAATAAATCGTTTCAGGATCAAGATTATAAGCTTCATCCTCACCTATAATTTCTATTATTTTCAAAGTTAAAAAAGCTGGCTCATTATTTTCAATTAAACTTAATAAATTTGATGGAATATCATATTCTTTGGCCATCTCTTTATAATTAAGTTCCTTTGGAATAACAAAACCATCCTGAGCTAAAGACTCAATTAAAGCAAGGTCTTTGGCTGAAAAAAAGTATTTTCTATTTTTTTTGATTTTTTTATAAATTTTATTTAGGTTTTTTTGTACCTTTTTTTTATCATTATTTTCCGTATAATATTTAATAATTCGTGATTTATGTAAAATCTTATCATCGTATTTAATCTTACCCATTTTTTCCTCAACAGAAACTATGTTTTTTTGAACAACTTCTTTATATTCCTCNGAAATTTTTTCTAGATCTATCTCTTCTAGTTGATCACTCATAAATTCAATATATACATTAGATAGATTATCTTTTTTAAATAAATCTTTTAATAAAAATAATAAATCAACCTTTTTTTCGTTACTATCTGAAAGTAAATATTTTTGATAAATCAAAGCTCTTGCATCACTTTTATTTAAAGTTTGATATATATCTTCTGCATTGACCAAAGTATTGAAATCAAAAGGAATTTTTTTGTAGATATTAAAAATATTTTTTTTATCAAATTGATCTTTATTTGCAGCAATTTCTAAACTNTTTAATTTTTCTTTATCTCCGACATCTTCAAGACTGATAAGATTAGCGGCGTTTAAATACTCCCAAATAATTTTTTTGGTGTTCTTATTTGGTTCATACTTAAAGTTTTTTATTGTAATACTTGAGAGATAAAAATTAAGTAAATTATCTTCTCTTATTTTGATACTAGTGTTACTTTTTATTCCGAGTAAAAAGTTTATTTTATCATCAAAAAATTTATCTGATTGTTTTTGTTCTTTTAGAATATCATACAGTAGTTGTGCTTCATTTTTTTTGTTATTAAAAATTAAACAATAAATCTTAAATTTTTCTAAATAGGGGTCTTTAATACTTTTATCAATAAAATTTATTTTTTTACAACCTTCTTTCAAGTCAGCTTTTGAAATATTTTGATCTACTAAATACTGAACAGCTTTTTTTTTGTTATGGAATATTTCATTTTGTTTTAAAAGTGTTTCTATAAGTTCAGTTCTTTTATTTTCAATTAACCAATTGATTTTTAGATCAATAAATTCATCATTCGTCATTCCTTTAGGTGGATAAGAAAAAGAAAAAAATGTATTCTCAAATAATTTTGTTGCAGTGTTTGAGAGTTTAATCTTTTTAATTCTAACTAAACTAGATCGTACATCTTCTGCATCAGTTTTTGACCACATGTTTAAATCAAAATCATGTTCAGCTGGGTCATAGATACCAAATATTTTTNCGTCTTGAGAATTTTCTAATATTCTATTTTCAATTTCTATTTTGTCTTCAACTCTTTCTTGTGAAATAGAGTTAAGATTGATATTNNTANCTAATTTATCATCTACTGGTTTATTAATCTCAGAATCTTTTTTTTTTATTTCTTTGTTCCAAATATCTATTTCTTCCTCTGCTTGCAGTGGCAAAAATAAAATGATTAAAATTAATGAGCTTATATAACTATTTAAGCTTTTTAATTTCATTAGTAATATCAATTTTATAGTTATTTACAGGGCTAGGAAAATTTATTTTTTCGATAAGAAAAATGCCTACAATTATAATAATAAAGATTAAAAATACTTTGATAAGTAATTTCCCTATTGTAGACCCAACACTTCGTTGTCGATTGTATTTAAGTTGCATAGTAAAAAAATATATTTAAACTCGAAAAATAAGACATATTTGTGATAAATCAAATTTAAAATTGGTAAC
>NHGD01000027.1 GCA_002170125.1 Candidatus Pelagibacter sp. TMED128
GAGGTAAGAGCTCACCGGTTTTTTGGTAACAAAAAACGCACGGCAAACCCCACTGGGAGCAAGGTTAAATAGAGAAGACATTGCATTATAGTGCTAAAAATAGTCTTTAGTTAGTCTTCTGGGTTAACCGCTTGAGCTTAGGTGTGAATTTAAGCCTAGAGAAATGACATCTTCAATGACAGAACCCGGCTTACAGATTATCTGGCAATAATCTTTTTTTATGTTCTCTTTTTGTACTAATAGTCAAAAACTATTGTATTGACTATTTAAATCAAAACCCATACGATCCCAAATAATCCCATAATGGAGGGTGATTTGAAAATATTAAAAGAAATAAAGGTTTTAAAAAAGAATGTTTTTATCAAGTTACGAAAACAAATTAGACAAAAAAGGGAGGGTATCAGTGCCTGCAACTTTTAGATCTTACTTAAATTCTATGGGTTATAATGGATTTATTAGCTATCCATCGTTTAATCACTCTGCCCTAGAGGCTTGTTCACAAGATAGAATTGAGAAATTATCTAACACAATAGACTCGTTAAATCCTTTTGAAGAAAAAAGAGATTATTTTGCAACTTCAATCTTGTCTGAAAGTGTAAATTTACAATTTGATACGGAAGGCAGAGTGTCATTAACTGATAAATTACTCAAACATGCTAATATAAAGAGTAATATTTTATTTGTTGGTCTTGGAAAAACTTTTCAAATCTGGGAACCAAAAACATTTGAAAAATTTAAAGTATTAGCAAGAAAAAAAGCCTATCAAAATAGATCAAATCTTAAATGGGAAAATAAACAGAAAGGGGAGATAGTATGAGTATAAATATTGGAGGGGGAGAACTTAAAGAATTAAAACCTAGGATTTTAGTTTTGGGAATAGGTGGAGCTGGAGGAAATGCAATTAACGCTATGATTGACTCAGGCATGCAGGGAGTTGAATTTGTGGCAATTAATACAGATGCTCAAGATTTAAAAATGAGTAAAGCTCATGCAAAAATTCAAATAGGAATGAACTTAACAAAAGGTTTAGGAGCAGGAGCAAAACATAATATTGGGCAGGCAGCAGCTGATGAGTCTATAGGAGAAATAGTAAATTATATTCAGGGAAGTAATATGGTTTTTATTGCTGCAGGTATGGGTGGCGGAACAGGAACTGGTGCTTCACACGTTATAGCTAAAGCTGCAAAAGAATTGAATATTCTGACAGTTGGTGTAACTACATTACCTTTCTCATATGAGGGACCTAAAAGAATGAGAAGAGCTTTAGAGGGACTTGAAGCTTTAAAAATACATTTGGACACAGCTATTGTTGTGCCTAATCAAAATCTATTTAAAATTGCTAGCGAAACAACTACATTTGAAGAGTCATTTAATTTATCTAACAATGTTCTTAAACATGGAGTTCAAAGTGTCACTGATCTAATGGTAAGACCAGGAATGATTAATTTAGACTTTGCAGATGTCGAAACCGTAATGAGTTCTATGGGAAAAGCAATGATGGGCACAGGTGAAGCTGAGGGAGAAAATAGAGCTATGGCTGCAACTGAAATGGCATTAAACAATCCGTTAATTGATGAATACTCTTTAAAAGGAGCTAAAGGTTTATTAATAAATATTACAGGAGGAAAAGACCTAACTTTATTTGAGGTAGACCAAACTGTACAAAAAGTTAGAGCAGAAGTAGATCCAGAAGCAGAGTTAATTTTTGGTGCAATAAAAGATGATAGCATGAATGGAAAAATGAGAGTATCAATTGTTGCAACTGCTTTGGATAGCCATAAAACTGAGACAAAAACAGTTTTGAATATGGTTTCTAGAATTCAAAATAGAAATCAGGGATATTCTGAAGGGTTATTTTCTCAAAATTTAAATCCTGAACAAAATACTTTAAATTCAATTGAAGGAGCAACTGCTTTAAAATTAGATGAAAGATTTGAAGTTAATGATGAACAACCACATTCCCAAATTAATAACCCAGAACAGGGTATTACAGAGCCTGAATTAGAAACATATAAAGACAAAATACCTTCAGGTGTGTCTATGGAAAATGCTTCTTACATGGAAAATAGTGAAAATGATAATGATTTATTAGATGAAGATAAAAATTCTAGTTCTAATATTTCTACTAATGAAGAGGATCATATTCCACAACTTTTTTCACAAGAAAATGATTTACAGGTAGAAAATGATTTTAGTGAAAATAATGACGAAGATAACGAACAACTATTTCAAAGAGATTCTCACGAAGAAGAAGATTTTGAAATTCCAGCATTTTTAAGAAAACAAAAGTTTTAATGATTAAATTTCATTATTATGAACAATCTAACCTCATCATCGGAATTATCCCATTTTCCGGTGATGTTAGGTGAGGTAATTAAAATTTGCTCTCCTCGTAAAGATGGTTTTTATATAGATTGCACTTTTGGGGGTGGAAGCTACTCAAAGGAATTATTAAAATTTCCAAAAACAAACGTAGTAGGCTTAGATCGTGATAAATTTGTAATAAGTTTTGCTAGAGATTTAGAAAAAAAATATCCAAATAGATTTTCTTTTTACCATAAAAGATTTAGCGAAGTAGATAATGTTGTTAAAAATAAAACAGTTGATGGAATTATATTTGATCTTGGATTGTCATCTATACAGTTGAATAATTTAGAAAGAGGTTTTTCTTTTAAATCAAAAAAAACTTTAGATATGTCAATGGGATTATCAGCAATATCTGCTGAGGAAGTAATAAATAACTATAGTGAACAAGAATTAAAATCTATCATTAAAATTTTAGGTGAAGAAAAAGATGGATCAAGAATTGTAAAAAATATAATTAAAACAAGATCGATTAAAAGAATAGTAAAGGTAAGTCAATTAGTTGAAATAATTGAAAAAAGTAAAAGAAAAAATTACAGCAATAAGATCAATCCGTGCACAAAAACTTTTCAAGCTTTGAGAATATTTGTAAATAAAGAAATCACGGAACTCATAAAAGGAATTATTAATGGAACAAAAATTTTAAAACCTGGTGGCAAGATATTAATCATCAGCTTTCATTCCATAGAAGATAAAGTTGTAAAATTTTTTTTTAACAATTTTTCTTCTAGTCGATCTAATCCATCTAGGTATTTTCCAGAAAATGATAATACCACTTCTTTGTTTGATAAATATAAAAATAAAATTTTTACACCTTCAAGTGAAGAAGTTAAAAAAAATCCTCCATCTCGTTCAGCTAAATTACGATATGCTATTAGAAATAAAAATAAGTTTTGTTATCCAGATGAGTTGGAAATTAAATTTAAAAAATATTTAGATTTGGAGAGTATACATGTATAAGATTAAAATAATTATTCCAATTTGCATATTTTCAATTTTATTAGGTTTTACTTCAGCAATAAAAAATAAAACAAGAATTGTTGAAAAAAAAATTTATAAGATAGACATGAAAATTGGTATTTTAGAAAAAGACTTGTATGAAACTGAATTAGATTATTATTATCTTTCCTCTCCAAGCAAGTTATCAAAAAAAGTTAAGGATTTAGCCCTAGTGGATTATGTTCCAATGGATTTTTCAAAAATTTATTTGGACTATAGAGATTTTATAGCGTCTCAAAAAAAAATANCCAATCTTAAAATTAAAAATGAAAAGAAAACGAAAAAATAAGAATTTTAACATTAATCAGAAGAGTTTTTACTTTGAAGATTATCTAGAAACCAACCAAAAGAATAGAAAAGAAAAAAAATCTTATATTTTTCAAGACAGAGTTTATCTTCTTTTTTTTTTATTTTTTTCATTAATCACAATATTTTCAATTAAAATTACCCTCGTTTCATTAAAAGATCCTGAACTTTATATTCAAAAAAAAAATTCCTCACATTTTGTATCATTAAGACGTGATATAATAGATAGAAATGGTACTTTAATATCTAGAAATATTAAATCTTTTCATGCAGCAATAAAACCAAATTTGATTAAAAATAAGGAAAATTTTCTTATTAAAATTAGACTAAACTTTCCAGATCTTTCAATAAAAGAAATTAAAGAAAAATTAAATCAGAAAAAATATTTTTATTTAAAAAGAGGACTTAACCAAAAAGATAAAGAAAAACTATGGGCTTTAGGAGAAAAAGGAATAATTTTTGAACCTTTTCAATCAAGAATTTATACCCATGCAAATTTGTATAGTCACATTTTAGGTCAAGTTGATTACGATAATTATGGAATATCTGGTGTTGAAAAATATTTTGATAGAGAACTTAAAGATAAAAAGTTATCAAACCAACCATTAAAATTAACTTTAGATACAAACCTTCAGCANGTAATTAATGAGGAATTAAATGGAGCTTTAAATACTTTTAAGGCTACTGGTGCTGCTGCCCTATTAATGAATGTTAATAATGGCGAGGTATTGTCTTTAGTTTCTTTACCTAATTTTGATATAAATAAAAGAGCAAATATTACAAATAAAAATTATATTAATAAAATTACCAAAGGTGTTTACGAGNTAGGCTCGATTTTTAAAACATTTACTATTGCTCTAGCACTTGAAAATAATTTAGTTTCTCCAGATACTATAGTTAAAGATATACCTAGAAAAATAAAATGCTCAATTCATGAGATATCAGATATAAAACAGTTTCCCAAAAATTTATCCGTTGAAGATATACTGATTAGATCTTCAAATATAGGAACTCTAATGTTAGCTAAGAAAGTTGGAGCTGAGGCTTATAAGAATTTTATAAAAGAAACTAATTTATTAAATATGGCAGAATTAGAGTTAGAAGAACTAGGAACTCCATTAAACTTTAAGTGGAATAAATGTAAATTGGAAACTATTTCTTATGGTCATGGGATTGCTGTGACTCCTCTACAAGCAACAGCAGCATATGCATCATTAACAAATGGTGGAAATTCTATAAAACCAACATTAATTAAAAAAGAAAAATATCAAAATAATAAAAAGATAATTTCTTCAGAGACTAGCAAAAAAATAAACACTATTTTAAGAAAAGTAGTGACTGAAAAAGAGGGAACAGCTAGTCTAGCAGATATCTATGGTTATGATGTTGGAGGGAAGACGGGGACTTCACAAAATTATAATAATACAAAAGAAAATTTGAACACATTTATCTCAGTGTTTCCTTCAAGAAAACCTGAATATGTTTTACTTGTAATGCTAGAAAACCCACAGGTAGCTTCTGACTTAGTTTATAATTATAGGGGAATGAAGATTAAAGGCACTAGAAATGAAGCAGGTTGGAATTCAGTTTATATAGCAGGCAAAATTATAAAAAAAATTGGACCTATTTTAGCCATAAAAAACGAAGAGTTTTACAACAAATATGTTGCTAAAAAACTTAATTAAAAACTCTCCTAAAAGTCTTAAAAAACTTAAGATCAAAGGTCTAGCTCTTAATAGTAAAAATGTAAAAAAAGGATTTATTTTTTTTGCAGTAAAAGGAAATAGGTCTAACGGAGAAAATTATATTAATGAAGCTATTAAAAAGGGAGCGTCTATTATTATTTGTTCAGAGAACTGTAAATTTAAAAGTAAAAAAATTCACATAATTAGAACAAAAAAAATAAGAGATTATTTGGGTAAAATTACTTGCAAATTTTATAAATTGAAGCCAAAAAATATCATTGCGGTCACTGGCACGAACGGAAAAACGTCAGTAGCTAATTTTTTTTATCAAATACTTCAAAAAAACAAAATTCCAGTAGCATCTATTGGAACATTGGGTATAAGATATAAAAATAGAAATATTAAAACCAATCTTACATCGCCTGATATTATTACTCTTCATAAAAATCTTGAAAAATTAAAAAAAAATAAAATTGATAATGTTATTATAGAAGCTTCCAGCCATGGATTGGATCAAAATAGATTAGATTACTTAAATTTAAAAGCAGGAATATTTACTAATTTTAGCCAGGATCATCTCGATTACCATAAAACTATGAAAGCATACTTAAATGCAAAATTAATTTTATTTTCTAAATTGTTACCTAAAAGAAGCTATGTAATAACTGATAAATTTAATAAGGAATATCTAATTTTAAAAAAGATTTCTAAAATTCGACAACTTAAACTTTTGGATATTAATGACTTACCTAATCAAATTGAAAACAGATCTGAGTCTTTAATAGGGTCATTTCAAGCAAAAAATTTATCTATGGCAATCTTAGCTGCTAAGATATGTAATTTAGCTTTTGCTAAAACTAACAATGTATTGAAAGGAATTAAAAATGTTGATGGAAGGTTAGATCTAATAAAAAAATACCCAAATAATATAAAAGTGTTTATTGATTATGCTCATACTCCAGATGCACTGAATGAAGTTATTAAATCTATAAAAGACACTTATCATAATAATAATATTTCTTTAGTATTTGGTTGTGGAGGAGAAAGAGATTTAAAGAAGAGACCCTTAATGGCGAAAATTGCAAAATTATTTTGTAATAAGATTTATGTAACTGACGACAATCCAAGAAAAGAAAGCCCTAAAAAAATTAGAAGAGAAATAATTAAGCATCTTAAAGGAAGCAATTTTTTTAATATAGGAAATCGCTCACAAGCNATCAAAGAAGCTATTTTAAATGCAGAGCCTAACGAAATAATATTAGTTGCAGGAAAAGGACATGAAAATTATCAAGACTATGGAAATAAGATAATATCTATCTCCGATAGAAGAATAATAAAAAAAATTAAAATTAATAAAATTTTGGTTAGTAAAAAAGAACAAAATTATTTATTTAATTCAAAAATACTAAATGAAATAATTAAAAAGAAAAGAATTTATAGGTTTGATGGTCTTTCAATAGATTCTAGAAACGTAAAAAAGAATAATTTATTTTTAGCAATCAAAGGAAAAAATAATGATGGAAATAAATTTATTTCAAAGGCGACAAAAAAAGGTGCTAAATTTGTGGTTTCATCAAACAAACATAAAAAAAATAGCAAAAAAATTATTAAAGTAGATAATACAATTAGTTTTCTTAATAAATTTGCCAAGCTGAAAAGAAAAAATTGTAATGCTAAAATTTTAGCAATAACTGGCAGTGCAGGAAAAACTTCATTGAAAAATATGCTTGGTATTTTACTAAAAAGGTATGGTAATACTTATGCTTCTCCTAAATCTTTTAACAATCATTATGGAGTTCCAGTAAGTTTGTCCAATCTTAATTTAAATCACAAATTTGGTGTATTTGAAATTGGTATGAGCAAAGCAGGTGAAATAAATGAATTATCCAAAATTGTAAAACCCAATTTAGCAGTAATAACAAATGTGGCAGAGGCTCACATAGAAAATTTTAAAAGCGTTAGAGGCATAGCAAAAGCAAAAGGAGAAATTATTAATAATATTGATAAAAATGGCACGATTGTTTTAAATCGTGATGACAGATTTTTTAATTATTTAAATGAAAAAGCTAAAAAAAAGAAAATTAAAATAATTACTTTTGGAATGATCAAAAAATCAGACATTTATTTAATTAAAATAACAAAAAAAAAGAAAATAAAAAAAGTTACTGTATCTGTAAAGGGTGAAGTCCTAGAGATAGTAATAAAAAATATTAATATTTATAATATTCTTGCATCTTTAGCTGTTTTAAAAGAACTTAATTTAGATATTAAAAAGATTGCTCAATTGTTCAAAAATTTTCATCCATCTGAAGGAAGAGGAAAAATTTATAAAATTAAAAGATATAAAAAAAATTTTAATTTAATAGACGAAAGTTATAATGCCAATCCATTTTCGGTTAAAAATGCACTAAATAACTTTTCAGAAATAAACAAAAATAGATTTAAAAAATATTTGTTTTTAGGAGATATGCTTGAGCTTGGAAAAAAATCAGAAATTTATCATAGAGAATTATCGGGACTTATTAACAGTTCGGATATTGATAAAGTTTTTGTTAAGGGAGAAAAGTCCCTTTTTACCTATAAATATTTAAAAAAAGAGAAACGTGGAAATATTTTTCAGTGTAATCAAGACGTTGATTTTATTTTAAAGAATATAATCGCTAATAATGATTATTTGATGATAAAAGGATCTAACGCAACCGGATTAAATATTATTAGTAGCGCAATGATAAAAGGAATATAAATGTTATTTAGTTTACTCACATCCTTTATAGAAAATTATTCTTTCCTTAACGTATTTAAATATCTGACTTTTAGAACAGGTCTTTCAGTTGTCACCTCTTTAATAGTGGTATTTATTATAGGAGGACCGCTTATTAGAATTTTTTCTGAAAATATGATTTCTGGTCCTATACGACAAGACGGCCCTATAGATCATATTATAAAAAAATCTGGAACACCTACAATGGGAGGAGTAATTATTATAATTGGGATGCTTACCAGCACTTTATTGTGGGCTGATCTAAATAATATTTATATTTGGACTTTAGTTTTTGTATCTTTAAGTTTGGGACTATTAGGTTTTACAGATGATCTGCTAAAAATTAAACTTAAAAATTCTAGAGGATTAAACTCGAAATTAAAATTTCTTGGTCAATTGATTATTGGAGCTGTTGCTCTATTTATTCTGATAAAATTTTCTGATCATGAATACTTATATAACCTCTACTTTCCTTTCTTTAAAAATTTAATTTGGAACATGGGTCTTTTTTTTATCCCATTTGGTTTATTTGTAATAATTGGATCATCTAACGCAGTAAATTTAACTGATGGACTAGATGGTTTAGCTACCGTACCAGTGATGTTGGTGGCTCTTTCATTCACATTAATATCCTACGTAGTAGGGAACACAATTTTTTCTGAATACCTTCAATTACAATATATTCCGGATGTGGGTGAGCTTTCGATATTTTGTGGATCAATAGTAGGATCTTGCCTAGGATTCCTTTGGTACAATGCTCCACCTGCAAAAATTTTTATGGGTGACACAGGCTCTCTATCTTTAGGAGGATCACTAGCTGCAGTGGCTATAATTGTAAAACATGAAATTGTACTTGCAATAGTAGGAGGGTTATTTGTTCTAGAAACTGTATCTGTTATTATTCAAGTTATTTCTTTTAAACTTACTGGAAAAAGAATTTTTAAAATGGCACCAATTCATCACCATTTTGAGCAAAAAGGATGGGCCGAGTCAACAATTGTAATTCGTTTTTGGATTATAGCTATAATACTGGCACTTATAGGATTAGCGACATTAAAATTACGATAGTGAATGTATCATACAATAAATTTAAAAAAATTTTCATTTTTAATTTACGGGCTAGGCTCAACTGGTCTTTCTGTAGTTAATTATTTTAAAAAAAAAAATTTTTCCAACTTTTTTGTTTGGGATGATAATTCCAAACTTGTAAAAAAAAATGGTTTTAAAAATGTTTCAAATCTTGAAATTATTTTGAATAAAGTAGATTATATTGTTTTAAGTCCTGGCATAAGCTTAAAAAAATCAAAAAATAGAAAAAAATTGATAAAGTTTAAGAAAAAAATAATTACAGATATAGATTTATTATATTTAACAAATTCAAAATTTAAATCAATTGTCGTCACCGGAACAAATGGAAAGTCTACAACTTGTAAAATAATAAGTCATTTACTAAAAAAAAATAATTATAAAGTAAAATTAGGTGGAAATATAGGTAAACCAGTTTTAAATTTACAAGTTAAAAAAGATACTATTTGTGTAATTGAAGCATCTTCATTTCAACTTAGCCATTCTAAATTTATACATCCCAATTATGCTTTGTTATTAAATATCACAAATGATCATTTAGATTGGCATGGATCAATGAAAAATTATACTCATTCAAAATTTAAGATATTTAAATTACAAAATAAAAATAATTTTGCTTTAATTAATAGTAATTTAAAAAATATTTTTAAAAAAAATAATTTTTCAAGTAAATTAGTTCAAGTTAAATTCAGTGATTATAAAAAAGTAAAATTAAAAATTAAAAACAATTATCTAAAATCAAATATTAATGATGAAAATATGAATTTTGTATATTCATTAGCAAAATTACTTAAAATTAAAAATGAGTCTTTTATTAAATCTATGAGTTCTTTTTCTGGATTATCTCATAGATATGAGGTTTTTTTAAAAAAAAAAAATATTACTTTTATAAATGACTCTAAAGCAACAACTTTGCAAGCTGCAAAATTTGCTTTAGATAACAGTAAAAATATTTTTTGGATACTTGGTGGGTTACCAAAGTATAAAGATAAAATTAACCTTAAAGATATAAAAAAAAATATAATTAAGTCTTATATAATAGGAAAAAATATTATTTTTTTTAAAAAACAATTAAAAGATAATGTAAATTTTACTATCACAAAAAATTTAAAAAACTCAGTTATACAAGTTTTAAAAGATATTAAATTATCAAAAGAAATAAATAATACTATTTTATTAAGCCCAGGTGCTGCATCATTTGATCAATTCAGAAATTTTGAAAATCGAGGTAATGAATTTAAAAAATTAAGCAGAATATATGCTAAAAAATTTATTTAGATTTGAATTTAACAATTACTGGAGAAATATTGATAAAAATATTCTTTTTGGATTTTTTATTTTATTTTTTTTAGGTCTCTTTTTTTCATTTTCCTCGACATCTTCATTAGCAGGTGAGAGGTTGGATAAAACTTATTATTTCTTCTTTTCAAAACATCTAATTTTTACATTACTGTCTTTCATAATAATGTTTATCATTTCTGCAATAGACACTTCATTGCTTAAAAAAATGGTTATTCCTTTTTTTATAATATCTTTTTTATTATTAATTTTAGTTCCTATTATTGGAGTGGAAGTAAAAGGAGCTAAAAGATGGTTAGACTTATATTTATTTAGATTGCAACCTATAGAACTTTTAAAACCTTTTTTTATTTTAGTTACTGTTAAAATATTAACTTTAGAAAAATTAAAAAATTCTCAAACAAAATATTTTTTTAGCTTTCTTTTATTAACCTCTGTAATAATTCTTTTAATAGATCAGCCTGATCTTGGGCAATCAATTTTGCTTGTAGGAAGCTGGATTGCAACGGTATTTGTCTCAGGAGTCAGTCTTTTTTATATATTTAGTTTTTTTATTATCTTTATTATTTTTATATTTAGTCTTTTATTCTTAATGCCTGAAAAATTTGGATACATAATTAATCGTTTAGTTACTTTTTTAGATCCAAGTAAAGGAGATACCTTTCAGTCCTCAAGAGCTTTAGATGCTATTAAACAAGGAGGACTCAAGGGCCAGGGAATGGGGGAGGGAATTTTAAAAGATAATGTTCCAGAAGCTCATACAGACTATATAATAGCAGTAATATCCGAAGAATATGGTTCTATTGTATCCATCTTAATAATTACTATCTTCTTATATATTGCTTTTAGAATTATAAAAAACTGCGTACAAAAAAAAGATGAATTTTTAAAACTATCTTTATGTGGTCTTTCTTCACTTCTAATTTTTCAAACATTCATACATATTGGAGTAAATACAAGTTTACTGCCCACAACAGGAATGACATTGCCTTTTTTAAGTTATGGTGGATCTTCTCTGATTGGAAGCTCGGTATTAGCTGGAATAATTTTGAATTATACAAAAATTAAATTAGATCCCGATGAATAAAAATATAAAAAAAATAATTATTGCATCAGGGGGAACAGGTGGGCATATTTTTCCTGCTTATAGTTTGGCCAAACATTTTATTGATAATAAAATAAAAGTTGTAATGATTACAGACAAAAGAGGTTTTAAATATTTAAAAAAATACAATGATTTTGAAATTATTCAAATACCTTCTGCAACCATATTCAGTAAAAACATATTTCAATTACTATTCTCAGCATTAATCATCTTTTACTCTATATTAAGATCATTGATTTTTTTATCAAAAAATAGACCAAATTTAGTTTTTGGTATGGGCGGATATTCATCATTTCCTATTTGTATAGCTGCAAAAATTTTGAAAATTCAATTTATTATTTATGAGAATAATTTACATATGGGAAAAGCAAATAGATTTTTGTTACCATTTGCTAAAAAAGTTTTTGTTTCATTTAAGGAATTACAAGGAGTTAAAGAAAGGTATAAAAAAAAAGTGTATGAAATAGGAAATATAATTCGCAAAGAAATACTAAATTTTAAAGCTACAATTGATGTTAATTCAAAAAATAAAAAATTAAAAATTTTAATTTTAGGAGGCAGTCAAGCAGCAAAGATCTTTGCCGAAACTCTTCCAGAAATTTTTAAAAAATGTAATGAAATCAATATACCTATAAAGATTTACCAACAATGTTTGCCTGAACAAAATAAAATTTTATCCTCTTTTTATTCTAATCTTAAAATTGATTTTGAAATTTTTAATTTTAGTGACAATATTTTAGATTATTTTTCTAAAATCAACTTGGTTATAACTCGCTCAGGGTCCTCTATGTTAGCAGAATTAATTAATGCTAAAATACCCTTTATAACAGTTCCCTTGCCCTCTTCTGCAGACAATCATCAATTAAAAAATGCTATTTATTACAAAAAAAATGGTTATAGCTATTTAGTAGAAGAAAAAGATTTAAAAATTAAACTATTTCAATTACTTAAAAAAATTAATGAAGACAAATCTTTATTAAGACAACTGATAGATAAACAAAGTCAATATTCTGATAAAAGAGTATATGAAAATATTGATAAGTTATTAAATAAAAATGAAGAATATTAGAATTGGGCAAAAAGAAATTATTCACTTTATAGGAATTGGTGGTATAGGCATGAGTGGTTTGGCTCAGGTCATGAAAACTATGGGTTTTAAAATACAAGGAAGTGATCAAAATAAAAATAAAAATACATTAAATTGTTCAAAGGTAGGGATTAAAGTTTATATCGGACATGCAAAAAAAAATTTAAAAAATGTAACGATAATAGTTAAATCGTCTGCCATCAGAGATAATAATATTGAAATTAAAGAAGCAAAAAAAAGAAAAATTCCTATTTACTCAAGAGCAGAAGTTTTAGCTAATGTAGTTTCATTAAAAAAGAATATTGTTATTACAGGCTCTCATGGAAAAACTACTACAACATCTTTAGTAGCAAAAGTTTTATCTGATCAAAAGTTAGATCCAACAATTTTTAATGGAGGAGTTATTAATTCTTTTAATAGTAATGCCAAATTAGGTAAAGGAGAGTGGGCAATTTTAGAAGCGGATGAGTCTGATGGAAGTTTTTTAAAATTACCTGTTAACTACTCAATAGTAACTAATATAGATTACGAACATATAGACTATTACAAAAGCTATAAAAATTTAGAAAATGCGTTTATACAATTTATAGAAAAGACACCAGTAATTGGAAAATCTTTAATCTGTATTGACAATAAAAATATTAAAAAAATTCTAAAGAAAATAAAAAATAAAAATATATTAACATATGGTTTTAGTAAAGAAGCCAATTATAGAATTAGCAATCCCAGATATAATAGTAAATATTCTTTTTTTGATTTAGATTATAAAAATTTTAATAATAAAAAAACAAAAATCAAAAATGTAAATTTAAAATTAATTGGAGAACATAATGTTCTTAATGCAACAGCTGCTTTAGCAGTTTGTATAAATCTTGGAGTAAAAATAAATATTATAAAAAAGGCTTTGAAAAACTTTTCTGGAGTACAAAGAAGAATGACTAAAATATTCACAAAAAATAAAAATGAATTTTTTGACGATTATGCTCACCACCCTACAGAAATATCCTCTATATTAAGCGCAGTTGATAAAGCTTATAATAATAGGAAAATTATTACTGTTTTTGAACCACATAGATATTCTAGAGTTATGAGTCTAAAAAAGGCTTTTTCTAAATCGTTTGTAAAGTCTGACTTGGTTTTGCTTTGCCCATTGTATGCTGCAGGAGAAAAGAAAAATTTAAATTTTAATTTATTTAAATTTGCAAATTCGATAGCTAAAAACTCAAAAACTCAAGTAGTTCTTGTAAAAAATCAAAATGAATTATCCAATTATTTTAGAAAGAATTTAATAGATAACGAAATTATAATTGGAATGGGAGCAGGCTCTATTTCTTATTGGATGAGAGAATTAAAATTTAGTTTATGAATTTAAATAAAGATATTATTCAAAAAAATTTTGGTGACAATGTGATAATAAATGAAAATTTATCTAAGTACAGTTGGTTTAACCTAGGAGGACCAGCAGATATATTTTTTCGTCCAAAAAATAAAGATCAATTAATTGAATTTATAAAAAAAATTAGAGGATATAGTTATAAGATATATGTTTTAGGAGCTGGTTCGAACACTTTAATAAGAGACTCAGGAGTAAAAGGAATAGTGATTAAACTAGGCTCTAAATTTTCTAACATCAAGTTATTAGAAAAAGATACTATTGAAGTGGGTGCTGGAACATTTGATAGAAAAGTATCAGATTTTGCTAAAAACAATAATATAAGTAACATGGAATTTCTATCTTGCATTCCTGGATCTATTGGTGGAGCAATAACTATGAATAGTGGTTGCTATGGTTCAGATATTTCTAAAATATTGTTATCTATTAAAGTGGTTGATCTTGAGGGAAGAGAAAAAGAAATAAAAAATGATGAAATTAAGTTTTATTATAGAGGTACAGATCTTTCTTCCGATTATATAATTCTTTCTGCCATACTTAGAGGTAATCCTTCTCCAAAAAAATTAATTGAAAAGAAACAAGAAGAATTCATAAAAAAAAAAAAAAGAATCACAACCTAGTCAAATAAAAACTGGAGGCAGTACTTTTAAAAACCATAATGATAAAAAAGCATGGATGTTAATAAAAGAGTCCGGGTGTGATAAATTTAGTGTTGGAGATGCAAAAATTTCTAATAAGCATTGTAATTTTTTTGTTAATGAGGGTAAAGCAAAAGCTTCAGATATAGAAAAACTAATAAACCAAGTTAAAAAACAGGTAAAATTTAAAACTGGAGTGAACCTTGAACTAGAAATAAAGATTATTGGTGATGAAAAATAGAAAAGTTTTAGTAGTCCTTGGTGGGACATCTGGAGAAAGAGAAATCAGTCTTGCTAGTGGAACAGCGTGTATTAAAGCTTTAAAGAAAATGGGTCACAAAGTATCTACCTTTGATCCTAAAAAAAAAACACTTAGTTTAATCGATGCTAACAAAACTGATGTAATCTTTAATGCTCTCCATGGAAAAGATGGAGAAGATGGAGTGGCACAAAGTTATTTTGAATACTTAAGAATTCCTTATACTCACTCAGGAGTGATCAGCTCTTATAATGCAATGAATAAGAAAATTTCAAAAGAAATTTTTAAAAAAAATAAAATTAAATCACCAAAATATTTTGTATTAAGAAAAAAAAATTATAATAAATCGAAGTTAAAGACCTACATAAAAAGAAAAAAAATTAAATTTCCTATTGTAGTCAAACCTATTAGCGAAGGCTCTAGCATCGGAGTAAAAATATGCAAAAACTTAGATAAACTGGATAAATCATCAATATCTCTTTTTAAGAAATATGAAGAACTAATTTTTGAAACTTATATCGGAGGGCAAGAAATCCAAGTAGCTGTAATCAATGGTGTTCCTTTAGGAGCAATTGAACTGAAACCCAAAAGGGAATTTTATGATTATAAAGCAAAGTACTTTAAGTCAGCAAGGACTAAACATATTATGCCTGCTAACTTAAAAAAAGATAAATATAGAGAAGCTCTTAAAATTGCAAAACAAGCTCATCAAGCACTAGGTTGTAACGGCATAACTAGATCAGATTTTAAATTTTTTAAAAATCAGTTTTATCTTTTAGAAATTAATACTCAACCAGGCATGACTAGTTTGTCACTAGTGCCGGAAATAGCAAAGTATAAAGGAATATCTTTTGAAAATTTAGTCAAAAAAATCTTATTAAATGCCAGCTTAAACAAATGAAAAAATCTTTTTTTGGGTTGATTTTACTTTTTGTTCTTTTAACTACTTACTCTCCAAAATTCAGTTTTATCAAAGATTTGAATTTAAATATAGAAAATATCGAAATCGAAAACAATACCATCATTAAAACAGAAAAGATTAAAGATAGATTAAGTTTTTTATATAATGAAAATTTATTTTTTCTAAATATTGAAAACATAGAAGAAAATCTAAAAAAGGAGGATTTTATTGAAAGTTTTACTATAAAAAAAATATATCCAAATAACCTAAAATTGATGATTGTAGAAAAAAAAGTAATAGCTATCTTGCAAAATAAACAAAAAAAATTTTATATTTCTAATAAAGGTGACTTGATAAATTTTATAGATATAGAATTCTATAAGGATTTACCTACAGTGTTTGGAAATGGAGAAAATTTCTATTCTTTATATTTAGATCTTCAAAATGTAAAGTTTCCTTTACATATGATAAGATCATTCTATTTCTTTGAATCTGGAAGGTGGGATTTAATAATGGTTGATGGAAAAATTATAAAACTACCCGTAGAAGATTATTTGTTTAGTTTAAAAAATTTTATGCTTTCAAAATCTAAAAGCAACTTTGATAATTATAAGATTTTTGATTATAGGATTAAAGATCAACTAATCTTAAATTAATTATGCCAATAAATGTTCCTATCCTTTTTGTTGAAATTAATTATTCAAATTATATTTTTGTAGTAGGAATAATAGATGAAAAAGAAAATATAAAGATCATTGAAAAAATCATCATAAAAAATGAAGGAATAATAGAAAATAAATTTACAAATATTAACCAAGCTCAAGAAATAATAAAAAAAAATATACATTTAATTGAAGACAAGCTAGATTGTGTTTTTAAAGAAGTAACTATAATTATAGATAATTTTGAGTATTCTAGTATTAATATTTCTGGATTTAAAAAACTAAATGGATTTCAAGTTTTAAAAGAAAATATTTCTTATATTTTGAACTCTCTTAAATCAGTAATAACGGAAAATGAAAAAGAAAAAAGCATTTTACATATTTTTAATTCAAAGAATATTTTAGATGGAACTAGTATTGAAAATTTACCAATAGGTTTGTATGGGGATTTTTATAGTCATGAACTTACTTTTTTCTTAATTAGAAGCAATGATTTAAAAAATATAAAACAAATTTTTAATAAAAGTAATATAGATATAAAGAAAGTATTAATCAAAAACTTTATTGAAGGTATACAACTTATCAATAAAGATAATAATGAAACTTTTTTTAAAATTAAGATTAGTAAAGAAAAGTCTGACATAAGTTTTTTCGATAAATCTTCATACAGATACGTAGAACATTTCAAATTTGGATCAAATATAATATTAAAAGATATTGAAAAAGTTTGTTCTATTAATCATGAAATTATATCAAATATTTTATTAGATAAGTTTTTCGTAAATAAAGATTATAAAGAAGATGAATATTTAAATGAAAAATATTTTACAAATGATAGTTATAGGAAAATTAGAAAAAAACTAATTTTAGATATAGCAAATGCTAGAATAGAGGAAATTTCAAATATTATTTTTAAAAAAAATATTAATATAAATTCGTTTAGAAAAAATTGTGATAAAGTGTATATAATAATTGAAGAGGAAGATGTATTTGAAAATTTTCATAATAGTTTCGAATCCTATTTTTCAAAAAATGATAATTTTAAGACTGTTTCAATTAATGACTTCCAAATTGACCAGCTAATTATTAATGCAGCTAACTTATTATTTTATGGTTGGAAAAAAGAAGCTATACCAGTTACTCAATCTAAAAACTCATTAATTTCTAAGATTTTTAAGTCTATTTTTGATTAATTTGTTGTTTTTTTTTGAAACATTTGTTGTTTTAATCTGGGTTACACTATTATGTATATAAATTTCAATGCCTCAACAAAATCAGAAAACAATTAAAGATACAATAAAACTTTTTGGAGTTGGTTTGCACAACGGTATAAATGCTAATTTAACTATCAAACCAGCAGTAGAAAATTTTGGAATAAAATTTTGTAGAGTTGATATTGATAAAGAGAACTTGATAGAGGCAAACTATCAAAATGTTGTAGAACCAATACTATGTACAAAGATTAAAAATAGCAGTGGAACCACTGTCTCAACAGTAGAGCATCTGATGGCAGCTTTTTTTGGAGAAGGAATAGATAATGCTTTAGTCGAAATCGATGCTGCTGAGGTTCCAATATTAGATGGTTCAGCCAGTGAGTTTGTAGAAGCTATAAGAAATGTTGGTACAAAAGAACAAAAAAAATTAAGGAAATTTATTAAAGTCTTAAAAAAAGTAGAAATTCAAGAAGGAGTAAAATCTATTTCTATTGAACCATTAGCAAATGACTTAATAGTTGATTTTGAAATTGTTTATAGCAACCCTTTAATTAGAACTAGAAGAAAAGAGTTCAAACTTAGTGATGGTGATTTAACTAATATTTATACCTCAAGAACTTTTTGTTTATATGAGGATATTGATTTTATAAAAAGTCAGGGATTAGCTAAAGGCGGCTCCCTTGAAAATGCAATAGTAATTAGAGGAAATGAGATATTAAATGATGATGGTCTGAGAAACAGACATGAATTCGTTTATCACAAAATTTTAGATTGTCTTGGAGATCTAATGCTCTCTGGGTATAGAATATTTGGTCATGTCAAGACTTCTCAAGGGGGCCATGCTTTGACAAATAAATTGCTTATAAAATTTTTTTCAGACAAATCTAATTGGTCTTTAGAAAATGTTAATTCAAGTGAAGAAAATAATCAAATTACAGAATCATCAAAAAAATCAGTTTCAGCTAGTATTTAACAAAACAAAATTTTACCTAGTATAGTTTATTTGATATGTTTAAGAAATGTATCATAAATTAATTTTTGTAATATTAATTTTTTTTATCACAACAAATTGTGCAAAAAAAGAGTCATTAAATGAAGATATTAAAAAAATTGATCCTTATCAACTTTACGAAGAGGGTTATGTATTTTTTGAAAATGGTGATTATTTTTATGCTAATAAAAAATTTTCTGAAGCAGAACTAAATTTTGAAATTATTGAGTTTGCTGCAAAGTCAGCAATTATGTCAAGTTACTCACTTTATGGAATAAATTTTTATTCAGAAGCACTCGGTAATTTAGATAGATTTTTAAAAAAATATCCTGCAGATAAAAATATTTTGTATGCTCACTATTTAATTGCAATAATACATTATGAGCAGATCACAGATGAAAAAAAAGATTTAAAACCTTTAATTTTAGCAGATAAAAAAATAGATTTTTTTTTAGAAAAATACCCCGAATCTGAATACGCTATAGATCTAAAATTTAAAAAAGATTTAATTCAAAATCAACTTGCTGCAAAGGAGCTATATGTAGCGAAATATTATATTTCAATACAAAAATGGATTCCTGCAATAAATAGATTAAAAAAAATAGTAAAAGAATACCAAAAAACAGTATTTATAGAAGAAGCACTTCATAGATTAGTAGAAATAAATTATCACATTGGTCTCGAACAAGAAGCCAAGAAATATGCAAAAATTTTAGGTTACAACTATAATTCTAGTGAGTGGTTTGAGCAATCCTATAAAGTTTTAAATAAAGACTATAAAATTGTAAAAAAAGTTGAAAGTAAAAAAGACGATAGTTTTTTTAAAAAAATTCTGAGAAAAATAAAATAATAAAATGGTTAATAAGCTTACTATAATCGATAGATACAAAAAAAAGATAAAACTATTAAACAAACATAACAAACTATATTTTAATAATGATAATCCAGAAATATCCGACTCTGAATATGATAATTTGAAGAAAGAAATTAATGATTTAGAAAAAAATAACATATTTTTAAAAAAATTAAAATTAAATAGAACACTAGTTGGTTCTCCTCCTTCAAATAAATTTAAAAAAGTTAAACATTTAAAACCTATGCTTTCTTTGTCTAATGCTTTTAAAAAAGAAGATATGAAAGACTTTTTAAAAAAAATTAACAATTTTTTAAATACCAAAGACAATAATATTGAACTTTCTTCAGAGCCTAAAATAGATGGTATTTCAGCAACTTTGATTTATGAAAAAGGTATTCTTACTAAAGGTCTTTCAAGAGGAGACGGAATAGTAGGAGAGGATATATTAGAAAATCTTAAAACTATAAAGAATATACCAAAAAAAATAAATGATAATGAAGTTCCTAGTTTATTAGAAATTAGGGGAGAAATATATATAGGTAAAAAAGAATTTAATAAATTAAAAGGTAATTTTGCTAATCCAAGAAATGCAGCAGGAGGATCTCTTAGACAAAAAGATCCAAAAGAAACTTCTAAAATACCTCTACAATATTTTGCTTATGGATTTGGTTTTATAGAACCTATGAAGTTTAATACACAATCAGAGTTTTTAAAAATGATAAGTAATTGGGGATTTTCTACAAATCCATTGTCTAAAGTAGTTAAAAATTTAGAGGAAATTGAACAACAACATTCTAAGGTAGACTCTATCAGGTCATCACTAGATTATGATATTGATGGTCTAGTCTACAAAGTAAATAATTTAAAACTACAATTAAGATTAGGTAACACATCTAATTCTCCAAGATGGGCAATTGCTTATAAATTTTCCGCCGAAAAAGCAGTCACAAAAATTAAAGATATTGTTATACAAGTTGGTAGAACAGGAGCTATAACACCAGTTGCGAAAGTAGAACCAGTTACAGTTGGGGGTGTCGTTGTATCTAACGCAACATTACATAATGAAGATGAAATAAATCGAAAAGATATTCGAATTGGTGACACGATTCAAATACAGAGAGCAGGGGACGTAATTCCTCAAGTAATTTCAGTCGATATATCAAAAAGAAATAAAGATAGTTTAAAATATATTTTTCCTGAAAAATGTTTATGTGGCTCAATTACAAAAAAAGAATTAAACAAATCTACAAAAAAAGAAGATGCAGTTCGAAGATGTTTTAGAGGTTTCGATTGTAATTTTATTGCCAAAGAAAAATTAAAACATATCGTATCAAAAGATTCTTTTAATATTGATGGACTAGGCAAAAAGGTAATTGACCAATTTTGGGAGTTAAAATTAATAAGAAAACCATCTGATATTTTTACAATTAATTATAGTAAAATAAGAGGTCTTGAAGGATGGGGAGACTTATCAATTGATAATTTAAAAAAAGCGATAGAAAAATCTAGGATTATAGAACTAAATAGATTTATCTTTTCAATAGGAATAAGACATATAGGCCAAGAAAGCGCAAAAATTTTAGCTAGTTATTTTAAGTCTATAAAAAGATTTTTAGATTTATTTGATGAGGAAAAAAGACAAAAAAATTTAAAAAATTTAGTTGATCTTGACGGAATCGGTGAAATTCAAATTGAGTCAATTGATAATTTTTTTTCTAATAATAAAAATGTAGAGATCGTAAAAAACTTAGTTAATGTTTTAAAGATTAAAGATTTTAAAGCTCAGAATAAGAAGGGAAAATTTTCTAATAAAAATATTATGTTTACTGGTGGTTTTGATAAGATGAGTAGATCTGAAGCAAAGTCATTAGTTGAAAATAATGGAGGAAAAGTTTTGGGAACAATTTCAAAAAAACTAGATATTTTGGTTATAGGTAATTCTAAACCAACAAAAAAAAAAATTGAAAGTGCAAAAAAATTAAATATTAAAATTATTAAAGAAGAAGAATGGTATAAAACCCTAAATCTTTGAACAAGCTTCCTTTAAATCAAATAATTCTGATTTATTCATAAATTTTTTAAGATTATTAAAAACGTTTTTATGATAATTATTTAACCAATTAATTTCTTTTTTTTTAAGAAAATTTTTATTTATTAGAGTCTTTTCTATTGGAGCTAGAGTCAAACTGTCAAATAAAAGACCTTTTTTATTTTTTTTTACTCTAACAAGATTTTCAATTCTTATTCCAAATTTACCTTTTTCATAATACCCTGGCTCATTAGAAAGAATCATTCCTTCTTTAAATCTAATTTTATTATTTTTTGATATACCATGAGGACCTTCATGAACATTTAAAAAATATCCAACTCCATGACCTGTACCATGAGCATAATCTAAATTAATTTCTTTTAAAGGTTTTCTGGCCACATTGTCAATTTGAGAACCGTAAGTATTATTTTTTATTTTATAATTAGCTACTGCAATATGACTTCTCAAAACTCTAGTAAAAATTTCTTTAATTCTTTTATTCTTATTATTTAATGATATTGTACGAGTAACATCTGTTGTTCCAAAATTATATTGTCCTCCTGAGTCTATTAAATAAATATCACCTATTTTTAATTTTCTATTACTTTTTTTGGAGGCTCTATAATGTATAATTGCTCCATTAGGACCAGTGCCTGATATCGTTGGGAAACTTAAAAATTTAAAATTTTTATTTTTTTTTCTAAATTTAAATAATTTTTCTTGAGCACTTATTTCATTAATTCCTTTTTTTCTATAATTTTTTTTAAGCCAAAATATAAATTTAGTAAGTGCAACTCCATCATCAATATGAGATTTAATAGTATTTTTTATTTCTATTTTGGATTTTATAGATTTTAAAAAATACGTTGGATCTAAAAATTCAACAATTTTATTATTTTTTTTTAAAATATTTTCAAAATATATAGAACATGATGAGGAATCTATAGAAATTCTTTTATTATTTATTTTTGAGAGAAATAAATTAGTAAATTTAATATCTATAAATTTGATGTATTTAAATTTATTTTTAAATTTATGTTCAATTTTCTTTAAATCACAAAATAAATTTATATTGTAACTTGAATCAAGAGTTAAATATGCATTAGGGATAGGTGTAAACTTAGAGTCTTGACCTCTTATATTTAAAAGCCAAGCGATATTCTCACTTGCAGATATAAATTGAAAATCAATCTTTTTTTTTATCATTAAATTAACTAGTATATTAATTTTTACTTTGTAATTTTTACCAACTGCATTTTTAGGTAGAAGGTAAAACTTTTTTATATTTTTAATTTTTTTTTCATTATTTTGCAATTTATCAATTAAATTATGATTTATAGATATCATTTCACATTTAGTTTTTTGAAAAAATATTTTTAAAGTTTTTTGTGTATATAATTTCGGGTCAAAACCAATTTTCAATTTTTTCTTTTTTAATATGTCTGATGGGAATTTATTAGGAATAGTAACAATATTAAACAACTTACCACTTTCAATTTTAGCTTGCAGACTATATCTTCCATCAACGAATAAGTAATTTTTATTTTTTAAAATTAAGGCAAAACCGAAAGAACCTGAAAAGTTACTTATAAATTTTAATTTATCATTATTTTCTGGGACATATTCTCCAAAAAATTCATCATTCTTTGGTACAATATATCCATCTAACTTATAGTTATTAAATAATTTTTTAAGCCTATTTATTTTTTCCATTTAAGTTCTTTATTTTTTTTAAATCTATTCCATCCAGGACTTCTATATTCTTCATCAAATTCAATTGAGTTATCTTGGTTAAATTCAAAGTCTTCAATGGTTTTATTAATATTTATTTCATTTTTTTCAACACCTTCCTCAGGAATTTCATTTATAAATCTAGATGGCAAAGCATCCATCCAATCACCATGATAAGCTCTTTTCATAGCAAATGACAAATAAGCTTCTTCTTTTGCTCTTGTGATTCCAACGTAAGCTAATCTTCTTTCTTCCTCTAAGGCAAAGTCTCCTTTTTCTTCAAGAGATTTTTGATGAGGAAAGAGTCCTTCTTCCCATCCAGGTAAAAAGACTACATTAAATTCTAACCCTTTCGCGGCGTGCATAGTCATTAGATTTACTTTTGCTCCTTCCCATTCTTGATCAATAGAAGTTGCTAATGCTACATGTTCTAAAAAATTTTGTAAATTATCGTAATCTCGCATAGCTCTTAATAACTCTTTTAAATTTTCTAATCTATTTTCATTTTCTAAATCTTTTTTATTTTTTAACATTGCAGAATATCCTGACTCATCTAAAACTAATTTAAGCAGATCATAGTGCTTCATATTTATTGAATTTTTTCTCCATTTAGAAATCAGGTTAATTAATTGTTTGAGCGTAGTTTTGATTTTGGGTTTAAATTCTCCTTTTTCTAAAATTTTTATTATAGAGTCTTCTAAGCAAAGTTTGTTTTCGTTACCAAATAGATATATTTGATTTAAAGTGCTTTCCCCAACTCCTTTTTTGGGAGAACCAATTACTCTTTCTAAAGCTAAATCATCATATTTTTGATTAATAATTCTTAGATAAGAAACTGCATCTTTTATTTCAGCTCTTTCATAAAATTTAATTCCTCCTAACACTCTGTAACCTATTCCTACTTGCATGAATCTCTCTTCAAATTCTCTTGTTTGGTAAATGGCTCTTACCAATATTGATACTTCGTTAAGAGAATATTTCTTTTTTAGATTATGCTCAATTATATCACTAATTCCTTGAGCTTCATCTTTTCCACTTTTATAACAAGTCAACTTGACCGGCTCTCCTTGAACAGCAGATGACCATAATTTTTTTCCAACTCTATTAGAGTTATTAGAAATAAGTGTGGAAGCTGTTTCCAGGATATTTTTTGTTGACCTATAATTTTGTTCTAATTTGAAAACTTTACAATTTTTGTAGATTTGGTCAAAGGTTAAGAAATTTTTAATTTCTGCTCCTCTCCAACTATAAATTGATTGATCATCATCTCCTACACAACAAATATTTTGTTTTTCATTTACTAATAAATTTAACCATTTATTCTGAATAAAATTAGTATCTTGAAATTCATCAACTAAAATATATTTAAAGTGTTTTTGATAAATTTCTCTTATGTCTTTATGCTCTTCAAAAAGTTTTACACAAAATAAAATTAAATCTCCAAAATCAAATGCATTTAAATCTTTTATCTTCTTTTGATAAATTTCATATACTTTTAAAATTGATTTAATAATTGATCCAGATTTTTTAATATCCACATCCTTTGGTAGAAGACCTTTGTTTTTCCATTGATCTATATGATACATAATTAATTGAGGAGAAAATTTTTTTGCATCAAGATCTTCTCCCTTGACTATGTTTCTAATGAGTTTTTTTTGATCATCGGTGTCTAGAATAGTGAAATTACTTTTATATTCTAAAGCTTCCGCATGTCGTCTAAGGAATTTTACACTAATAGAGTGAAATGTTCCCAACCAAGGAATAGCGTTTGAATTTCCTTTAATGTGAGTCATCACTCTATTTTGCATTTCTTTTGCAGCTTTATTGGTAAAAGTTACGCACAATATTTGATTTGGCCACGCTTTTTTTTTATCAATAATATGAATTAATCTTGTTGTTAGAACTCTAGTTTTTCCGGATCCTGCACCAGCAACAATTAAATTTGGTCCCTCAGTATTTAATACTGCTTCTTTTTGCTCTTTGTTTAGATTTTCAATTAATTTATTAATGTTATTCATACTAGAAAAATTTCATTTATACACTAGTTATAAAAATAAAAAAATGATTAATAAAATTTATAAAAGTATTCACAGTAAGTATTGGAATTTTTTTAAATTTTTTTTCTTTCTAAGGTATGTATTCATAATTTTTTTAATTTCTATAACTTTATTTCTTATAATTCCAAAATTTTTTGATTATGAAAAAAAACAAGAAATTATTAAGAAATATTTAATTAGTAGTTATGGCTTGGAATTAAAAAAACATGAACTTATCAATTTCTACGTTTTTCCCACTCCAAATTTACAGATAGAAAATGTAAGTCTTGAAATCATAGATAAATCTTTAAATTTAAAATCAAAAAAATTAAATATTTTTTTAGATTATAAAAATATTTATAATTATGAAAATTTTAAATCAAGAAGAATTCTTCTTACAGAAATTGATATGTCACTTGAAGTCAATAAATTTAGAGAGTTTATTAATTATCTGAATAAATTAAATCTTAAAGCAGTTTTTAAGAATTTAAATTTAAATTTTAAAAAGGATGATGCTTTTTTAATTAAGATAGAGGATATAAATTTTTCTAATTATGGATATAAAAAATATGATATTAATGGAATGATATTTGACAAAAAATTTAAAGCATCATTAAAAAAAAACAATCAAAATTTAAATTTTAAAATTTTAGATACAGGTGTTAAAGCAAATTTTGACTTTGAGGAAAAAAACTTAAAAAATACGATACAAGGTTCTTCGAAAATAAGTTTTTTAGACAATTTATTAAAATTTAATTTTATTTTAGAAAATGAACAACTAAAAATAAATAAATCTAATTTTAAGAATAAAAATTTATCAATTTCTCTAGATAGCCAATTAAGATTAGATCCTTTTTTTATATCTAATTCAAATATTTATATCAAGGAAATTGATAAAGATTTTTTTAGTAAAATAAATTTAGATAAAATACTAGTCAATAAAGAAATCATTAAAAAACTAAATAGTAATATTAATGTTTATTATAAAAAAAAAAAATATCAATCAGGTCTTATTGATAGTTATTCCTCTGATGTAAATTTGGCATATGGAAGATTATTTTTTTCTAACAAGATATTAACCAAAGGTGGAGAATTAAATTGTGAGGGAGATGTTTTATTTAGCGATGAATACCCTAGATTAAATCTAATTTGTGCTTTAATTATTAAGGACAAGAAAAAGTTTTTTAAATATTTTTCAATATCAAAAGATATAGGAGATGACTTAATTGTGGGAGAAATTCATAGTTCAATAAATTTAATAAATCAAAGAATTAATTTTAAAAGAATTAAATTTGGTAAGAATTATTTAGCAAATGAAGAAGAAATGAGATTTTTCAAAGAAAAATTTGAAGACATTTTGTTTGATAAAAGTTTTTTCAATATATTTGAAACAGATAAAATTAAAGAATTTATCGCACAAACAAATTAATTTACTTTGGTTTAGTCATTTTTAAAGGATTCATTATTTTATCATATTCCTTTTCTTTTAAAAATCCTGCTTTAACAACTTCTTCTTTTAAAGTAGTTCCATTTTTATGAGCGAGTTTAGCAATAGCCGCCGCTTTGTCGTATCCAATTTTAGGAGCTAGAGCTGTAACAAGCATTAAAGAATTGTCTAAGAGATATTTTATTCTTTTCTTGTCTGCTTTAATTCCCTTTACACAATACGAGGCAAAAGTTTTGGAAGAGTCACTCATTATCTCAATGGATTGTAAAATATTATGAATTATTAAAGGTTTAAAAACATTTAATTCAAAATGACCATGGGATCCAGCCATAGTAATACCATTATGATTTCCTATAACTTTTACACAAACCATAGTAACTGCTTCAGATTGTGTAGGATTTACTTTTCCTGGCATAATAGATGAACCAGGTTCATTAGAAGGTAATATAAGTTCTCCATAACCTGCCCTAGGTCCTGATCCTAAAAATCTTATATCATTTGCAATTTTCATCAAACAAACTGCTGTAGTATTTAAAGTTCCAGAGAAATTTACTATTTCATCGTGTGCTGCAAGAGCTGCAAATTTATTTTTTGATGGTTTGAACGGAAGTTTTGTTATTCTACTTATTTCTTTAATAATTTTTTTATCAAAATTTTTTCTAGTATTTAAGCCCGTACCCACAGCAGTACCACCCTGTGCTAAACTGTAAATTTCTTTTAAAGCATTTTCTATTCTTATTATGCATTTTTTTAACTGGGACTCATAACCAGAAAATTCTTGACCTAATGTTAAGGGTGTTGCATCCTGCAGATGAGTTCTTCCAACTTTAACTATTTTTTTGAATTCTTTAGACTTTTTTCTCAATTCTTTTTCTAGCAATCTTAAAGATGGCAAGAGTTTTTCCTTTGTCTTAATAGCAATAGAAATATGCATAGCTGTGGGAAAGACATCATTAGTTGATTGAGATTTATTAACGTGGTCATTTGGATGAACTGGTTTTTTTGATCCCATTTTTCCACCCATCATTTCAATTGCCCTATTAGCTATCACTTCGTTAACATTCATATTAGTTTGGGTGCCTGAACCGGTTTGCCAAACTTTTAAAGGAAAATGATCTGAGTGTTTTCCTCTAATAATTTCTTCGGCAGCTTTTATTATGTATTTACTTAATCTAGGACTTAGATCCTTATTTCTAGAATTTACAATTGCTGCAGCTTTTTTAATTATTGCGATAGAACAAATAACGATTGGCCTTACGAGAAAATCTCCTATATTAAAATATTTATTTGACCTTTCTGTAGAAGCACCCCAATATTTATCACCAGGTACTTTGATTTTACCAATACTGTCGAATTCAGATCTATATTTCATTTGTGATTCTTTGATATAATACACTTATATTATAAAAATTATATGGAGAAAATATGACAAACTTTGAAAGAGTAAAAAAATTCATGCAAACTTTTGGCCAAGAAGTAAAAAGCAAAGCATCATTTCCAAGTGAAAAAATTATTAAACTCAGGATAAGTTTAATAGAGGAAGAATTGCTAGAATTTAAAACTGCCATACAAGAAAAGAATCTTACAGAAGCAGCCGATGCTCTTACTGATATACTTTATGTTACGTATGGGGCTGGACATGCTTTTGGTATTAATCTTGATCATTGTTTTAATGAAGTTCAAAATTCAAATATGAGTAAATTAGATGAAAATGGAAAACCTATTTTTAACGAAAAAGGAAAAGTCATGAAAGGATTAAATTACTTTAAACCAAATTTAAAAAAATTTTTATAATTATATGAAAGAAAATTTATACTGGATAATTATAGGCATATCTTTAGGCTTACTTATATATTTAGGAGATAAATATATTTTCTAATGAATAATGTAACTGTAAAAAAAATTGTCATTAAAAGAAAAGATGGAGTGAATTTTTCTAGATTAAGTGGAGATAATAATTCTATTCACTTAATAAAAAGCATTGGTTATCTTTCTCAATTTGGTGAAAATATTGTTCATGGATCATTAATATTAATAAAGATATTAAAAAAAATTAAAATTAAAAATTTTTTTTCGATAAATGTAAATTTTTTGAGTTTTATTAAGTATGACTTGGTTTGTGAAATAGTCTTATCTAAACGAAGCAATAAAAAAAATATATATAAAATTTATCAAGAAGAAGAATTAAAAATAATTTTAGAAATTTCTAATGAAAATAATGATGAAATTACCGATTTAAAAAAGATAACATTTGAAAAAAAAATTAAAATTTCAAACACTAAAAGAAAGTTATTTAATGATACATCAATGGACAGTAATTTAAAATTGATATTATCAGAACTCAGCAAATATGTAGGAGTAGTTTATCCTGGGAAAAACTCTTTAATTAATAGAATAAAAATAATTAAGAAAAAAAATTTTTCTTTGAATAATTTAATTTTTTTTAAAAGCAATAGGTTAGATAAAAGATTTAATTTAATTGAAAACAGTTTAAGTTTTAATGAATTTTTTATAGACTTTAAAACTTCTATAAGGCCAGTATTAAGAGTAAAATTAAAAAAACCAAATAATAAAATTATAAAGGAAATTAAAGCTATAAAAAATAACATATTAATAATTGGCGGTAGTTCGGGGATCGGCAATGATTTGTTAAAACTTTTTGTTTACAATAATAAAATAAAGATTATTTCGACATATAATAAAAATTCAATTGTAGTAAAAAAAAAAAATGTAAAAAATGTTAAAGTAAATATTACAAAAAATACTAAAAAAATTTTTAGAATTATCAAAAAATATAAACCTTTAAATGTTTATTATTTTGCAACCCCTATGATCAATACGACTCTTAAAAGTAAAACTGTATATAATTTATATTTCAATTATTATGTAAAAATTCCGATTAAAATTTTGAAATATTGCATTAATCAAAAAAATAATTTTTTTTACCCTTCTACAGTTTTTATTGATTATAAAAATGATTCTCATTATTCCTATATTAAAAATCTTTTTGAAAAAAAGGTTAAATCATTAAGAAATATTAATAATAAAATTAATATAGTTAAAATACCCAGAATTAATACGAAACATAATTTAAATATTTTAAATGAAAAACTTCCAAACTTTAGGGATATAATATTTAAAAATAAAGAAATTAGAAAAAAAACTTTTTTTAATTATTAATTTAAGTTTTGAAATTAGAGATTATTAATGTAATAAATTTACAATGTCTAAAAAAGATATTTACAAAGATATATTTAATACAGAATTAATTAAGTTCAACATTTCAAAAATACAACAATTATCTCAAAAACTTATAAATTATAAGTTAAGCAAAAAGCACTTAAAAAATAAAATTATAATTTCTATAAGTTCAGATTATACAACCAATTTTTTCACTGATGTTTTAAAATTATTTTTGATTAATAAAAAAATTCAACCCAAAATATTAGAGTCGGAATATGGAAGCTTGAGATATCATATAAGAGACACCAATAGTTTTTTTTGGAAACAAAAAAGTGATTTTTTAATATTACTCCCATCCTCAAAAAATTTTTCTTATCTACCAAATATTCATGACAATAAGAAAGTAATAAAAAAAAAGGCGGAAAAAGAAGCTAAGCTATGGTTAGACGCATGGTCTAAAGTAGACAAAAATATTATTCAAACAACTTTTGATCCACCTATTATTCCAGGTTTGAGCAATGAAGATGCTGTAACATTTAGTGGACATCTTCACTTTGTTAGAATGGTAAATTCAATCTTAATTGAAAAATTACCTAATCATGTTAATTTAATAGATGTTGAAAATTTAGTTTTTAATAATCAAAATTCTAATTGGAAGGATACTCGATTATTTTATTTAGCTAAACAACCTTTTAGTATGGAGACAATACCTCCACTAGCAACAAGAGTTTGTGGAAAAATTTTAGGAAAGTTAGGTTTTGCAAAAAAAGCTATTATTTTAGATTTAGATAATACTTTATGGGGAGGAATAGCTGGAGATGACGGAGTCGATGGAATAAATCTTGATAGCAATTCTCCTGATGGGGAAGCCTATTTAAACTTTCAAAAATATTTAAAAAGACTTTCTTTAAATGGAATAATTTTGTGTATTTGTTCAAAAAATGATCCTGAAGTAATAAAAGAAATATTTAAAAAACATAATGATATAATTTTACGACAAGAAGACTTTACTATAATTAAAACAAATTTCGATGACAAAGCTAAAAATATTAGAGAAATTTCAAAAACTTTAAACTTAAACTTAGACTCATTTGTTTTTATCGATGATAGTAAAATTGAATGTGCTTTAGTAAAAAAAGAATTACCAGAAGTTTTTGTTATTAATTTAGATTCTTCGCAACCCTACGATTATATAAACAAAGTGGAGTCTCATGATTTATTTTATTTTAGAAATTTAACACCAGCAGATTTAAACAGAGCAAAAAGTTATAAAGGAATAAAAAAACTCGAAAAAATTAAATCAAATTCGAGTAATTTAGAAAAATTTTTGAAAGATTTAAAGCCAGAGATACACTTTGAAAAAATTAAAAAATCTAACGTTCCAAGAGCTGCTCAACTATTGGCAAAAACTAATCAATTTAAATTAAACCAAAAAGTATTTTCTGAAAAAGAATTATTAAAAAATAATAATAAAGTAATAGTTATCAGTTTTAAAGATATAATTCAAAATTATGGAATTATTGGAGTTTTAATTTTTAATTATAAGAAAAAGGACTTAGCAATTGAAATTGAAAATTGGGTTATTAGTTGTCGCGTTTTTTCAAGAAGAGTAGAGAACTTTATTTTAGATTATTTGAAAAAAGAAGTTAAAAAAAAGAAATTTAAAAGAATTCTTTTTAAGTTAGATTTAACTAGAAAAAATCAATATTTACAAATTTTTTTAAAAAAATCAAATATTAAAATCATAGAAAATAATAAACGTTATTCTATTCTCGTCTCTGATATTAAAAATAAAGAAAAAAATTATATTACCTTAAAAGACTTTTAGATATTTAAATTAAAATGCCGTGTATATGAATGGCATTATATTGTTACCAAAAGACACTAAAAGCACTATCAAAATAAGCAAAATTACTAATATAAGCGGCCCCATAACAGGTCTTTCTTTTAGTTTTAATATATTAATAATTTTCTCAAATATATTTTCCATTTAAATTAATTATTTAGCCAATAAACTTATTTTGTTATAAATAGTATTAAGTATATTAATTAAATAGCACAAAATGGCAAATAATAAAGATATTAAAAAAATTATTGTATCAATATCAAGAATTATAAATACACCTATCAATAAAATCAATAAAAATTCAAAGGCTGAAGATTTTAAAAAATGGGATAGTCTTGCTCATATAAAAATAATTTTAGAAATAGAAAGAATAACAAAAAAAAGAATTCCTTCTAGTAAAGTTGCAGATTTAAACTCCATAAAAGCAATCTCAAATTACTTTCTCAAATAAATGCTATTTCATAACCCATTATTTTTATTATTTTTTTTACCTTTAGTTTTCGTTTTTTACTTTGTTGTTTTAAAAAAAAAAAAATTATCTCAAAAATATTTATTAATTGCAGCCAGTTTTATTTTTTATGCAGCTTGGAATATTAAGTTTTCTTTCCTAATTATAACAACAATTTTAGTTAATTATATATTTGGAGTAAAAATTATAAGCTCTACTAATGAAAGAAAAAAAAATATTTTTTTAACTGTTGCAATATTTTTTAATGTATTATTTCTTGCTTTTTTCAAATACTCAGATTTTATAATTGAAAATATTAATTATTTATTTGATCTTAATTTAAATCTTTTGAATTTACCTTTTCCACTTGCCTTAAGCTTTGTTACATTTCAAACTATTGCATTTTTAGTTGATTGTTATGATAAAAATATTTCTTATATAAATTTAAGAAAATACGCTTTATTTATATCTTTTTTCCCTCAACTAATTGCTGGCCCTATTGTCAGATACGGTCACATGATTGAACAATTCGAAGATAATAAAAATTCTTTAATAAATTATAAAAATATTTACATAGGATTGATAATAATTGCTATTGGGTTAATGAAAAAAGTATTAATTGCTGACAATATATCTGTGTTTGTAGATCAAGGCTTTAGTGCTCAAGAAGAACTGTCATTTTTTGAAGGATGGCTCACCTCTTTAGGATTTACGTTTCAAATTTATTTTGATTTTTCAGGGTATGTTGACATGGCCACAGGTATTGCATTGTTATTTAATATAAATTTACCAGCAAATTTTAATAGTCCTTTTAAAGCGACTGGAATGATAAATTTTTGGCAAAGGTGGCACATTACATTAAGTAATTTTTTAACAAATTATATATACTATCCATTATCAAGATCATTCGCTGATTTGACTTTTTCAAAATCAATGTTTGTGACCATGGTGGTTTTTTTGGTTGCAGGTTTATGGCATGGCCCATCTTGGATGTTTGTTATTTTTGGTGCTCTACATGGATTGGGGCTTATAGTAAATCATTCTTTTAATAAATTTTTTCTATTAAACTTAAATAAATTATTTTGTCGTTTTCTAACTTTTAATTACGTTAGTTTTACGCTTATTTTTTTTAGAGCCCAAGATCTTGAAAGTGCTTTTTCTATTATAAAAGCTATGACAAATATCACTAATTTTAATTATGTAATTAATTTTGATATTCCAACTATTTCTTTAATTGCTTTTGCTTTTGCGTTTGTAATTTGTTTTATGTTTCAAAATACCCATTATATTATTACTCAATTACGAAAATGAAAAAAACTACTTTAATTATATTTTATTTTATTTTAACTCTTTATTCTGTTGAATCTTTACTTTTTTTATTTCACCAAAAAAAAAGTTTTTCTATGAACGGTTTAAAAAACAAAAGAATTGAAATAGCAAAAAAAAAAGGTTTAGAGTTTGATAACAGAAGTCCTAAAGAAGCTTTTTTAGAAATTAGGAAAGAAAACAATAATTTAGAACCTAAATTTTTTTATTCTCCAATATTTAGATTTTCTGAAACTTTTAGGAATGCAAAAGAAAAAAATAATTTAATTCCTTTTAGGGGACCGATTAATAGCAAAACACTGTCTTGCGCGGAAGAAGGTAAGTATAATTTAAACAAAAGTGATAAATTTGGTTTTAAAAATTCAAATGATATTTATAAAAAAAAGATAAATACAATTTTATTAGGGGACTCATTTGCAGAGGGAGATTGTCAAAATATTGAAAATGATATAGCAGGAAATTTAAATAAGCTAGGTTTTCGTACAGCTAATTTTGGTGTTGTAGGAACATCGGTGCTGGTTCCTTTGGGTATAATGAGGGAATTCGGACCAGAAATAATGCCTAGAAATTTTATTTATTTATACGCTGAAGAAAATGATTTCTTCGGCTTAAATTGGTCAAAAAAAGACAGTCATTTAATGAATTATTTGAAAGATGAATATAGCATAGATTATTTAAATAGATATGATGAAGTACAAAAATATTTAAAATTATCATCTCAGGAAACAATTTCATATTTAAAATCTTCAAAACAAAATGGTAATAAAAATTCTAAATCAAAATTTAAAGTATTAAAAGATAATCTAATAGACATTTTAGAAATGAAAAGAGTAAAAAGATTTGTGAGATATAAGATATTAAATAAAAAACATATAGAAACAGATTTAGATTTATTTTTTTTAGTGATTAAAAAGATGGATGAAGAAGCTAAAAAAAATGATAGTAGATTTATTTTTGTGTATACTCCTAGTTCGGCAAGATATTTTTCAAAACCCGGGCAAATTAATCCAGAAGTAAAACAACAGATGGAATTAAAAAAGATAGTTTTAGAGGGAGTAAGAAAAATGAATATAGTGACAGTTGATCTTACAGTTTTCTTAGATAGCTCGTCATCTGTGCAACAATATTTTTCTTTAGGTTATTTTGGTCATTTTAATGCTGAGGGTTATAAAAAGGTTGCAGAAATTATTTCTTCAGAACTTAATTGAATTTTTAAGGGGCGTTCTGTTGCTAGGTGCCCCTAACCCCAAGAATATTATTCAGTTAATTATTGCATAAAGTATTGCCACAACAACTACTATTTCTAGTCCGCTCATTTCGACTCCTTCCGTACAAACTTATTATATAATAATGGGTGTTTAACTACTAGATATACGAATTTTTAATTTATAGAGAATTTAATAGTTCTTCTGCAATTTTTTTTGATTTACCGTAAAATTTAATTTTTTTAATTGAGTCCAAATTAGATTTATCATTACCCACTACAACGAAACCTATCATCCCTATACTTTTGTGAGGTGTACACCAATAGGCATATATTCCAGGAGTTTTAAATGTATAGCTAGTATCTTTGCTGTAACTAGATTTAAATTTTTCTGCACCTTCAGGAATTCCACCTTTTATGAATTCTACATTATGGCCAGGATTTACTGATTTCCAAAAAACAGTGTCTCCCACATCCACATTGACAAGTTTCTTTGAATAAACATTAATTTCTTTTCCCAATTTATTAAGCATGTCTATATTTTCGTCAGAGCTGTAAGCTGGGCTTATAAACATTAATATAAACGTTATTTTTAAAAACAATTTAAACATATTTGTTTTAATATTCTAAAAGATTAATTAGTTTAATTCTATAGATTGCCACTGCGACCAAAAAACTTACTAAAGCTCTAAGTTTGTTGTGAAGTAATGCTAGTTTTCTTAATAAATCTATACAAAAAGCTTAGGTATAAAATGGTATATTTGTAATAAAAATAATAATAAAAATTGATTTAATGAGAAGTTTTTTTTTATTTTTTTTTATTTTAATTAGCTTAGATTTTATTTTTTCCCAATTATTTCTATTAGACATATTATATAAAAAAGAGTTATTAACTTTTAAAAATGATATTACTTATAGAGTGCCAGATAAGGAATTTAAGTATTCTTTAAAAAAAAATTCTAAATTTGAGACCAGATATAATTATGGCTCTTCTTATATAGATTACACTATTCATACTAATAACTTGGGTTTTAGAGACTCAACAGTAAGAAATTTAAATAAGAACAAAAATTATTCGATATTAATTGGGGATAGTTTTGTAGAAGGAGTCGCATTAGAATATAAAGATAGTTTAGTAGGTTTACTAAACCAAAAATTAGGACCTGAGAGTTTTGAAAAGTTCGAATTTTTAAATGCAGGGGTAGCGTCCTATTCCCCTTATTTATATAAAAGAAAAATTGAAACTATAATTAATGATAATAAATGGCTAAAAGTAAATTCTGTTATTATTTTATATGATAAATCAGATATTGGTGACAATCTCCAATATTTAAATAGACCTTCTAGTTTTCCAACTATTCAAAAAGAATATAAAAACCCGAAAAAAGAAAAGCTAATAACAGATTTAAAAAATTTTAAGTTTGGTTCTATATTGACCGAACAAACTATGATTGGAATAGTTTATCGAAGGATATTAGGAGATTCAGTTGAAAAATTATTGAAGAATTTAAAATTTCGTAGAGATTTATCTAAGCAAAATTCAAATAGTTTTTTTCAGATAGAAAAAGAAAAGATCAACGCAATGTATGCAATTGATCAGTATGATTGGTTACAAAAATATTTTTATGAAGATTTGTGGGAAACCGAAGGTAAAAGATCTATTGATTTTGCTTTTGAAACTTTTAAAGAACTAAAATTCTTTTTAGATAAAAGAAATATAAAACTTTATGTATTAGTTTATCCTTGGCCATTTGATTTAAAGGATAATATTGTTAGAAAAAAGTATCTTGATTATTTAAATCTTAAATTTTCTGAAAATAATTTAAATAATTTAATAATATATGACGAGTTTTTAAAAGGAGATATTGATCAAAATATTTTTAAATATTATTTACCTAAAGATGTTCATTTCAATAGAGAGGGTAATTTAATTTTAAAAAATAAAATTTATAAAACTTTACTTAAGGATTCCATTATAAATGATAAAAGAAAATAATAATTTATGATTATTTAAAAACTCATATTACTTTTCGTTAGAGAGAGAGGGGCGTTCTGTTGCCAGGTGCTGTGAACCTTTTAACGTTATACAACAATTCTAGATCATAAAAAACGTCAATTTCTGTGCTGGTTGTGATCTATAACCTATTGATGTATTAATAATGTATGCTCATTGGTTTTTGGATAATAATATTAATTTTTTTATTCTATTTTCTTCCAATTATTTTATGTCTGCTCTTAATAAA
>NHGD01000028.1 GCA_002170125.1 Candidatus Pelagibacter sp. TMED128
TCTTTAAATCTATAGTAAAAAAGGTTCAATCATCTCTTAACTAATAAGAGTCTTTGATTTAATCTCAACTTAATATAAAAAATCATAATACCCAATGAGTGAATTAGAAAAAATAAATTCTATTTTTAACGCTAAGATAGACTCTGTAAAATCAAAAGAAGAGTTACAGAACTTAAAAACAGAATTTTTTGGAAAAAATGGCCAAATAACAAATCAGTTTAAAAATTTAGGATCTTTGTCCCCTAAAGAAAAAAAAGAATTTGCTTCTAGTTTAAATAAACTAAAAGATAATTTATCAGGTCAAATTGAGAAAAAAAATTTAGAAATTGAAACACAAGAAATTAATGAAAAGTTAAAAAGTGAAAAAATTGATGTAACTTTACCTATAAGACCATACAGAATAGGAAAAATTCATCCCGTATCGCAAGTAATTGATGAAATTTCTTCTATATTTTCAGAGATTGGTTTTTCAGTTGCTGAAGGCCCAGATGTTGAAACAGAATATAATAATTTTACTGCGCTTAATACACCTGAAGATCATCCAGCAAGAGATATGCATGACACCTTTTATTTGGACAAAGAAAAAAGACTTTTATTAAGGACACATACTTCACCAGTTCAAATAAGAACCATGTTAAATGAGAAACCACCTTTCAAGATTATAGTCCCTGGTAGAACTTATCGATCTGACAGTGACCAAACTCATGCTCCTATGTTTCATCAATTAGAAGGCCTTCACATAGACAAGAATATTACAATGGGTCATTTAAAAGGATGTTTAGATTATTTTATTAAAGAATTTTTTGAAGTTAAAAATGTCAAGATGAGATTTAGACCAAGTCATTTCCCATTTACCGAACCTTCGGCAGAGGTGGATATCGGTTATAAGTTAGAGAATGGTAAAATAGTTATAGGGGAAGGAGATAAATGGTTAGAAATTTTGGGTTGTGGAATGGTGCACCCCAATGTTTTAAAAAATGTTAAGGTCGATACAAAAAAATATCAAGGCTATGCCTTTGGCATTGGAATAGACAGGCTTGCGATGTTAAAATATGGAATTAATGATCTAAGAGCTTTTTTTGAAACAGATTACAGGTGGTTAAGTCATTTTGGTTTTGACCCTTTGGATGTGCCCACAAATTATAGAGGTTTAAGCAAATGATAATTACGATCCCGTGGCTAAAAGAACATTTACAAACCAAAGCTAATGAAAGCAAGATAATAGATCAGCTTACAAATATTGGACTTGAAGTTGAGAATGTAAAAGAAAACTCTGGAGAATTAAGTGATTTTAAAATTGCAAAAATTTTAAAAGTAGAAAAGCATCCTAATGCAGATAAATTAAAAGTTTGTGATATAAGTTTAGGTAATAATAAAATTATTAAAGTTGTTTGCGGAGCTCCAAATGCTAGAGATGGATTGTTAACCATTTATGCTCCTCCTGGTGCAATTATTCCTAAAACTAAGTTTCAATTAAAAATTGCTAAAATTAGAGGAGTAGAGTCCAAAGGAATGCTTTGCTCAGAGAATGAATTAAATTTATCTGATGAAAGCTCTGGGATTATAGAATTAAAAAATAAAGATAAAGAAATTGGTAAAAGTTATTTTAAAACTAAATCTGAAAAAGCTTTAGATATTTCTATTACACCAAATAGAGCTGACTGCTTAGGAGTAAGAGGGATAGCTAGAGATCTTGCGTCTTCAGGTCTTGGAAGTTTATTAAAATTAAAAAAAAGATCTTTAAAACAGTCTTTAAAGCAGCCAATTAAAGTTTCGATCTCTAAAGATAAAAACCAAGGATGTTTGTCTTTTGGCAGTTGCTATATAAAAAATATTACAAACAAAGAAAGTCCAGAATGGCTAAAAAATAAGATTGTATCCTTAGGTCTAAAACCTATCTCAGCAGTCGTAGATATTACAAATTATGTAATGTTTGATTTGAATCGACCTTTACATGCATATGATGCCAACAAAATAGATAAAGAAATTATTGTTAGAAACTCCCAGGAAGGTGAAGAATTTAAAGGATTAGATAATGAAAAATATAAATTAAAGAAGGGGATGTGTGTTATTGCAGATAAGAGCAGTGTTCTGGGGTTAGGAGGAATTATTGGCGGAACTAAAACTTCAACAGAGTTTGATACTAAAAACATATTATTAGAGTCCGCTTATTTTTTACCTTCATCTATTAGAAAAACAGCTCGAGAACTAAATATTAATACAGACGCAAAGTATAGATTTGAGAGAGGAATAGATCCTAATTCTATAAAAGAAGGCTTAGAAATAGCAGTAGCTTTAATAACTAAAATTTGCGGAGGAAAAGCAAGTAAATTTAATATAACTGGCCAAAACTCTATAAAAAGTAAAGTCATAAATTTTAACTCTGAAAAATTTAAAGATTTAATTGGCATTTCAATTTCAACTTCTGAAGCTCAAAAAATCCTATCATCTTTAGGTTTTAAAGTTCAACAAAACAAAAAAAATATAAAAGTTGGAATTCCTTCTTGGAGACCAGATATTTCACAAGAGGTTGATTTAATAGAGGAATTAATAAGAATAAAAGGATTCAACAACATTAAAGCAATAGAACCTGAAAAAAGAAGAGAAAAAGAAACTTTAAATTTTAAACAGAAACTATTTCATCTTTCTCAAAGGTCTTTAGCATCTAAAGGTTACATGGAAACAGTTACTTGGTCATTTACAGACTCAAATGTAGATAAGGAATTTTCAAAAGGAGAAAAAGAAATAAAAATTTATAACCCTATTTCATCAGATTTAGATGTCTTGAGAAGGTCTATATTTTCTAATCTTTCAATTCATTTGAAAAAAAATCAAGATAGAGGATATGGCGATTTATCTTTTTATGAAATTGGTCCGATTTTTTTTGGGAAAAATTCTGGTGAACAGCAAACAGTTATAGGTGGAATAAAATCAGGTCAAGTAAATACAAAAAGTTGGTCTGAAAAGACTAGAAATATTGATTTGTTTGATGTTAAAGCTGATGCTTTAAGAACACTAGTTGAATTAGGGTTGAATGAAAAAGATCTTTTTATAAGTGATTTAACTAAAAGCAGTTATCATCCTGGTAGATCAGGCTCTATTAATTTAAAGTCAGACAAAGGATCTCATCTTGCTTACTTTGGAGAATTACATCCAGCTATTGTAAAAAAATTAGATTTTAAAGACAAAAATATTTTTGGATTTGAAATTTTTTTAAAAAACATACCTCAACCTAAGAAAAAAGCAAGACAAACAAAAGTTAATTATATTGCTTCAGATTTTCAAAAATCAGAAAGAGATTTTGCTTTTGTAATTGATAAATCTTTTAAAGCTGGTTTACTTGAGAGATTAATAAAAGAAGTAGATGAAAATATAATACAAAAAGTAATTGTATTTGACATTTTTGAAGGAGAAAGCATTCCTAGAGATAAAAAATCAGTAGCTATCAATGTAACTCTACAAGCATTTGATAAAACTTTAAATGAGAAAGACTTAGATCAAGTAAGCCAAAAAATAATCGAAATTGTTAAAGAAAAAACTGGGGCAACAATTAGATCCTAATGTCAAATATAAATAGAATTCGTAATTTTTCAATAATTGCGCATATAGATCATGGAAAATCTACTATCGCAGATAGAATTATTCATAAATGTGGTGGGTTAACAGATCGAGAGATGAAAACTCAAGTACTAGACTCAATGGACATTGAAAGAGAGAGAGGAATTACAATAAAAGCTCAAACAGTAAAACTGAGATACAAGGCTAAAGATGAAAAAGAATATATCTTAAATATTATAGATACACCTGGCCATGTCGATTTCGGCTATGAAGTAAGTCGATCTTTATCAGCTTGTGAGGGTTCATTGTTAATAGTAGATAGTACTCAAGGTGTCGAAGCTCAAACATTAGCTAATGTTTATCAAGCTTTAGAAATTAATCACGAGGTTATACCAGTTTTGAACAAAATAGATTTACCTGCTTCTGATATTGAAAAAACAAAAAAAGAAATTGAAGATGTAGTGGGAATAGATACTTCTAATGCAATAAAATGTTCTGGTAAGACTGGAGAAGGCGTAGATGAAATTTTAGAATCTATAATAAAAAATTTACCTGCTCCAAAAGGGGTAGAGGATGAAAAACTTAAATCTTTATTAGTGGATAGTTGGTATGACAGTTATCTTGGCGTTGTAATATTGGTGAGAGTAATAAATGGAAAAATTAAAAAAGATATGAAAATTAAGTTAATGTCTAACAATCAGGAGCATACAGTAGAAAAAGTAGGCGTATTTACTCCAAAACCTAACGATATTGAAGAATTAAATTCTGGAGAAATAGGTTTTATCATAACAGGTATTAAATCCTTATCAGAAACAAAGGTTGGAGATACCATTTGTGATGCTTCAGATCCAATTCAAACTCCTTTACCTGGATTTAAACCAAGCAAGCCTGTAGTGTTTTGTGGTTTATTTCCTGTTGATAGCTCAGAATATCAAAAACTAAAAGATGGTTTAGGAAAATTAAAACTTAATGACTCGAGTTTTTCTTATGAAGGAGAATCTTCAAGTGCATTAGGTTTAGGATTTAGATGTGGTTTTCTTGGTTTGCTACATTTAGAAATTATAACAGAGAGGTTAGAAAGAGAATTCGATGTGAATTTAATTACAACAACACCAGGAGTTATTTACAAAGTTCATAAAGCAAAAGGAGAAGTTATCGATTTACAAAATCCCTCAAGCATGCCAGATCCAACCCAAATTCTAAAAATTGAAGAACCCTGGATTAAATCTACAGTTATAACTCCCGATGAGTATTTGGGCTCTATTATAAAAATTTGCCAAGATAAAAGAGGTATTCAAACAAATTTAACTTACTCTGGGAATAGAGCGGTATTGTCTTACGATCTTCCACTTAATGAAGTAGTTTTTGATTTTAATGATAGGTTAAAGTCTGTTTCAAGTGGATATGCTAGTTTTGACTATGAAATTACAGGCCATCGAGAAGGAAATTTAGTTAAACTAGGGATCCTAGTTAATGCAGAGCCTGTGGATGCTTTAGCAATGATTATTCATAAAGACTTTGCACAATCTACAGGAAGACAAGTTTGTGAAAAACTGAAAGATTTAATTCCTAGACACAATTTTATGATTCCAATTCAAGCTGCTATTGGTGGAAAAATTGTAGCAAGAGAGTCAATTAAAGGATTTTCAAAAGATGTTTTGACTAAGATACATGGTGGTGGAGCTACAGATAGAAAAAAAAAGTTGTTAAAAAAACAAAAAAAAGGAAAAGCTAGATCCAAACAATTTGGTAAAGTAGAAATACCTCAAGAGGCATTTATAGGAGTACTTAAAATTAATAAAGAAACTTAATTTTTTAATTCTGTAATAACTTTCTTCAATATAGAGTCGTCTAGCCCATACCAAATTGGTAAACATAAATGTTTTTTGGGGATATCTTTACTTTCTCCAAGTGCATAATCATATATTTTTGAAGTTGTGGTTTTAATTTTAGGAAGCGCTTCAACGATATTCTTTTCCTGAGATATTATTGTGAATTTATAATGGTTACCAATATTATAATTTTTAGTTTGATCAATAAAATCTATTTTTGATTTAACACAAGCTTCCATATATTTTTCAGCAATTTTTAATTTATTATTTATAATTTCATTAAGATTACTCACCACTGAATAGACTAAAAGAGCTTGAATTTCAGACAATCTAATATTGCAACCAATTGGCATTTTTTGTTTAAATCTGTCGTAGGCAATAAAATCCTTTAGTAAATTTCCTATCTTTTCATTATTGGTTACAGCAACCCCACCTTCTCCTGCAAAAATAGCTTTTGTCGAGTAGTAGGAGTAAACGCCAGCATCTCCAAAAGTTCCTGCAAACTTATTATTTAAAGTGGATCCAAAGCTATGAGCCGCATCTTCTAATAATAAAATATTTTTATCTTTACAAAATTTTGAAATTTTTTCGATATCAGGATTAATTATACCTCCCATATCACTTAACATTATTACTAATTTGTTAAGATCTCCTTGGTAGTTATCTATAGCATTTTTAAGATTTTCAAAACTTGGCATTAAAGTTTCTAGTTTGCAATCTATAAATTTTACTAAATTATAACCGGCAGTACCTACAATAGTTTTTACACCATACATAGTATTAGATTGAATCATTATATCTTTACGACCATAATATTCTTTAAAAATTAGAAGAAATGCTACTAACCCACTTCCATTAGAATTAACACAAACAGCATTTTTAGCTCCAGAAATTTTTTTAATTTTATCCGCTAATTTTTCATTCCAAGGACCCTCTGATAAATTTCCTGACTTAAAAATTTCATCTTGGTGTTCTTTAAAGAAATCAACAGAGCTTTGTGGTATTTTAATTACTCCCATTTCTAATTCTTCCTACTTTGAACTTCACCCCAAACTGTATTTTCAATTATGGTTGATAAGTCATTATTGTGAGTGGAAATTTTAAAGTGCTTTTTTGGGTTTCTTTTATAGATTTTTCTAAAAAATTCAGGCGCTAAACTAAAGGCTAAAGTAAATTTTCCAGGAATAATAGACCAAACATTTTTAAATTTATCTGATTCTGTTATATGAAATAAATAGTTTCTATCTTCACCTTTGCCTTTATTTAAAATTTCATTTTTAATACCAACATATTTTTCTAAAACTTCAATATTTGAATTTATTTTTTTGTGTTCTTCGATCATATAATTAAAATATTTTTCCACATCTTTTTTTTCTGACAAACTTATACCACCGATCATTCCATAAGATGAACCTTTAGTGACTATATTAATACATTTATTTTTAAAATAGTCTAATTCAACAAAAGACTTTGTCGCAGGTGGAACATTTTTAACAACTGCTATTGGAGCATAAGATCTTTTTAGCTTTATATTAGTAAATTTTTCAAGACCTCCTCCAGTACATATTGCCATTTTTTCTCCTACAATAATTTCCTTGTCAGTCCGAGCAGTAATAACATTATTATCACTAGACACTCCTTGAAGCTCATTATCTGTAAATATTTCTAAACCATTTGCAATTGAGTTGCCGACTAGATCTTCTAAAAGTAATCTTGAATTAGTTGTAAAATCTGTGCTTTCAATTTGAAAAAATTTCTTATTTGATGAAAAAATTTTTAAAAAATTTTTTAAAATAGGTAAATAATATCTTGCAGTAACACTTTCTAATATACCCGCTCTTCTTCTAAGCCAGTCATGTTGTCTAATACCTTCTATTAATGCAACAGACCTTGCAATAGAGTAAATCCAAGTAAGTATAAATTTTCTATTTTTTAACCGATATTTAAAATTAATATAATTTTGATTAAACCAATTTTTTTCTCTCTCTATAATTTTTAATCCATTTTCTGTTGGTTGTAGATTCATATTAGGAAAGCTTGAATAGAATTCTAAAATATCGTCTAATGATCCTAAAATATATTTTAAAGTTTTCATCTCATCTTTCATCAACGTATATAAAGAGCCAGTGTGCACCCATTCATGAAACTCTTTAGTTGCTACTGAAGCAAGTTTTTTATTTTTTTCGATAAGGGCAACTGAGTATCCTTCTCTTGTTAATATTTCAGAAATGGAAATACCAGCTATACCTCCACCAACAACAATCCAATCAAATTTTTTCATTTTATTTCCTTAAGGATTTTTCTATTCCGTCTTCTAAATTAGTAAAAAAATTTTTTTTCAAGTTTAAAAATCTTTTAAGCTTAACAAATGTTCCAGAGGATTTTTTAGGGTCAAATTTACTAAGTTTTTTTCTTTTAAATTTGCTTTTAGATTTAAGCTTTTTTTTTATTAATTTATATAGATAATTTATTGTTATTGATTTACCCGAGCCTACATTAAGAACATTAAATTTCTTCTGTTTTTGAATTTTATTCATAGAGCGTAACATTATTTTTATTACATCCTCTACGTAGATAAAATCTCTAGTTTGAAAACCTCCATTTATAGTCACAGCTTGATGTTTTTTCATTCTATTTAAAAAAATTGGTACTACAGCAGAGTAAGGACTATTTGGATTTTGACCTGGGCCGTACACGTTAAACAGTCTTAAACCTACAGAAGATACGGCAAATACGTCGTAAGTCATTTTTGCATAATCTTCTAAAACTAGTTTATCTTGAGCATAAGGAGATGTAATAGAAATTTTTTTTTTATTATCATTTCCAATAGTTAAATTTCCATAAATTGCAGATGATGAGGCATAAACAACTGGAACAGAAAATTTTCTTGCTAGATCAAATACCTTAATTGAACTTTCTAAATTATTAGATGAACTATTATAAAAATCTGTTATTGATAAGGGCACTGAAGACTGTGCGGCTAAATGAAATATACCTTTTAATTTTTGATGTTTATTATGTTTAAAATTTTGAATTTTCTTTACAATAACCTTTTTTCTTAATTTTTGCGGTAAATTTTTAAGTTTACCTTCAGAAAGATCATCGACTAAAATTAAATCATTATTTTTAGAAATTGCTTTAGTTAAGTGCGATCCAATAAATCCAGCGCAGCCAGTTATCAAATATTTACCTTTTTTCATTTAATAGATTTTTAATTACTAATAATGTTTGAAATTTGTCTTATCATACTATCTTTTGTAGGCAATTTGTTTTCTCCTATATCTTTTTGTATTTTTTCATAATTCTGAACCACATAATTTACTGTTTCTTCAAAGGATTTTTGGTCTCTTTTTGATACAAAGATACCTTTTTTATTATTTATTATATAAGAAATTTCCTCAAAAATTATCACTGGTCTTTTCCTTGATAGAGACTCGTCAATTACATATGGGTAGCCCTCAGTATAAGAAGGTAAAATTGTAATACTATGATTGTCGTATGCTTCCATTAAATCAATAGGTTTTGATATATAGCCTAATAATTTAATTTTATCATTTGATGGGGAATAATTTTTATGATCACCTACTATGGAAAGAGATGAGTCAACATTTAATTTTTGAAATAATTTTATGAAATCGAAAATTCCCTTTTCAGGACTCATTCTACCTACGTACAAAAACTTGATCTTATCAGAGGAAGCTTCCCGTTGATTTTTAAACCATGACTCATCTAAACGCGAAATTGAAATTAAATGAGCCTTTTTTTTTGAAAGTCTTTCATTACAAACTATTATTTCAGATTTTGACATACATATTAAATACATTAAATGGAATATCCAAACAGACCATTTTCCAAGAATATGTTCCCATTCTTCGTGTCCATCGCTCCACAAGTATAAAAAAACTTTTTTTTTAAAAATAAAAAGAAATATACACGCTAAGAAAGTGTATGGTGTTATTGAAATTATTAAGTATTTAGATTTTGTTTTTAAGTTTTTATGTATAAACTTGATAAAACTAAAAATATTTGAAGCAATTTTAATATTAGTTAAATTTATTTTTTGACCACCTTTTTTTTAGATTTTCTTACAATATATTGAACATTGAAATGTTTATTTAATTCTTCTGGGACAACTTTAAGATCTAAATTATCACAATGAAAGCCACTACTATCAGCAAAAACCTTTTCATTATTTATTATTACTAAGTCTTCTTTTTTACTCATTTATTTTTATAATTAGAATTATAATACCAATTATTAACCTATTCTTTTTCGGTATTAAATTGATATATTACATTTTTTAATAACGATAATAGAAGTCATTAAATTACTAAATCTTTTTGACTTAAATATGGAGAGGTGGCCGAGTGGTTGAAGGCGCACGCTTGGAAAGCGTGTAAACGGGAAACCGTTTCGAGGGTTCGAATCCCTCTCTCTCCGCCACTAAATCTTTTATTATTATCCACACACAACTAATAAGAGTCTTATTTTTTAACAACGAATCGTTTAAATTATGTTTAAGGGCAGCGGAGGGAGACTGAAGCTGCCTTTGCCTTTTATAGCCTTTTAATTCCTATTATTTTTAATTTAGCAGTCTTTTTTATTCTTTTAATTGTTTGATCAATCCCCATTATTACAGTTTTTTTCATTGGCCCGTATGCATGAATAAGTTTTTTATTTGATAGAGCTAATGCAACATGACCTTTCCAATAAATGATATCGTTTTTCCTAATATTTTTTAATTTTATATTTTTTTTGAAGTATTTGACCTGATCTTTGGCATCCCTTGGGCAAAATTTATTATTAAAATTTAGAAATATTTGTATTAAAGCAGAGCAGTCTATACCTTTAAAAGACTTTCCTCCCCATACATATTTAATATTTTTAAAAATAGCTATTTTCTTAAAAGGATTTTTATCTCTATATGAGATATGTTTAGTATCTTTTTTGTAAACCCATCCTTTTGAAAATTTGAAGAATTTAGATTTACTATTAATAACCTTGATTTTTGACCCAAATGACATCTCATTAATCTTTTTTTTATTATTTGAGAATTTATAAACTTTTGCCTTTAAGATATTTATTTTATGAGTTGGTTTTAAAAAATTTGAAAAGTTCTTACTTTTTATATAACCTTTATATCCATCCTCTTTAATCTTTACTTTTAGCCATTTTCTATTTTTTTTAGATATTGAAAAACTATCTCCATAAATCATCTGAGTAACAACCTCAGATTTAGTTGAAGGTTTTTTGTGTAGATTTATAACTGTAAAATTATTTGTAAAATATTTAGTCATTAAGCTTAAGCTTATCTTTAATCATATATAAAAATATAAGAGAAGGTATTACCATCACAGCTGTAATTATAAAAAATATTCCCCAATCTCCATTTAACCAATCAACTAATGCTCCTGAAGATGCTGCTAAAGTAGTTCTTCCTGCAGTTCCAATTGACGCAAGAAGCGCATATTGCGTGGCAGTATAAGTTCTATCTACAAGCATAGAAATAAAAGCAACAAAAGCTACTGTTGCAAAGGCTGCAGCCATATCATCAAATATTACAGCTATGGCAAATAATAATTCCGATTTCCCTGACCAAGCCAACAAAGAAAATAATAAATTTGTTGATGCCATTAAAATCCCAGATACAAACATAGCTTTTATAATTCCTGATCTAATAGCAAACAAACCACCTAAGAGGGTGAATATTACAGTTGTTAACCATCCAAGTCCCTTTGAATAAAGTGCAATATCAGACTTTGTAAAACCTATTTCTTTATAAAATATTACTGACATTCTTCCCAGAAAAGCTTCACCAATTTTAAAAAGAAAAATAAAAGCTAATATTGCTAAGGCAATATTAAAACCGTTTTTATTAAAAAAGCTGATTATTGGACCCACTACTGTTCCCGTGATCCAAGCAAAAGTTTTAGTTATGATATTTGATGCTCCTAATTTATTTTCAATCATTAAATCAGTCTTTCTTTGTGTGTCTCTTCTATTTGTTGGTTGAGGCTCATTAATAAACATCAAACCTATACTGCAAGCGATAACCACAATTCCTAAAATTAAAAAAGTTATTTGCCAATAATTTTCTAAACCAAGATTTTGAAAAAATTCTGCAGCATTTAAAGCTATGACACCCCCTAATTTATAGCCAGTCCACCATCCAACAACCGCCATGGCAGCGCCTGCTTGCATTGATTTTCCCTCATGTTCACCAATCTGTTCAATCCTTAAAGCATCTACTGTTATATCTTGGGTAGCAGAGGCAATAGCAATTATTAAGCCAACACTTATTACTAAAACTAAATTTGTAGAGGGATTAATCAAACTCCAAAAAACTAAACTAATTAAAATTATTGTTTGCATAGCCACAATCCATCCTCGTCTGTGACCAATTTTTTTAGTTAACCAAGGTATTCTTATTTTATCGATTAATGGAGCCCAGAGATAATTAAATGCATAAACCGCAAATATTAATCCTGCCCAACCAACCGTACTTCTGCTTAACCCATCTTCTTTTAACCAAAGACTTAAACTGCTTCCAATGATAACCCAAGGAAAACCACTTATTATACCTAGAAGTAAAATTTTTATCATTCTTCTATCAATATAAACTGAGAAAGATTCTGAGAATGTTTCTTTTTTACTAATTTTCATATTTTAGTTTCTCCAGAATGATGGAAAAAACAAAACTAAAACTGCAAATAACTCTAACCTTCCAAGCAACATTCCACTAGCTAATATCCACTTTGAAAGATCAGGAATAGTTTTATAATTTCCATTAGGGCCAATCATATCTCCAAGTCCAGGACCAACATTTGATATTGCACTTGCAGCACCTGAGATAGCAGTCAGAAAATCAAGTCCTGAAATGGATAATAACATTGCAATAATCAAAAATATGAACAAAAAAGAAAAAATAAATATGATCACAGAATTTATAAAACTATCAGATATTTTTTGATTATTATATTTGGTAATTATTACACTATTAGGATATATCAATTTTTTAATTTGATTTTTTAAAAAGATAAACAACATTTGTAGTCTAAAAATTTTAATACCACATGCTGTAGATCCTGCACATCCTCCAATAAACATTAGAAACAAAAAAAAGATTAGAGAAAATTTTCCCCATAAACCAAAGTCATCTGTTACATAGCCTGTTCCAGATAAAATAGATATTACATTAAAAGATGAGATTCTTATTTTATCAAGGATACTACTTTCATAATTTATTAACCAAAGATAAAAGAACATTATCATCACTGAAACTAAAAGGAGATATACTAGACCTTTAATCTGCACATCTTGAAAGAAAATTTTTTTATTTCCTCTTACAAATTTTAAGTAAGAAATGAATGGTATACTGCCTAAAATAATAAATACACAAGCTACAACTTCAATATTTGAATTTTTAAAAAACCCAATAGAATTATTATGAGTTGAAAAACCTCCAGTAGCGATAGTTGTCATAGCATGAGAAGTGCTATCAAATATCGACATTCCAAATAACCAATAGAATATTCCACATAATAAAGTTAAAGTTATATAAGTCGATATTATAATAGTTGCTACTTCAATTGTTCTTGGCAAAATTTTTTCAGTACTATCTGGTCCCTCCATTTTAAATAACTGCATACCTCCTACTTTTAACAAAGGTAAAATTGTTATTGCCATTACTACTATTCCTATTCCACCTAACCACTGCATAATTGCTCTCCAAAGTAAGATACTTTTTGGGCTGCTGTCTAGGTCAGTTATAATTGTTGCTCCAGTAGTAGTAATACCTGACATGCTTTCAAAAAAAGCATCACTAAAGGTAAATTCTTTTGGGGACAAAAGAAAAGGTAAACTACCAAAGATTGCTACTGTTACCCAAGCCAAAGTTGAAAATAAAAAAGTTTGTCTTAAATCTAGTTTGTATTCTCTCTCTAGATTGGCCAATATAAATAATATTCCAATAAAAATTGTAATAAATGAAGAAGAAACAAAACTATGACTGTTTTCTTCATAAATTAGCTGTATTAAATATGGAGCCAACATGGAAATTCCTAGAACTACCAGCAATATTCCAATCATAAAAAAAACAGTTTTGTTTGTAATCATAGTGTTTGAGATTATTTAAATAGTTATAAAATTCAACTTAATATCGTGTAATTATAACTGTATTTTACACATAAAATTTAATAAACCTTAGTTATGCTTGATGTCAACTTAATTCAATCTACCTCTTCTTGGCCATTTGTAGAAATTCGGAAACTTTTAAAAGATAGAAAAGAAATTATAAGCAAAAAAAATAAGATTACCTTTCAAACAGGTTATGGTCCAAGCGGATTACCTCATATAGGTACTTTTGGAGAAGTCGCTAGAACCTCAATGATGATTAATGCATTAAATCATATTCAAAAAATTGATCATGAATTAATTACATTTTCTGATGATATGGATGGTTTAAGAAAAATACCAGACAATATACCTAATGATGAAATTTTAAAAAAAAATTTAGGCAAACCTCTAACTAATATCCCAGATCCATTTAATAAATATGATAGTTTTGGTGAGCATAATAATGAGATGCTCAAAGAATTTCTAAATAAATTTAATTTCAAATATATTTTTAAAAGCTCTACAGCAAATTATAAAAAAGGAACTTTTAACAATTCATTAATGAGAGTTTTGGAGAAATACGAAGAGATAATGAATATAATTTTACCAACTTTGAGAGAGGAAAGAAGAAAAACTTATTCTCCTTTTTTACCAATTTGTCCAGAAACTGGAAAAGTTCTAGAGATCCCAATATTAGAAATGGATAAAAAATTAGGTAAAGTAGTTTTTGATAATAATGGTGAAAAATTAAGCTCAAGTATTTTGGATGGAAACTGTAAATTACAATGGAAAGTTGATTGGGCGATGCGTTGGTTTACGTTTGATGTTGATTTTGAAATGTACGGTAAAGATTTGACTGAAAGTGCAATCTTATCAAATAAAATATGTAGATGTCTTGGCAAAACTCCACCCAATGGTTTCGCTTATGAATTATTCCTAGATGAAAAAGGTGAAAAAATTTCTAAGTCAAAAGGAAATGGTATTTCAATTGAACAATGGCTTAGATATGCTTCCCCTGAAAGTTTATCGTTATATATGTATCCAAATCCTAAGAGAGCAAAAAAACTCTACTCAGAAGTTGTTCCAAAAACTGTTGATGAATATTTATCCAATATCGAAAAATTTCCAAGTCAAAAAGATAAAGAACAAATTTCAAATCCTGTTTGGCATATACACAACGGAACACCTCCAAAAGAAAAAATAGTTATGCCTTTTTCAATGTTATTAAACTTAGTAGGATCAAGTAATGCTGACAATAAAGAAATTCTTTGGAAATTTATTAATCGATTTCATGAAGAAATTAAACCTAAAAATTATCCAATTCTAGATAGTCTTACAGAATACGCAATAAATTATTTTAAAGATAAAGTAGAACCAAATAAAAAATTCAAGAAACCTAATTTAAATGAAAAAAAAGCTTTAGAAAATTTGATAATAAAATTAAAGCAAATAGATCAATCCTTAAAACCGGAAGAAATTCAAACTTATGTTTACAGTGTTGGGAAAGAGAATGGATATGAAAAAAATCTTAGAGATTGGTTTAAATTGATTTATCAAGTAGTTTTTGGAGAAGAAAATGGACCTAGAATGGGTTTTTTTATAAGTTTTTTTGGACTTAACGAAACAATTGAATTAATAAATGATAAAATAAAAAATAACTAATGTTCTCTATTTTAAGGCCTTATATATTCTCTTTAGACCCCGAAGCAGCTCATGATTTGGCAATTAAATCTTTGAAAGTAAATATTTTACCCAAAAGTTTTTTTAAAGTGGATGAAGAAGAAATGCTTGAAACAAATTTATTCAATAAGAAACTTTCTAATCCAATAGGGCTAGCCGCTGGATTTGATAAGAGTGCAGAGGTATATAATTCTCTTTTTAAATTTGGTTTTGGATTTATAGAAGTTGGAACTGTAACACCTAAAAGACAGTTAGGTAATCCAAAACCTAGAATATTTAGATTAGAAAAAGATCAAGCTTTAATTAATAGACTAGGATTTAATAACCATGGATCTGAGGTTATATCTAAAAGGCTTTCAAACAATCTACCCGATGGAGTCCTAGGTATAAATATTGGACCTAATAAAGATACAAAAAAAAAGGAGGAAGATTATTATACTTGTCTCTCTAAGCTATCAGTCTATGCAACCTATATAACAATTAATATTTCCTCTCCTAATACTCAAGGGTTAAGAGATTTTCATGATCAAAATGAAATGGAAAAATTATTAAATGGATTAAATAAAGTAAAAAGAGATAAAAAAATTACTCAACCTATAGCAATTAAACTTTCCCCAGATATCAAAGAAGGGGATATTAGTAAAATAATAGAATTAATTAAAAAATATGACATTGAAGGTGTTATAGTTTCAAATACTACTGATAGTAATCGGGAAAACTTATCAGATATTAAAAAAAATGAGAAGGGTGGATTATCAGGACAGCCTTTAAAAGATGTTTCAACAAATTTAATAAAAAAATTTTACAAAGAAACTAAAGGCAAAATAAAAATTATTGGAGTTGGAGGTGTAGACTCCGGTCAAAGTGCATTTGAAAAAATAACTGCTGGGGCTGATGCAGTTCAATTATATACTGGTATGGTATACAAAGGACCTGGTATCGTAAAAAACATAAAAAAGGAGTTAATTTTAATTTTAAAAAAAGAAAATCTAAAAAATATAAGTGAAGCAGTTGGAATTAACGCTTGACCCATTAATTAACAAGACTTATATAGCAGTAGGAAAAATTATGTCTAAAAGATGCGAACTAACAGGAATATCACCTTTGAAAGGGCATAATGTGAGTCATGCTAAAAACAAGACTAAAAGAAGATTTTTACCTAATTTAAAAAAAGTTATTTTTAAAAGCGATATTCTTAAGAAAAACATTAAATTAAATGTTTCCAACGCTGCTTTAAGAACTGTAGACTTTAAAGGCGGTTTAGATAAATATTTACTATCAGTAAAAAATTCAAAATTGTCTAATAAAGTCAAAAAGCTTAAAAATTCTATTTCTTCTAAATCATAAAAAAATTAAATGTCACTTTTTTATAAACTATCAATACTGATGAGTATAGTTGTAGTAGCATCTAATTATTTAGTTCAATTTCCTATTCAATTTTTTGGATTACAAGAGGTTTTAACTTACGGTGCATTTAGCTATCCTATTACATTTTTAGTTACAGATTTATCAAATCGTGCTTATGGTAAAATTGTTGCTAGAAAAATAGTTTATATTGGATTTTTTCTTGGAGTTCTTTTAACACTATTTATTTCAACAAATTTTTCAGACATTATTTCAATAAGAATAGCAATCGGTTCTGGAGTTGCATTTTTTGTGGCACAAAATCTAGATATTAAAATTTTTGATATATTAAGAAAAAGGACTTGGTACATTGCGCCTTTAATATCTTCTATTGGAGGATCAATAGTTGATACAATTTTATTTTTTTCAATTGCTTTTTATGCAACAGGTGTATCGTGGGTTTCTTTAGCTTTAGGAGATCTAACAGTTAAATTGTTCATTGCATTATTAATGCTCATACCTTTTAGAATTTTATTAACAAATATTAGGGATGTTTCTGATAAGAAATTTTCTGGAGTAAGATAAGTCAGTGTAGAGTTTTTTTCTTTTTCTCTACAAAAAGATCAGTTAACTGGTTAATCATAACATCACCTAAGTCTTGGACATCAGTAATTTTAATTGCTTGATTATAATATCTTGTAACATCATGACCAATTCCAATAGCTAACAATTCGATATCAGTTTTATTTTCAATCCATTTAACTATATTTTTTAAATTAGACTCGAGATAGTCACTCGCATTAGTTGATAATGTTGAATCATCTACAGGAGCCCCATCAGAAATCACCATTAAAATTTTTCTTTCCTCTTTTCTTCTTATCATTTTGTTGTATGCCCACTTCAGAGCCTCTCCATCAATATTTTCTTTAAGTAAACCTTCTTTCAACATCAGACCTATGTTATTTTTTGCTTGTCTCCATGGAGTATCAGCCGACTTATAAATAATATGCCTAAGGTCGTTTAATCTCCCAGGTAAATTTGGTTTGTCATTTTTCATCCATTTTTCTCTAGAAGATCCACCTTTCCAATGTTTAGTAGTAAAACCTAAAATTTCTACTTTAACAGAACAACGCTCTAGAGTTCTAGCTAGTATATCTGCACATATTGCAGCTACAGATATTGGTTTGCCTCTCATAGAACCAGAATTATCAATTAAAATTGTAACTAAAGTATCTTTAAATTCTATATCTTTTTCTTTTTTGAAAGAAAGGGAGTTAAAAGGATCTATTATTATTCTAGATAACTTTGAAGTATCTAATAATCCTTCCTCTAAATCAAAACTCCATGATCTGTTTTGTTTCGCTAAAAGTTTTCTTTGCAACTTGTTTGCAAGCTTAGAAATAAAATTTTTAAGCTGTAGCAATTGTTGGTCTAAATTTTTTCTTAATCTACTTAATTCTTCTTCATTTTCTAATTCTTCTGCAGGAATAATTTCATCAAATTCTTCTGTATAAGTCTTATATTTTAAATCACCTAATTTATTTTTTTTATTTTTTCTTAATTCTGATGTTGTCTTGTCTACCGTTTCAATTTCCTCTACCTCGTTCGATTCTTTCGTTTCATTTTCTAAGTCTGGGGTTCCTGACTCAATAGCCATTTCCTGACTTTGTTCTTTTTGTTTTTCTGTTTTTTGTTCTTGCTTATCTGGATTTTTTTGCTCTTTATCTTTATTAATATCCTCATTATTTTCTTCTCTCTCAAATTTTTCATCTAAGTTCATGTCTGAAATTAAATCTGAAATTAAAGAATTAAATCGAGCTTGATCTTGAGTAAGATCACCTAATTGTTTTATTTTTCCTTTAAATTTTTCTGCTAAATCTTTTTTGTAAGTTTTTATCTTTTTTTCTAATTCAATACTATTTTTGCAATTAAAAAAATTTATTCTAAGGTAGTTTTCAAATGACTCTAAAATTTTATCTTCACTACTTTTAAGATCTAGAGAGTTCACTCTTTCTTGATAAAATCTCTCAATATTACTTTTTACTCCTTTAAAATGATCAGACCCTATTTTTTCACATCTAATTTTTTCTGCTATTTTGTAAAGTTTTTTTGAGATATTTCCTTTAGGCTCGTATAATTTTAATGTTTCTTTATCACTAAGTCTTAGTCTAAGAGATTCCGAGTCAGCTATTGCTCTTACTTGATTGTAGTTTATTTTATCATTTATTTTTTCAAGTTCTGGTAATCTTATAAAGTTTTTTTGAGATTGTGTTTTTTGATCACCAAATGACACTTCTACACTTTCAGAATTAGACAAGGATTTTACAGTTGAACTGATAGCAGTTTTAAAATTTTCTAATATCTCAGTTTTTTTTTTCCACTTTCTATAAAGTAACATTAATTGAAGATTCAGGAAGGTCTTCACCAAAACATCTTTGGTAATATTCTGATATAATTTTCTTTTCTAGTTCATCACATTTATTTAAGAACGTGACTCTAAAAGCATATCCTTGATCTTTAAAGATAGAGGTATTTTCTGCCCAGTGTAAAACAGTTCTAGGACTCATTACTGTTGAGATATCTCCATTCATAAATCCTTTTCTTGAAAGGTCAGCAACTTTAATCATATTTGATATCAATTCTTTTCCTTCTTTATTATTAAATTTTTTATTTTTGGCTAGAATAATTTCTAATTCTTTTTCAAAAGGTAAATAATTAAGTGTTGATACTATATTCCACCTATCCATTTGACCTTGGTTAATTTGTTGAGTTCCATGGTACAATCCTGTTGTATCACCTAATCCAACAGTATTAGTCGTTGCAAACATTCTAAAAAAGTCATGTTGTTCTAAAACTTTATTTTTATCAAGTAGTGTAAAATTTCCTTGACTCTCCAACACTCTTTGAATTATGAACATTACATCTGGTCTTCCTGCATCATACTCATCAAAAACAAGAGCTACAGGATTTTGAATAGACCAAGGCAAAATTCCTTCTTTAAATTCAGTGATTTGTTTCTGGTCCTTTAAAACTATGGCATCTTTTCCTATTAAATCTATTCGACTAATGTGGCTGTCTAAATTTACTCTAACACATGGCCAATTTAATCTTGCAGCAACTTGTTCGATATGAGTTGACTTACCAGTTCCATGATAACCTTGAATTAAAACCCTTTTATTAAAAGAAAAGCCTGCAAGAATAGCTAACGTTGTGTCTTTATCAAATTTATAATCTGCATCTATTTTAGGAACATAATCATTTTTTTTGGAAAAGGCGTTAATTTTCATATCACTATCAAAACCAAAAATTTGTTTTACTGATATGTTAATATCAGGCTTTGAAATAAATTGTTCTGAAATCATTTTTTTCCTAATGTTTTTTTTAGCTGACTATAAGCTAATGTTATTTTTTTTAATTTGTCTTCAAATTTTTTATTTCCTTGGTTTTTATCAGGATGATATTTTTTCACAAGACTTTTAAATTTAGAGTGAATTTCTTCCCATTTTACTTGATCATTTAGCTCCATAACTTCAAGAGCATCCTTATCAGTCTGAGATATTTTTGTTTTTTTAAATTCTTTAAAATTTGAACTTTTAAATATGTTTAGTTTATCTTCGAGGGCATTATTCCATAAAATATTAAAAAAATTCTCTGAAGACCCAAAATTTTTGGTTGATTTATGCCATGTTAAATCTGACTTTATAAAAAATTCTATCTCTTGATCGTTCATATTTTCAAAATAATTCCAATTTTTATTAAAAAGTTTGATATGTTCCAAACAAAGTAATTTAAATTTTTTACTATTGTCTCTTTCTACGGGGGCTTTATAGGACCCTATTTGATTACAATTTTCCCAATCACAGATTATTTTCATATTAATTTTATTTTTATATAGTAAATTCATTAAAATGGAAAATTATTTTAAAGATATCGAAAAAAAATTAAAAAAAAAAATTAGTTACGAAAAATTAGAAATTATTAATAATTCAGAAAAACATCGAGGACATAAATTTTTTACTGAAGATAAATATCATTTACATTTAAAAATTAAATCTTTATACCTTAAGTCAATCTCAAGATTAAATGCTCAAAAACTAGTTATGAATGTTTTAAAAGATGATCTTAAAACAAAAATTCATGCTTTAGAAATTAGTATCGAGTAAACTTTATAATATCTTTTTTTAATTCATTAATAGGAATTTTATGTTTATTAGGTAGTGCAGTTTTTCCAATTTTATTTAATAAAATAAAATTTATTTTTTCATCGTTATTTTTTTTATCATTTTTAAGATAGGGAATTAATTTTATTATTTCCTTATTTTTTGTATATTTTTTAAAAGTATAATTTAAATTATTTATATTATAAATTTTCAAAAGTTCATCTAAAGTTTTTCTGCTACAAACTTTTTTTATTATTGAAAGTTTTGTTGCTAAAATCATTCCTGCTAAAACTGCTTCGCCATGAGTAATTTTTTTTGAATAATTATTTCTTGCTTCTATAGCGTGAGCAAAAGTATGGCCAAAATTTAAAATCATTCTTAGTTTTTTTTCGTTNACATCTTTATTAACAAATGAGAGTTTAATGTTACAACTTTTTTTAATTGCGTAGATTAGTTCTTTTGATTTACGTAAAAAAATATTTCTAGTATTAAGTTTTAACCAATTAAAAAATTTCTTATCTTTTATTATTGCGTGTTTTAATATTTCAGCATAGCCACATATCATTTCTTTTTTTTTTAAACTTTTTAATAAAGCTGTATCAACAATTACTAGTCTTGGATGATAAAAAGATCCTATTAAGTTTTTACCGTATACAGAATTCACTCCAGTTTTTCCTCCAACTGCAGCATCTACCTGAGATAAAAGTGTTGTAGGTATATTAATAAAGTTTATTCCTCTTTTAAAAATACTGGCAACGAAACCAGCTAAATCACCTGCAATTCCTCCTCCCACAGAAATAATTAAATCAGTTCTGTTAAAATTTTTTAATAATAATTTATCTAAAAAAAAATTTACTGATTTAAGTGATTTATTTTTTTCATTTGAAACTAAAGTCAAGCTAAGTAATTCATATTTTTTTAATCTATTTAATAGAGTCTTTTTAAACTTAGATGGCACCCCTTTATCAAAAATCAAAGCTACTTTTCTTGTCTGTGGGCAAAGATAATTAATTTTAGGAGCCAACAAGTTTAAGATATTATTACCTATAAAAATAGAATAATTCTTATTTAAATTTTTTACTTTTATCTCTTGAGCTTTCATATAATTTTTTAATTTTATTTATAACTTTTTTAATACTCATGGAATTACACTTAATTCTGAAAGTTGATTCATTATAGAATTTCTTTCTTTCTGAGTAAATTCTATTCATAGTTTCTTCCAGATTATCTTGATTTAACAAAGGTCTTTTTTTAACATTTTTTAATCTACTTAAAATAGATTTCACGCTAAGGTCTAACCAGAAGGTAATGGATGAATTTTTTACTTTTTTTCGAATTGTTTTATTTACAAAAGCTCCACCTCCAAGAGCTATAACTAAGTCATCTTTTTCTAGTTCTTCAAGGGTAACTTTTTTTTCTAATTTTCTAAAATAAATTTCACCTTTATTATCGAAAATTTCTTTTATTGAGCACTTTTCGTTTTTTTCTATAATTTTATCAATATCAGAAAATTTAAGTTTCAGTTCTTTTGCAAGATTTTTTCCAATAGTAGATTTACCTACACCCATCATTCCAGTTAATACAAGGTTTTTTTTCAACTATGTTACCAATTTTAAATTTGATTTATCACAAATATGTCTTATTTTTCGAGTTTAAATATATTTTTTTACTATGCAACTTAAATACAATCGACAACGAAACATTGGTAGTTCAATAGGAAGAATACTGATTAAATTAGTTTTGTTATCGATCTTAATAATTGCAGGTATTTTTCTTATAGAAAAAATAAATTTTCCGAGCCCGGAACAAAATTATAAAATTGATATAACTAATGAAATTAATAAGCTTAAATAAAAATATAAGCTTATTAATTTTATTAATTTTATTT
>NHGD01000029.1 GCA_002170125.1 Candidatus Pelagibacter sp. TMED128
CCTGTATTTAATTAAATATCAGGTTTTATGAATATATATAGTCTCTTGTTCTGTGAGCTGATTGAAAGTTTTTCACAATTTGTAATTGAAAAACAGCTAAGTCTCTATATTTAAAAGCCGCAGCACAACTAGCTAAATAAAACTCCCACATTTTAATAAATTTTTCACCAAAAAGATCTTTAACTAATTTTTTATTATTTAGAAATCTTTCTAACCAGCTTTCCAAGGTCTTGTCATAATGTCTAATCAATGTTTCAGAATCAGCGACTATTAGCCCTGTTTTTTCAATAGGCTCTATGATTTGACTAAAAGACGGGCAAACCCCTCCTGGAAAAATATATTTATTTATAAATTTATTAGGAGGAGACAGTTTGTCAACTACACCAATAGTATGTAATAAAAATATTCCATCTTCTTTAAGCAATTTATTAATTGAATCAAAAAAAATCTTATAAAATTTTTTACCCACATGTTCAAACATTCCAACTGAATAAATTCTATCATATTTGCCATTTATTTCCCTGTAATCTGCTAATTCAAAGTTAACTTGATTATCTAAACCCAGCTCTTTAGCTTTATTTTTGCTGTAATTAATTTGATTTTTACTTAAAGAAATACCTGTAACTTCACACCCTTTTTGTTTTGCAATTTCAAAAGCCATTCCACCCCACCCGCAACCGACTTCTAAAATTTTTTGTCCCTTTTGAATATCTAATTTTTTTATAATATGATCAATTTTGTTTTGCTGTGCCTCCTCTAAAGATTTTGTATCATTTTTCCAATAAGCACATGAGTATAGTCTATGATTTTTGTCTAAAAATAAATCATAGAGTTTTTCTCCCTTCTCACCTCCAATATCATAATGATGCTCTACATTTTTTCGAGCCTTACCTGGTAAATTAAAGTTTGATAGATACCGCCATAATTGAAATATTTTTTTAGAAATGTAACTTGCTGAGTTTACCTCTCTTCTCCCTAAATTTTTAACTAAATCCATTAAAAATTCTTTTAAAGATGCATTTTCAATAATAATCTCGTCTCTCATATAAGCTTCTGGAAATTCTAACTCAGGATCCAAAACAAGTTTCCAATTGAGATTCTGCTTTAACAATTTTACGGTGATAGGTCTCTCTTTTCTTGGATTGCCACAAATATATTTCTGGCCTTTTGAGTCGATTAATATAATTCCGCCACTTTTATAAATTTTTGAAAACAGTCTCGCTAAAATCATGATTAAGCCGCTAAATTATTCTTAGTTTCAAATTTTAAAGTAGTTAACTTATCAACTAAATTTTTCTTTTCTTTTGAATTTAATAGAACTAAAGGAGGTAATAAATTCTTAAAATTGTCATCTTTTGTAGACATATAACTATGTAAAGCTGATATTAAATTATAATCATCAAATACTTTTCTAACTGCAATTAATTTATCATTTTGTGTTTGTTCTTTTTTATTTTCAAAATCATCAAAAACTTTTCTTGCTAATGGAGCTGTTACATTACAAATAGCTGAAATTATTCCACTGTTACCTAACTTTAATCCTTTTAATAATTTTGTTTCAGTACCAGGAAACATTAAAAAATTTGGAAGTTTTAAACTTTCGAATAAATTAGAGGTTGAGTCTTTGCAGCCAATAATATTATTAGGGAACGCCTTTACAAGTTTAGTAACAGCTTCAACTGAAAATTTATATCCGCTTAGTAATTCAAAATTATATAAAATAATTTTAATTTTAGGAACCTTAGAAATGATAAGTGAATAAAAGTTAAATACTCCTTCGTCAGTATTGCCTTTGTAGTAAGCGGGTGGCATAATTAAAAAGTCTTTAAAGTCATATTCGTATCCGTATTTTATTAAATCTATTGTTTCTTTTAATGAATTAGATCCTGTTCCTAAAAAAAAATTTTTTCTTAATTTATGGCTTGCAATTTTAGCAATTAAATCCTTTTTTTCAGAAATTGAAATTAATTGACTTTGTCCAGTAGAACCAAAGAATATAGCTCCGTGTAAGCCATTCTTAATTGTAGATTCAGCATGCGCAATCGTTGCATCGACATTTAAAGTATGATCTTCATGTAAAATACTACAAGTAGCTGAATATATTCCCCTATTTATCATAATCTTACCTATTTTATTTTATCTAAGTTATATTGATAAAATCAAGTATGAAAATTTTAGTAATACAACCAAAAATAGGTATGGGAGATATGGTTATTTACCTTCCATATATTCATGCTATTTCAAAAAAATATGAAAAACCAGTTTCACTATTGGTTAAAGACAATTCAAGAGCAAAAGAGCTTCTTGCGGAAGATAGTCATATAGATGAAATAATTACTCTTAAAAAAGAATTAGATGGCATCGGTGGAGTTTTTAAGCTGTCNAAATTANTTAAAACAAAAAATTTCGATAAAGTTTTCATTTTTAATTCTTCATTAAGATATAATTTGATTGCAAGATTAGCAGGAATAAAAAAAGTTTACCAATATCCTCTTTTTAGATCAAAAGATAATATCGTTTATAGCGCAAAAATTTTTACAGAAGATGTAATTAATAAAGTTGTTTCAACAGAACCTAAACTAATAATTAAAAAAAAGGATAATATTTTTGATCAAAATTTTAAACATATTTGTTTGGGTATTAGTGCTTCAGGTCTAACTAAACGCTGGGATATAAATAATTATATAAAACTAGCGTCAGAAATTACTAAAAAGTTTAAATGTAAATTTTATATAGCTGGTGGAGAGAAAGACATTGATTTAATAAAAAAACTAAAGGACACACTTATTGGTCATAATGCTTTGTCTTTTGAAAAAATGAATATTAAAGAAACATTAAATTATATTTCAAACTGTGATTTATATATTGGAAACGATACTGGCTGGGCTCATATAGCCGTAGCTTTAAATATAAAATCAATTACTATTTTTTGTGACTCACCAGTAGCTGCCTATGGATCCTATAGTTCAAATATGATTACAATAGAACCAGAAGGAATTACAAAAGGCTCAACTACACATGATACACTTGGAAAAAATGATATTTCTTTTGATGAAGTTTATAAAAAATCAATTGAAATGCTTAACTAAAATCACTTTTAATTATCTTATCTACTGCTTGATTTACTAATTTACTTAATTCTTCAGTTTTAACATCTGTATTCATATCTGGATGAATTTTTCGCTGTAATTTTTTTGATACTTGTAATACTTCCTCTTTAGAACAACCTTTTTTTAATCCTAACAATCTATAAGCCTCATTTACAGATATTGCCGATGATCCTTGAGGCTTTTTAAACTGTCCTTGAGAAAATCTACCTGAATTTTTTAAAAATTGAATTAATCTCCACAATTGAAACATTTGCAAAGCTGTAAAACCTTTAATTTTTAATCCACTTAGAATTACAAATAAAAAAGGGAGAGAAAATAAAAATTTTCCACCTATGGTAAATAAAGCAGCAAGAATTAAGGATAAATATACAGCAATTTTTTTAAGAGTAAGGGCAATTTTTTTCGAACTAGCTCTAGCAAATGCATTTAATAAAAGATAAATAATGACAAAAATGATAGTTCCAATCAAAAACAAATTCATATAGCTTTTTAACATGAAAACTCCTAAATTGAAAAAGATAGAGTCTGTTAAAAGGTATCATGACATATCGTTAGAAGATGATTATGCTTGGGTAGATCAGCCTAATATCTTAGAGGTATTAAAAGATNCAAGTAAATTATTGCCAGATGTAAGGAAATACATCGAAGAAAACAATTCCATCACAAAAGATTATTTTAAAGATACTAAAAATTTACAAAAAAAACTTTTCAATGAAATTAAATCTAAAATAAAGTTAGACGATACTTCATTAAAATTTAAAGACAAAAAATATTATTACTGGTCTAAAACTGAAACTAAGAGTAATTACGGAAAAAATCTAAGGCAACTTATAGATGGTTCTAAACCTGAGGAAATTTATTTTGATGGCGATCTTGAAAAGACAAGATCTGGTTCAGAATACTTTGGTTTAGGCGGCATAAGTGTTTCTCATTGTGATAAGTACATGGCTTACTCTTTAGATCTAAAAGGCTCTGAGTATTTTACAATTTATCTGAGAGATCTAAGTACCAATAAAAATGAAAATGATACAATTGAAAATACCAGTGGAAATATAACTTGGTCTTTAGATAGTAGAAGTTTCTTTTATTCAAAACTAGATAAATTTCATAGACCTAGAGAGATTTATAAACATGTGATAGGAACACCAATAAATAGTGATGAACTCATATTTCAAGAAAAAGATGAAACTTTTACCTGTGGTATAAGTTTAAGTTCAGATGAAAAGTTCTTTATAATTTCATCTTCAGACCACATTACCACTGAAGAATATTTTTTTTCATCAAATACAAAATCTATTAAACCCGTNCTGTTCCAAAAAAGAGAAAAAGATGTTCGTTATTCTATAGATTCTTGGAAGGAACATTTTTATATTCAAACAAATAAAAATGCTAGAGATTTTAAAGTTCTTAGATGTAAAATTGATGATATTAATAAATTAGAAGAATTTATTCCTTCAAAAAAAGAAACTATTATTGGTTCACTTGAGTTTTTAGATGATTTTATTATTAGAGGTGAAAAAACTGACGCTATACCTAAAATATTTGTAAGAAATATTAAAACAAATAAAGAAGAAGAAATAAAGATCTCTGATGAAGCAATAGGATGTCCAGGGGCTGCCTTGATACAAAAAGATAGAAATACTTCTAAAATTAGAGTTAGTTGGGAAAGCATGAAAACCCCTAGTAAAATTTATGAGTACGATATTTTAACTAAAGAAAAAAAAATTGTTAAAGAAACAGAAATTCCTTCAGGACATAATCCAGATAATTATATTGTTGAGAGAATAAAAGCTAAATCTCATGACGGTAGGATGATTCCGATCAGCTTAGTTCGTTTAAAAAATTCTAAACAAGATGGAAAATCAAAAATCTTACTTTATGCTTACGGAGCTTACAAACACAGTATCTCTCCGTCATTTAGTGCCTCTAGATTTTGTCTTGTAGATCGAGGAATAACTTTTGCTATTGCTCATGTCAGAGGCGGAGGTGATCTTGGAGATATCTGGCACGAAGAGGGGAAAAAGAAATTAAAAAAAAACACTTTTCTGGATTATATAGCTTGCGCTAATCATTTGATAAACCAAAGATATACTTATAAAGGTGGAATTTGTTTTTATGGAGGTTCAGCTGGTGGATTAACAGGTGGAGCTTTAGCTAACATGGCGCCTGAGTTATTTTTTTCCATGCTGTTGCTTGTTCCTTTTGTTGACACAATGACTACTATGCTTAATGAAAAACTACCACTTACGCCAGCTGAATGGGAGCTATGGGGAAACCCTATTAAAAGTAAAGAATATTTCAAATATATTTTTTCTTACTCACCTTATAATAATCTTGATAATAAATCTTACCCTGCAATGTTCATTACTACTTCTCTTTTTGATAATCGTGTTTTGTACAGTGAACCAGTAAAATATATAGCAAAATTAAGAGAAGTGAAAAATGACGACAATATTCAACTTCTAAAATGTAAAATGGAAGCTGCTGGGCATGGTGGAATGAGCGGCAGAGATAATGCTATCACAGAGTTGGCAGAAGAATATAGTTTTATTTTAAAGAATGCTAAAATTTATGATTAGTATTCTTTAAAAACAATTTTTACTGCTAAAACCTACAACTACATTATTTGGATTAATCTCAAATTTTCTCTCGCACTTAATTTTAAATTTTTTAACCACATAAATATAGTTCCTATTCCTTGTATCTAAAAATTCTATTTTATCTGGCTGTCCGTAAGCGATTTTTAGCTCTGACTCTGTTTTATTTAACCACTTGCTCAATGCTTTCTCTTCAAGCATCGTTTTCTCATCAATTTTTTTTGAAACTGTTTGACAAGATGTAAGTGCCAAAGAAATAAATATAATAAAAAAAATAAATTTTATTTTGTTCATATTCATTTCGATTATTTTACACTTAAAACTTATAAACAGAAATATTACCTTCAGGTTGTAAAATAGTCTTAATAATCTACTTTTAATGGGATTTTCTTAACGAATCGGAGTATTTAAGTGTAACTGGAGGTTTATCTATGATGGAAAAATATTTTGAGTACAAAAAACATAAAACTGACTTTAAAACTGAAGTTATTGCCGGGGTAACTACGTTTCTTACCATGGCTTATATAATGTTTTTAAATCCATTTATCCTATCTGGCGAATTTGCTGGTCCGGAAAAAGGTTTTTTTGATTTTGGAGCGGTATTTACTGCAACAATTCTTGCAACAGCTATCGCTTGTTTTATAATGGCATTCTACGGGAAGACTTGGCCAATAGGTTTAGCGCCTGGAATGGGTATAAATGCTTTTGTAGCATTTGGAGTAGTCGCAGGAATGGGTTATACCCCACAAGCTGCACTTGGAGCAGTCCTAGTTGCAGGAGTATTGTTTTTACTTATTTCATTAACGCCTATTAGAGCTTGGTTAATAAATTCAATTCCTAAAAGTTTAAAACTTGGAATAGGCGCTGGTATAGGCTTATTTTTAGCTATTATTGGACTAGAGATAATGGGAGTTGTGGGAGATCATCCTGTAACACTTGTTACTATTGGCGACATTAAAAATCCATTAGTAATACTTGGGTGCTTAGCATTTGTAGTGATGATTGTTTTAGAAAAAATGAAAATCAAAGGCAATATTATAATTGGTATTTTAGTTTTTAGCGTTATAGCTTGGGCAACTGGATTAGCTAAGTTTAATGGAGTAGTTGGATCTATTCCACCTATGACTTACCTATTTGATTTTGATCTTAAGGCCGCTCTATCAGCAGGAATGTCAACTATTATCTTTACATTATTATTTATCGATTTTTTTGATACTGCTGGAACATTAACTTCTGTTGCAAATGTCGCGGGAAAAGTTGGTAGAGATGGGAAAGTAAAAGATATTAATAAAGCAATGCTTTCAGATAGTGTTGGAACAGTTGCAGGAGCTTTAATGGGGACTACTACGGTAACAAGCTATGTAGAATCTGGAGCTGGAGTTAAAGCAGGTGGAAGAACTGGTATGACATCTTTAGTCATAGGAGTTTTATTTTTAGCATGTTTGTTTTTTTCTCCACTAGCAACTAGCTTGCCAAAAGAAATTGATGGAGCTGCTTTATTATACGTTGCAATTCTATTTGTTAGAAATATTACTGATATAGAGTGGAATGATATAGNGGAGTCTGCTCCAGCTATTGTAGCTATGGTAACTATGCCACTTACTTACAGTATTAGTAATGGAATAGCTTTAGCATTTATTGCTTATGCTCTAATCAAAATACTAACTGGAAACTTTGGAAAAACTTCTCCAGCAATTTGGGTTATTGCAATTTTGAGCGTATTAAGTTTTTACGTAGCCTAATAAATTCAAGGGCCAGTGAAAACTGGCCCTTACTTTTTGTGTTTCTTAACTAAATCTTCTACTCTAATCTCCTCATAACGTTCAAAAGGTTGAACAATCCAAGGATTACTATCTAATTTTTGAGCNCAAAAATCTGGTTCAAAAGTAGAGTCTTTCTTTTTCCAAAGAACAGCTGTTTTTATATTTTTAATATTTCCTTTTAAAGGAGCATAATTTTTTAACCATTGAATGCTTTTATTTAATGTTACGCCAGTATCTGATAAATCATCACATAAAAGAAGATTTCCTCTCATGTCCTGAACTGTCGAACTCATTTCTCNAGAGAATACTAATTCTCCCTGTTTATCTTCAATCCCTTTACCTGAGTATGATTCCACTGCAAGATAAGCACATTTTAATTTAAAAATTCTGCTTAGAACATCTATAATAGGCGCTCCTCCTCTCATAATCCCAATTAACATATCAGGTTTAAATCCACTTTGATGAATTTGAATAGCTAATTTTTCTGTAATTAGATTATATTCTTTCCAATCTATAATAAGTTTCTCAGCCATAGAAAAAACTAAATTATTTCAAAGGTATTGTAAATCAAATAGTATACACTGTTTAGTACTGTATAGGCTCATTGTCTATTGACCTCCAAAGATACCAAGTTGCTACTGAACAATAAGGAGTGAATTTCTTATAAAGTTTATTTAAAAAAATTTTTGGAGGAAAATATTTCTTGTTATAATTATTTGATACAGCCCGCAAAAGACCAATATCTTGTATGGGCCAAATATTTGATCTATTAAAAGTAAATAGTAGAATCATTTCAGCTGACCATCTTCCTATTTGTTTTAATTCAGATAAATATTCAATTGCTTCCTCATCATTCATTTTTTTTATTAAACTAGGCTTAAATTGTTTATTTTTTATCTTTTTGGCCAAATCTTTTATTCCTTTTACCTTTTGCCTGCTTAAACCACAGCTTTTCAAACTAGTATAAGAAAGTTTATTAACAACTTTAGCGGTGATTTTATTNTTACATCTTTTTTTAAATTTTAAAAAAACTGAATTCGCAGCTGCTACACTAATTTGTTGTCCTATGATACTTTTACAAAGAGAAAAAAAAATATCATTTCTTGTTACCAGNGATTTATCCTTATATTGATAAATTAACTTTTTCATTATTTTATCTTTTTTTGATAAAATTCTTTTAGCCTTATTCCAGTACTTGGGCTTATTTTTCATGGCCTAGGAGGAATAATTTGTTTTTTTAGCTGAGACTCTCTCACAAAAATAATCAATGAACTNAAGATAACAAGCGTTGCTCCTAATAAGGTTAAAATTTTGGGTATTTCACTCCATATTAAAAAACCAAAAACTATTGCAAAAACCAAACTAAGATACTTTATTGGAGTAACAAGAGAAGCTTCTGCTAGCCTATAACTTTGAGTCAACAATAAGTTTGCAATACTTCCACATAGACCCATAATCATAAAAATTGATAAATCAATTAATGTTGGTAATTTCCATTCTACAAAAAAAATTGATCCGAGTCCTAAAAGTGTACAAAGTAAAGTAAAGTAAAATGCTATAGTGTAATTAGCTTCTGTTTTTGATAAAGATCTTACACTAATTGCAACGCAAGCAAAAAATATACAAAAAATTATAGGTGATAAATAGTAGAAATTTAATTCAATAAAAGCTGGCTGCACTATTAATAACATTCCAATAAAGCCTAAAAAAACAGCTGACCATCTCTTTATACCAACTTTTTCTGATAAAAAAAAAATAGAAGCTACCGTTACGAAAATTGGTCCTCCAAATGTTAATGAAACAACATCTGCTAATGGTAGCTCTCTAAGACCGACAAACAATGCTATTATTGCTAAAGCTCCAGTTATTGCTCTAAAGGCATGCAATCCAGGTCTTGAAGTTTTATAAAAACTTAAAAGTTTATCTTTGGGAATGATGAAAAAAATTGGAATAAAACCAATGAAAAATCTTAGAAATAAAACTTGTCCAACTGGATAGTAATCTAACCATTTTACGCAAATATCCATGATGGAAAAGCAAATTACACTTCCCACCATGTACAATACGCCTATTTGATTTTGTGTTAACAATTTAATATCCTCATAATAAATTCGTTAGATATTAAATAAATTATGAAGAAATGTACACTTGCACTTGGTTGTTTTTGGAAACCTGAGGAAAACTTTAAGAATAAAGCTGGAATTATTAAAACTGAGGTTGGCTACGCTGGAGGTAAAAATCCTCAAGTTACTTACAAAGAAGTATGTAGTGGCAACACCGGTCATGCTGAAGTTGTGAGACTTACTTTTGATGAGAAAATAATTTCATTTAAAAAAATTTTAGATCTTTTTTTTAAACTGCACGATCCAACTCAAAAAGACATGCAGTTTCCAGATGTTGGAACGCAGTATAGAAGTGAAATATTTTATGAAAATGATGAACAAAAAAAAGAAGCTGAGGAAATCTTAAATGAAGTTAACAAAAAACTTAATGGNAAAATCCAAACTAATATTTCAAAATTTAATAATTATTGTAAGGCTGAAGAATATCATCAAAAATATATAGAAAAAAATACTTAATGAAAAATTTAGTTTCTACGGATTGGCTTGAAAAAAATTTAGAAAATGTCAANATTTTAGATGGTAGCTGGCATTTACCTAATACTAAACGAGATGCTGTAGATGAATTTAACACAGCTCATATAAAAAATTCAAATTTTTTTGACATTGATAAAAATTCCAATCAAAAAACTAACTTACCACATATGTTACCTACAAAAAGTGACTGGGAAAAAATTGTTTCTGAGCTTGGTATAAATAATTCTGACCATGTAGTTATTTATGATAATTCTGACCTCATAAGCTCTTGTCGAGTTTGGTATACTTTTTTATACTTTAATCATAATCCAGATCTAGTTTCAGTTTTAGATGGTGGTTTTAAAAAATGGTTAAATGAAAAAAAAGCTACAACAAAAGATATCAAAAAAAAATTGAAAAGTACTTATGTAGCAAAAGTAAACTCATCGTTAGTTTTAAATAAAGACCAAATAAATGATAATATAAAAAACAAATCCTTTGAGCTAATTGATGCTCGTAGTAGAGAAAGATTTCAAGGTCTTCAGCCTGAAGCTAGAAAGGAACTGTCGAGNGGAAANATNGAAGGCTCAAAAAATATGCCCTTTACAGAATTAATAAATATCAATGACCGAACTTTTAAAAATAAACAAGAATTAGTATCTATTTTTCAAAAAAATAAAATTGATCCAAATAAAAATATAGCTTTTACTTGCGGATCAGGAATAACTGCATGTGTTTTAGGGTTAACTTGTTCTATCATAGGTGGTAGAAAGCCCGTTGTATATGATGGCTCTTGGGCAGAATATGGAATTAAATAAAAAATGAAAACAGCATCAAAATTTAAAGTTTTTTTAATAATTTTTTTTATTATTATATTTGTAGTAATTGCAGGTAGATATTTTGTTGGATTGCACTTTAAAAAAAAATTTAGTGTTAGACCTGCGCCAGGTGTAATTGTAACTAAAATTGAAAAATCCCTTTTTTATAAAAGCATAGAAACTTTTGGAACTGCTATTGCTCAAAGCTCAAAAATTTATAGAGTTCAAAAAGACAATATAGTCGGTAATCTGAATATAGAAAATAGATTTGTAAAAAAAGGTGAAATGATAATTGCTTTAAAAGATGGAAAAAATATTGTTGCAGACTTTGAAGGTAAAATTGGAAAAAGAGAAATTGCACAAGGAGTTCTTGGATCAAATAGTTTAATTATAACTCTGGATGACTTAAAAAAGATTATTATTGATATTAAAGTTCCGGAAAATTATGTTGGTATTTTAAAACCAGGCCTAAAAGCAGAGATAATAAATTCAGCATTTAATAAAACCTTTAGAGGAAAAGTGGAGTCTATTAGTTCAAGAATAGATCCATCTACGAGATCAATTTTAGCTAGAATAATTGTAGATAATTCAAGGTTCGAAATTATACCTGGTCAGTTAATGACAGTAAAAATAATTTATAATGAAATAAATCAAATAGGAGTTCCCGAGAGTGCAGTGACTATTCAAGGAGATACTGCTTTTGTTTATGTTGTAAATGCTAACACTGCTGAAAAGAAAAATATTAAAATAGGTAAGAGAAACTTTGGAAAAGTATCTGTTGTTTCTGGTTTAAAAGAAGGCGATATTGTTATTAGTGAGGGAGTATCTAAAGTTAGAAATAAAGCCAAAATTAAAATTATAAATCCATAAAATAAATATGTTTTTAACTGATTTATCAATTAAACGGCCAGTTGTAGCATCTGTAATGAGCTTGGTCCTAGTCATCTTTGGACTTGTAACTTTCCAAGAGATTCCCACTGATGAGCTCCCAGATGTTCAACCGCCTGTAGTTACAATTCAAACTGAATATAGAGGGGCCTCTGCAGAAATCGTAGATACTCAAATAACTCAAAAAATAGAGGATTTTGTTGGTGGAACTGCTGGCTTAGAAACAATTGATTCTTTTAGTGAAGATGAAAGTTCAAGAATAACTCTAACATTTGAAACTAATTTAGATCTTGATGATGTTGCTAATGATGTAAGAAGTTCAGTTTCTAGAGTATTGGACAACTTGCCTGAAGGAGCAGAACAACCAGAAATATTTAAACAAAGTGCTGGAATGCGAACTACTATGTGGCTCTCTTTTAACTCAGAAACAATGACGGATCTAGAACTAACTGATTATGCTGATAGATATTTGACAGATGTTTTTTCNACAGTATCAGGGGTGGGAAGAGTNCGTTTAGGAGGAGAGAGAGAACTGTCTTTAAGAGTTTGGTTAGATCCTATNGCTTTAGCAGCAAGAGACATAACTACACAAGAAGTTGAACAAGTTTTAAAAAAAGAAAATGTTGAATTTCCAGCTGGAAGAATAGAGTCTAAAGATATAGATCTTACCATAAAGTTGGATAAAGCTTATAAAAATTTAGAAAATTATAAAAAATTACCCCTTAAAAGAGCCAAGGATGGCTCTATAATTGTTCTTAGTGATGTTGCGCGTGTAGAATTAGGTGCGGAGTCAACAAGAACTTTATTTAAAGGAAATGGTAAACAAGTTGTAGGAATTGGAATTTATCAACAATCAGATGCAAATACTATTGCGGTAGCTAACGGAGTAAAGAAAAAAATTAAAGAAATAAGACCAACTTTGCCGCCGAGTACTACACTAGAAGTTTCATTTGATAGAAGTAATTATATTAAAGCTGCTATTAATGAAGTTTATAAAACATTAATTATTGCTTTAATTTTAGTAACAATAATCATTTATTTATTTTTAGGGAATATAAGAGCACTAGTGGTTCCGTTAATTGCTTTACCAGTTTCTTTGATTTCTACTTTTTTATCTATTTATATTTTTGGTTTTTCTATAAATCTTTTTACTCTAATGGCTCTTGTTTTAGCGATAGGAATTGTAGTAGATGACGCGATCGTGATGTTAGAAAACATCGTTAGAAGAATAGAGTTAGGTGACACCCCTTTAGTGGCAGCTTATAAAGGNGCTAAACAAGTGTCTTTTGCTATAATAGCAACGACAATAGTGCTAGTGGCAGTGTTTATCCCTCTAATCTTTATTAAAGGTATAACAGGTGTTTTATTTACTCAAACAGCAGTTACTCTCGCATCTGCAGTTGTAATTTCAAGTTTTGTAGCGCTTTCTTTAAGCCCGATGCTAGGTAGCAAGTTTTTAAAGAAAAATATGAACAAATCTAAAATTGTAACAAAGTTCGAGATTTTTTTAAAAAATTTAACTCAACTTTATAAAATATCTCTACTAGGTTGGATAAAGAAAAAAAAGATAATTACATCATTTTTAATTGGTACTCTGGCATTAACTATATTTTTATTTAATTTCGCTCCAAAAGAATTAATAGCACCAGAAGATAGAGGGGCTTTTTTTGTGATAGTAAAAGCTCCTCAAGGTTCGGGTTTTAATTTTACTAAAAATAAGGCAGAAGAAATTGAAAAACTCTTGCTTCCAAGTGTGGGTAAAGGTGAATATAGAAAACTTATAATGAGAGTTCCAGGATTTGGAAAATCTGCTAAGCAAGTAAATAGTGGTTTCATAATTGTTCTATTAGAGCCTTGGTCCAAAAGAGATCGTCACGGAGTTAAGATCATGAGAGAGTCTTTTGGAAAAATAGGTAAAGTGCCTGGTGTTCTTGCTTTTCCTATCATGCCTCAAGGCATAAGAACAGGAGGGATAGAAAGTCCTGTTCAGTTTGTAATTTTAGGTAATACTTATGATCAATTGATCAAATGGAAAAAAATTATAAAAAAAGAAGCTAGAAAAAACCCTGGGCTTACTTCAATACAAGATGATTTTGATTTAAATAAACCTCAGCTAAATGTTCAAATTGATCAAAAAAAAGCTGCTGATTTAGGAGTATCTACAGAAGATATAGGAAGAACCATTGAAACTATTTTTGGGTCTAAAAGAGTTACTAATTTTACTCAAGATGGAAAAGAATACTCAATAATTCTTCAGGGTGACATCAAAGACAGGCAAGAACCTGACAGTATAAGCAAAGTATTTGTTAGATCAAAAAATAATGGCAAACTTGTTTCCATTTCTAATCTAGTTGAGTACCGAGAAGAAGGCCAGTCACCTTTTTTAGCAAGATATAACAGGCAAAAGGCTGTTACAATTTCAGCAAGATTAGTTGGTAACTACTCCCTAGATGAAGCATTAAAATTTTTAGTTAATGTTGTTGAAGAAAATACTCCTCAAGCTAAAATAGCATACAAAGGTGAGAGTGAAGAATACAAAAAAACTAATAATGAATTATATATTATTTTTGCCTTAGCTTTAATTACTGCTTATCTTGCTATGTGTGCTCAGTTTGAAAGCTGGAAACATCCTCTGACAATAATGTTAACAGTTCCAATGGCCATTCTAGGAGGATTGCTTGGTCTTTTAGTTGTAGGATCTTCCTTGAATATTTACAGTCAAATAGCTTTAATTATTTTAATTGGTTTATCTGCTAAAAATGGAATCTTAATTGTTGAATTTGCAAATCAACTTAGAAAGGAAGGAAAAAATCTGGAAGTAGCTGTATTTGAAGCTGCTTCAATTAGATTAAGACCAATTCTAATGACAAGTCTATCTACTATAATAGGGGTTTTNCCTCTAATAATAAGTTTTGGCCCTGGAGCTGCTAGTAGACTCACGGTGGGAATTACAATATTTGCGGGAATGATTTTTTCTACTTTTTTTACTCTTTANGTAATACCAACTATTTATACAGTAGTTGGAAAAAATACCCAAAGAATTGACGCCGTAGAAATTGAGCTTAATAAACAACTCAAAAAATAATATATTTATTTTTATCTAGATTTTTTTTACAAAGCGTAAGCTGTTTTCTATATTTACTTGCCATATCCTTTACAGACTTAGCGTAGATAATAGCTTTTTTATCTTTTGAATAATTTTTATAGTCTCCCCAGCCCTTATAATAAGCTAGATACTGTCTGAAGGCATCTTTCTTTGATAATTTCAATATTTTAGAAGTTTTATTAATATACCAGCCTATAAAATCTACAGAGTCTTTAAAACGAGCTCGTGTAGCTAATGGATTATTAGTTTCTTTTTTATATTGCTCCCAAGTGCCGGATACTGCTTGAGAATATCCAAAAGAACTAGAAGGTCTTTTAAAAGGTATAACCTTAAACAATTTTTTTCTAGGAGGTTTAGCCAACCAATTAAAGTCACTCTCTTTTTTTATAAAAGCTAGTTGCAAATGAATGGGTGCACCCCATTTCTCATAGGAAGCTTTTGAGTGTTTATACCATAAATATCTTTCTTCAAATATTGCGCAGCTATTCTGTGTATTTTTAGGCACTGATGAACATGAAGAAATTATAAGAAAAATTATTGAGATATTAATTTTTTTAAAATGAATCACTCTTTAATTTATACTAGAAATTAATTTAGCTTTCTCCATTTTTCTGGATTAATAAAACTCCCTCCCCATAAACCAAGTTTATTTTTCTTGGCATATTTCTCATCCANAATGTAATCTTTTGAATATCTCCTATATGCTACAGCATAACCATTTCTTACCATCCATTTATTTAAATTAACCTCTCCTACAAAACAAACACCTATATACCTCTTATATTTGTCTAAACTGTCCTGCACTTTGCATACTACTCGACTTCCATTAATTTTTTTAGTTAAGGCAATTGTTGCTTCTTTCCCACAATTATATTCTTTGGCATTTTTAATACAAATTTGTTTTTTTTCAGGTGTGTCAATTCCATGGAGTCTAATTCGTTTATTAATAATTTTAATAGTGTCACCATCTGTAATGGAAGGAAATCCTGATAATTCTATTGCATAAATTTTCTGATAAAAAAATAAACTTAAAATTATAATTATGTGCTTAATCATTTAAACATTTTTCTAAATAAAAAAATTATTAATACTCCTGCTATATTAGCTAATAAATCATAATACTCAAAAGCTCTATTGGGGATAATATGATGTGAAACCTCTAAAAAAATTGATATAGAAAAAATAAAATAAAAATTNGTAAAAAATTGATCCTGCTTTAAATTACAAATTACAGCTAGTACTGTTAAATACATAAAGNAAAAAAAATGATTTATTGAAGTTCCAATAGAGTTATTGATTAAATTGGGTTGTTTGCTTAAATCTCCATACAAAAAATATCCGATAAGACTGCCTGGAAATAAATATAGAATGAACAATGTTATTAAAGAGAAATAATAAAGATACTCAATCATCTTTAAGACATTATTTTTCATTATAAATTTAATATAATACATATTATCTGGTATTTATCTATTATGAGCAAATTAATCCTAACAAGACATGGTCAAAGTATTTGGAATGCGGAAAATAGATTTACTGGATGGGTAGATGTTGATTTATCCGAAGAAGGAGTTTTAGAGGCTAAAAAATCTGGTCAATTAATCAAGAGTTTAAATATTAATATAGATGTTTCCTATACATCTTTTTTAAAAAGAGCCATCAAGACTCTTACCACCATACTTCAAGAAAATGAATTAGAGCTTAAATTTAATACTTCTTGGGAATTGAATGAGAGACACTATGGATCCTTAACGGGTTTAAATAAAGAAGAAACCAAAAATAAAATTGGTGAAGAACAGTTTAAAAAATATCGAAGATCTTGGGATATACCGCCGCCACCAATGGCTGAGGATGACAAAAATCGTTCTTTATTTAGTCCTTTAAACCCAAGTATACCGTTAGGGATGATACCTTTTTCAGAGTCTTTAAAAGATACTTACGAAAGAGTAATTCCTTATTATGAAAAAGAAATTCAAAAACATATTAAAGAAAATAAAAATGTTTTAATATCAGCACATGGTAATTCACTGAGAGCACTGTGCAAATATCTATTTAATATTTCTGATCAAA
>NHGD01000030.1 GCA_002170125.1 Candidatus Pelagibacter sp. TMED128
AATACTAAAAATACTCATGGGACTGGTTGTACTTTATCTAGTGCTATTGCAACTTTTTTATCATGTGGAAAACCTTTAAAGAAATCCTGTGAGTTAGGAATTAAATATGTTAACCAAGCTATAGGATCTAATCCTAGTTATGGAAAAGGACATGGTCCAATTAACCATTTAAATTCAATAATAATAAATAAAAAATTTAGATAATGAAAAATGTAGTTGTAGTAGGTTCACAGTGGGGAGATGAAGGTAAAGGAAAAATAGTTGATTGGCTATCTAGCGAAGCAGATGTAGTTGTTCGTTTTCAAGGTGGGCATAATGCTGGGCATACTTTAGTTATCGATAAAAAAGTATTTAAATTAAGATTGCTACCATCAGGTATAGTTAGGCCAGCAAAGATTTCAATTTTAGGCAATGGTGTGGTTATAGATCCTTGGGCTTTGTTAGATGAAATTAAAGAAATAAAAAAAAAAGGAATAAATGTCAGCCCTGAGAACTTTATGATTTCTGAGTCAGCCTCATTAATACTGCCGTTTCACCAAGAAATGGATGAAATAAGAGAGGATGCAGCAGGAAAAGGGAAAATTGGAACAACAAGAAGAGGTATTGGCCCCTGCTATGAGGATAAAGTAGGAAGACGCTCTATTCGAGTGATGGACCTTAGGTCATCAAGTAATCTTGATAGTAGGTTAGAAAATGTTTTATCGCACCATAATGCTATTAGAAAAGGTTTAAAAAAAAAGATCTTCAAAAAAAATGAACTGAAAAAAAGATTATTAGAAATTGCTCCTGAGATTTTAAAATTTTCCCAACCTGTCTGGCTTAAATTAGATGAATTTATAAAAGATAGGAAAAAAATATTATTTGAGGGTGCTCAAGGAATTCTTTTAGATGTGGATCATGGCACTTACCCTTATGTTACTTCATCCAACACAGTCCCGGCAATGGCAGCAACTGGATCAGGCTTAGCACCAAATAAATTAAATTATATTTTGGGTATCACGAAAGCTTATACTACTAGGGTTGGTAGCGGACCATTTCCAACGGAGCTTAAAAATAAAATTGGTGAAAGCTTAGGAAAAAGAGGAAAAGAATTTGGAACAGTAACAGCTAGAAAAAGACGATGTGGTTGGTTTGACGGTGTTTTGGTTCGTCAAACAATTAAAGTTGCAGGCATAAATGGAATTGCATTAACTAAATTAGATGTATTGGATGAATTAGATGAAATAAAAGTATGTATTGAATATGATTTAAATGGAAAAAAGATAAATTATTTGCCTAGTGCTTCAGAAGATCAATTCAAAATTAAACCTATTTATAAAACTTTCCCAGGGTGGAAAAGTTCAACTAAAGGCGTAAGAAACATTAAAGATTTACCTGAAAAAGCTAAAAATTATGTATATGCTTTAGAGGATTTTATTGGAGCTAAGGTTTCAAGTATTTCAACTAGCCCTGAACGAGAAGATACAATTTTAATTGAAGACCCTTTTAAAATTTAATTTGCAGGAAGTAAATTTTTTGCTTTATTAGCGTTAATCATTGATTTTTGTAATTTTTCAAAAGCTTTAGTTTCAATTTGTCTAATTCTTTCTCTACTAATTTTATATTTTTTACTTAATTCTTCTAAAGTTTTTGGATTTTCAGATAGTCTTCGAGCGTTAATGATTTCTTTCTCTCTTTCATTTAAAATTTTCATTGCATCTTTTAATAATTCTTTTTTGTCATCATATTCTTGTTTTTGAGAAATTATTAACTCTTGGTCTAAACTTTTATCCACTAACCAGTCTTGCCATTCATCAGTTTCACCACTTTTAATGGGATCATTTAAAGATTTTTCCTGACCCATCATTCTTCTATTCATATTTACCACTTCTTCAGAATTAACATCTAGCCTTTTTGATATTTCTTTAACCTGATCATCTTTTAAATCTCCTTCTTGATTAGGAGCAATCTGATTTTTTAGTTTTTTTAAGTTAAAAAAAAGTTTTTTTTGAGCTGTAGTGGTCCCCATTTTAACAAGACTCCAAGATCTAAGAACATATTCTTGTATAGATGCTTTGATCCACCACATAGCGTAAGTAGCAAGCCTAAAACCTTTGTCAGGATCAAATTTTTTTACTGCTTGCATTAAACCTATATTTCCTTCAGATATTAATTCATTAACTGGCAAACCATAACCTCTGTAGCCCATGGCAATTTTTGCAACTAATCTTAAATGACTTGTTACCAATTTGTGAGCTGACTGTAAATTTCCATTTTCTTTCCAGTTTTTTGCTAACATATACTCTTCTTCAGCATCTAACATTGGAAATTTTTTAATTTGAGCTAAATATAACGATAGACCTCCAACGCTAGGCGTTGGTAGATTACTTATGGAATTTTTTTTGTTCATTTAGTTTATGTATATATTTTAATTTATATTTTTAATCACCTAGTTTTTCAAGTAAATGTAGTATTTTTTTAAAATCAGCAGGTAGCTCAGACTCAAAATGAACAAATTTCTTTTTAGTAGGATGAAGGAATCCTAGACTTTTAGCATGTAGAGTTTGGCCATTTAATACTGAAAGATTGCTTTCAAATTCTTTGTTTATTTTTTTAAACTTTATTTTTTTTTTTCCATATTGTTTATCACCTAACAAAGATGTCCCTTTATATTTCATATGGACTCTAATTTGATGTGTTCGACCAGTTTCTAGCTCACACTCTATTAGACTAATTTTAGGTATATCTTTTAAATTAAAAACTTTTAACGTTTTGTAATGAGTAATAGCCTTCTTTCCATTTATGTCACTTACTGTCATTAATTGCCTGTATTTTTTATTCCTAGTAATTAAAGTTTCAATTTTTCCATTTAAAGGCCTCACAACTCCCCAAATTAAAGCTATATATTTTCTTTTAATTGAATGGTTGTTAAATTGTTTTCCAAGTGAAAAATGAGATAGATTATTTTTTGCAATTACTAAAAGTCCACTAGTTTCCTTATCTATTCTATGAACGATACCAGGCCTTAGATTTCCATTTATATTTGATAATTTATTTTTATAATAATAAGTTAAGGCATTAGCTAAGGTTTTTTTATAATTCCCAGCTCCAGGATGGACTACCATTCCAGCAGGTTTATTAATTATTAGAATATCTTTATCTTCGAAACGAATATCTAATTTAATTTTAGCAGGAGTAATTCTTTGAATTTTATCTTCTATAATTTTAATTATAATAAAATCATCTTTTTTAATTTTTGTTGAAGGATAATTGATTATTTTTTTATTGATCTTAACATTTCCTGAGTCAATATTATTCTTAATATATGAGCGAGTAAGGTGACTTATTTTTTTTGAGAGGAAAACATCAAGTCTTTGTCCACTTTCTTTTTTATTAATTAAGAATTTTATTGTGTTATTCATGATTTAATCTAAATTATCCATATATGCGTTCGTAGCTCAACTGGATAGAGCGCCTGACTTCGGATCAGGAGGTTGAGGGTTCAACTCCTTCCGGGCGCACCAAAATCTAATTTTATTAGTTGATCAAATATTTTTTCGTTTCCATCTTTATTAAAGTGTATATCATTTTTAATATAATATTTTTTTATTATATCCATTTTTTTTTCTTTATTTTCATTTTCAAAAAAAATTGGAAATAAATCTATAAAATATTTACACCTTTGTTTACAAAAATTCTTCCATATCTGCACATGCTGAGAATTTTTAGTATCATGAAGTATTTGTCCTGGATGAGGGTATACGGCAACTGATAAAGTAATATTTTTAGAATTTAGATAATTACTCAAATTTTCCATGTAATTGATTGAACTTTTAATGCCTCTTTTAATTTCTTCATTAGACTCTGAGTAAGTCCAATAACTTCTTTTAAAATCTTTTCTATAGATATAGATTTTTGGTTTTATTTTTCTTTTTAATTTTTTTGTAGTCATCTTAATATGGTTTAATAATGGAAAAATAAATTCTTTTTTATTTTTTATTTGATCTTTTAAAATTTTTTCTTTTTTTTCTATTTTATCACAAACATACAAACTATTTGAGCATTTTTTGTAATTGTTTGCTTCATCGTCTATGTCACTAACATCTATAAATACTATTACATGATCTGCGCTTAAACCTTTATCTAAAAAGTGTTTAATCTTATTCCAATAAATAATTGGACTATAAGAAGTAACACCCATGTTAATTATTTGATAGCTTGAAAATTTGTCAAACATTCCCACAAAAGTATCCTGATATCCTAATCCAAGACCTTCTGTAAAACTGTCTCCAATAAATATAATTTTTCTTTTATTCTTCTTATAAGTATTTTTTTCACAACTAGTTCTAAAACCAAGTTGATCAGTGCATGTAGAATAACTTATATCCCCCCAAATAGATTTAACTTTTATATTTGATTTTAAAGTATGATGGTAAAAATCATTTTTAATTCTATAGCTTTTTTCATTTTTTTTTCTTTGCTCTACTTTGAATTTAATCTTTTCTGGACTTTCAAGTATATTAGATTTGTAAAGAGAATTTAGTATTATTTTTCCAATAAAAAAATCTACAGAAAAAAAAATTAAACAGGAAATTAATAGTATTAAAAAATTTTTTTTCATCAAGAAACGGTTAAATTTTTTTTTATTTCTTCTACTTGTTTTGAAAACTCTTCCCACCTTTTATCATACTGGTGAACTAATAAATATGCTTCACCCAAACTATTTAATAGTCTAGAGTTTTTATCAAAAGTAATATTTTTTAGATAGTATACTGTAGCAAAAGGTCCTTCACTGTTAGGGTAACAGTGAGAATCTTTTATTAAATTTTTATGCACCACATAGTTTGCATGGCCTTGATCACAACCTCTTCCCTCAGGGTCTATTCTGAAAGTTAAAAAATACTTAAGTCTTTTTTTGTATTTAAATTTAGAAATATTTTTTTTCATCAAATACAAATATTCTTTAATCTTTTCACTTTTACCTAAAACAGTTCCTGAACACAGAATTGTTTTATTACCAATGTTATTAAAAACTTTTTTTCCATAAGTTTTAATTATCCAATTTGAATTATAAGGACACTCTTTAATTTGTTTATCTTCTAAAAAAAAATTTATTTTTCCTTTAAAGTTAAAATTAAATGGATTTGATTGAAAATAAATATCTCTACTATCACAACATAGAATGTTATTATAATTTTTATTTTTTAAAAATTCTAAAAAAATTTCATATCTTTTAAATTGGATAGCTTTTTTAAATATTTTTGTTTTAATAATAATAACTTGGTATTTTTTTAACTCTTTTTCTACCTCAAGATCATTTTGTCCAATAACAAAACAAATGTCATCTTTATAATACATTCTAAGACTTCTTATAAAAAAACTAAGTTGATCTATTTTAAATCCAACAGCAGCTGCTATAACAAGATTCTTATTCATTTTATGTAATCCATTTTTTTAATTTTTCTTTATTTTCAAGAATATATTTTGGAAATGATGAATCAATTTCTACTCTTTTAAGATTGTGCCCTCTATTGAAAATATCTTGTCCTTTTTGAATTTTTAGACTTATACCTTCTTCATTTGTAATATCAATCTTATTGAATTCTCCATGAGCAAATGATTTTATTTTTTTTGATATATTTTCTGGAGTTTGAAGGTACGCAAAATGCCAACCTCCATTTTTTATAATTTGCAAATTTCTAGTTTTGTCTATTCTCCAAAAAGGGTATTTTTTAAATTTTAGGTTTCTTAACCATTGTGGAGATTTAAAATTTTTCTTTAAACAAATTTTAGAACCGTGCCAGTTATTTTCTTTTAGATTTAAAAAATTTATTTTATACATAAACATTTTTTGGGAAAAAACTGCATACTTATTTTTATCATATTCATTAAGTTTATTTAAATCTGGTATTTCATCTACATCTGATAGTATTATTAGATCATCATCATTGGCATAATTTAAACCCTTCATGATAGAATTTCTTTGATGTTGTTCTACTAAAGACTCACCACCTTCGTGTGGTTTTTTTATATTCTCTGGCGTATCATCCACAACAATATAATTTATTTTATCTTTAAATTTTTTATATTTATTTATGTCAAAGTGGAGTTTTTTTGGTTTACCCTGATGATTAACAGTTGACTCAACTATTACAAATTTTTTCACATGTTCATTAAGAATGTTGAATCTTAAATCTACTATGTGTTCTTCATTAAAATATTGAAAACAGTCAAATATTGCCATTTATTAATTAAAAAATTTATCTTCAATTTTCTTATATAATTCAGAGTACCTTAAATTTAGAATTTTAGACGACTCTTTTAAAAGTTTTATTTGGCCAGACATAAGCATTAAACTAATAAATTTTTCAGTATTTTCTAATATCAATTTTTTACCGTTTTCCTTTAAAAAATTAGGGATAAATATTAAATCCATCTCTACTGGTGTTCTGGTTGCATGCGAACCAATCTTTCTCCAATCTGATATCATATAATCTAATTTATTTAAAAAATCTGTTACTTCTGTCCAGTTTGGTTGATTTTTATACATAGGAACTAATTGAACTTCGCATTTTATCATTAAAGGTCTATAGTTTTCTATACCTTTTAAAATTTCTAACTCAGAACCTTGTGTATCTATCTTTAAATAATCTAAACTAGTTATATTCAGTTTTTTTAAACAAGAAGATAAAGTATCACACTCAACCATTTCAGTTTTAGTTACGTCAAATAAATGGAAATCTTTTTCTTTAAATCCATAAATTGAAAATGATTTTTTATCGGGTTCATACATTGAAGAACTATGAGGACGCTTACCTAATATATAAAATTTTTTTGTACACCTAGAACTCCAAATCCCTTTACTGATAATAAATTTGTCTTTTTCATTTTTTAAATTTTCAATAAAAGGATCTACCAAAACTGACTGGAAATAATTGTTGTATTTCTCGGGAAAAAATTTATCTGAATTGAAGCCACCTTGAGCACCAATATCTAAACCAACTAATTTTTTATTTTTTAGCAGTTCTTCAATTTTTTCTTTGAAATTATAAATGTTATTTGATTTATCTTTTTTATCAGAGAGAAAATTAATTGTTCTTGTATTAGCTTTTAAAAATTTAATTATTTTGTATAAAAAAGGAATTATCAACTTTGCTATACTTACTCTTATTTTACTTAAAAACATAAAAAGATTTTTACTTTTTCGTGAATGTTGCTATTCCAATTTTTTTACCTTCAATTATGGATGAAGAGCAGTGTAAATGAGTTCTATCAAAAATCAACATTGATCCTACTTCCCATTCATAAATAAGTTCTACTTCTAAACCTTTTAAATTGTCTATACTTTCGTGTTTTAAATATTGTTCGTGTATTTTTTTATCAAATGGTTTTTCACCATATAATTTTAAATGTTCAGATGATCTTTTGTTTTGTCCGTAGCCTAAATTCTTTTTTTTTAATTCTTCAGGATCTTGTGTAAAGCTAGTTGAACCTTCATAAAATCTGTTTTTAAAAATTACTGTGCTCCCAACTGAAGAAAGAGGAATTAAGCTTTGTTTGTAAATTTGATTATTTAATTCAAAACCGGCATCTACATGCAAGCCGATTGGAGCGTAACTTTCTTGTATAAGTCCAAAAATATCTTTACCATTCTCGTCTTGAAGATTATCCATTCTAAAATCTCCAATTTCTTTTTTAAGTCTTTCACAGAATTTTTTTTCTAATTTTTCATTATAGCCTTGTAACCATCTTTTTTTAATAACATTTTGTTTTTTGTTGTGAACAGTGGTTGGGAGATCTTTAAATAATTTCAAAAATTGTCCAATTTCTTCTTTACTGTAAACATTTCTTATTACTTGTGGACTCGATTCAAGTTTCTTTATTTCTTTTATTTTTTCATTCATTTTAAATTATTCACCCATGTTAATTAATGTTCCTCTTTGCTTTGCTCCTAAATAAGAAGAATAAAAAATTATAACACCTAAGATAAAATAAACTATAGATATAGATATTGATTTAATTATGTCGAAATAATTAACAGTATTATTTAATAGAATATTTCTCATTTCTTCAAATATATGAACTAAAGGAAGACCTTTAGCTACAATTTGTAAAGAATTTGGTAAAATTTCTATAGGATAATATATGCATCCTAAAGGAGCTAAAAAAAACAAACTTGCCCAAGCAATGTTCTCAAATGAAGGGCCAAATCTTAATAATCCTGATGTTACTAAAAGTCCCAAAGTAACTCCAAACAGATATAAAGGTAATAATAAGAATAATAGTGGTAAACCAAGTTTAAAAACTGAAACACCAAAAAGAGGTATTGCTAAAATTGCAGCAGGAACTAATCCAATAAGTGCTCTTAAAATTGCTGTTAATGTTAGAGAGGTAATGATTTCACTTATTCTAATTGGCGCTATAAATAAGTTTGTAAAATTTCTACTCCAAATTTCCTCCAAAAACATCATATTAAAACTTATACTTACTCTAAAAAGGAAGTCATATAGGATAGCAGCAGTCAAAATAATACCTACTGTGTTGCTATAATAATCTGAGCTTAAAGTAAAAAATTTAGATATAAAACCCCAAAGAAAAATCTGTACAGTCGGCCAGTAAATTAAATCTATAATTCTAGGTAAAGAATTGCTTATTAAATAAATATGTCTAAGCCCTAAAGCGTAAATTTTACTGAAGTTCATCTTTACCCCTAGCTAGTTTAAGAAATGTTTCTTCAAGATTATTCCTTCCATGTTTTTTTATTATTTCTTCACAAGTTCCTCTATCTATTATTTTTCCTTTCTTCATCATTATTATACTGTCACAAAGTCTCTCAACTTCATTCATGTTATGGGAAGCAAGAAGTATAGTGACTTGATTTTTCGACCTATATTCTTGAATATAACTTCTTACAAAATCACCAATATCAGGATCTAAACTTGCAGTTGGTTCATCTAAAAATAAAATTTCTGGTTTATTAATTAAAGATTTAGCTAAGGATACTCTATTTTTTTGTCCAGAGGATAGCTCACCAGTTTTTCTGTTAAAAAAACTTTTAATGTCTAAATCTTCAGATATTTCTATTATTCGTTTGTTTAAGTCTTTAACTCCGTACAACCTTCCATATACTTCCAAATTTTGTTTTACTGTCAATTTTTTTGGTAGCTCAATATATGGAGAGCAAAAATTTATTCTAGCTAATATGTCATCTCTTTTTAAAGAGTCTAAATTTTTATTATTTATAATTATTTCACCATCAGAAGGCTTAATAAGACCAAGCATCATACCGATAGATGTAGTTTTTCCACAACCATTTGGTCCTAGCAAACCTACAGTTTTATTTTTCTCAATATGAAAATTAATTTTATCTACTGCTAAATTTTTTTTAAATACTTTAGAAAGATTTTTTACTTGAATAAACATTTAATTTGAAGCTCTTTTTAATCGATCATTTATTGCTATACCTGGACCAAGGTTTGGTATTTTTGTAACATAAATCTTTTTAAATCCTTGTTTTTTTATTTTTCTGAAAGTTTTATATAAATTAGATGCTGCTTCTTTCAAGTCTGATTTTTTACTCAGATTAAAACAATTTTTTTCATCCTTGTATTTATTACCTAAAGTTATAAATGCATGTTTTTTATTAAAGGTTTTTTGGTTTAATAACATTGGAATACCTGGAGAATAATGTTTTTTAAGCATACCTGGAGATTTAATCTTCACATTTTTTTTTGTGATACTTATTTTTAAAACTCTATTAATTACTTCAGGCCCAATAATTCCAGGTCTGAGAATTTTTGGATTTGCAGTTAAATCTATAACAGTTGATTCTATCCCAATCTTCGATTTACCACCATTGATAATAAGTTTGATATTTTTTTTAAATTCATCTGCTACATCTAAAGCGTTAACTGGACTTATGCTCATAGATAAATTAGCACTAGGCATAGCTAAAGGAAAATTGACTCTCTTCAAAATAGCCCTAACTACCCGGTGGCTTGGAAACCTTATTGCGACAGTATTTAAGCCTGCAGCAACTGAAGACTTAATTTTAGATTTCTTTCTTTTTTTTAAAACAAATGTAATTGGACCAGGGCAAAATTTTTTATATAACTTAAAGAAATTTTTATTAAAGATCACATCATTTTCAGCAGCTTTACTGTTAAAGTAATGAATAATTAATGGATTAAACTTAGGTCTTTTTTTTAATTTATAAATTTTATTTACAGATTTTCTTGAGTAAGCATTTCCAGCCAATCCATAGACAGTCTCAGTAGGTAAAGCTACTACATTCTGCCTTTTTAAACTTAAAATAGATTTACTTAGAGTTTTTTTGTTAAAAGAAAATATATTTGAATAGATATTTTTCATAATGTTATTATTATAAGATTAATGAAAAATGAAAATATTCTAGCTAACGTCAAAAGTAAATCATTAAAAGAAGCACGGGAGGAAATTAATGATATTTTAAATAAACTTGAAAGGAAAGATGCAGATTTACAAGGCTCTATTGATGATTACAAAAGATTAATACAGCTAAATAATCATATTGATACACTATTTAAAAAAAAGGTTAAAGAAATCTCCTCAATTACGAAGAAGATAAAAAAAAATGATAAAAAATAAATTGATTAAAAATGCAAAAAAAGTTGATAAATTTTTAATTAGTTATCTTAATAAACAAGACAGATCTTTACTTATTTATCCAATGAAATATGGAGTTTTATCTGGTGGAAAAAAAATAAGATCTTCTGTTATTTTAAGTGCTGGTAAAATATTTAATTTAAATCAAAAAAAATTAATTAACATTTGTGCAGCAGTCGAGTGTATACATTCTTATTCTTTAATACATGATGATCTTCCTTGTATGGATAATGACTCCATAAGAAGAGGAAAACCATCTACCCATATAAAATTTGGCGAAGCATCAGCTGTTCTAGCCGGTAATTCCTTGTTAACTTTAGCATTTGAAATTATTTCAGATCAAAATTATTTAATAAACCCAAAATTAAAAAATGAAATCATAAAATTATTGGCATTTTGTTCTGGCCACACAGGGATTGCAGGTGGTCAAGAATTAGATCTCAAATTTGAAAATAAAAGAAAAAGTTTTAAAGAAATTATATTGATGCAAAAGAAAAAAACTGGAAAATTATTTAATTTTTGTCTTCACTCTGTAGGAGTTTTAGCAAAAAAAAATAAAAAAGAAAAATTTTTTTTAAGTAATTTAGGTGAAGATATTGGACTTTTATTTCAACTTTCAGATGATTTTTTAGACATCAAAGGATCAAAAAAATTAGTGGGTAAACCAATTAAAAAAGATAGAAAAAAAGGAAAATCAACATTAATTAGTTTAATAGGATATGAAAAAGCTTATAATTATGCAAATAATTTAAAGAAAAAAATATTGCTTAAAATAAAAAAACGTGGAAGAAGAGCTAAAGATTTATCGGATTTAATAGAATTTATACTAGGTAGAAACTTTTAATGACAAGATTGATTAGACAAATAAATTTTCCTGAAGATTTAAGAAAATTTAAGAAAGATAAATTAAAACAAATTTCAGATGAATTAAGAGATGAGTTAATAGATGTCGTTTCAGAGACTGGAGGACATCTTGGAGCTGGCTTAGGAGTGGTAGAACTAACTGTAGCTTTGCATTATGTCTTTGACACTCCTAAAGATAAATTAGTTTGGGATGTAAGCCATCAATGCTATCCGCATAAAATTATTACTGGGAGAAAAGACAGAATTAAGACTCTTAGAAAAGGAGGGGGATTATCAGGTTTTACAAAAAGATCTGAGAGCGAATACGATCCTTTTGGTGCTGCTCACAGTTCAACCTCTATCTCTTCGACACTTGGTATGGCAGTGGCAAAAAAATTATCTAACAATAATAATAACGTAATTGCAGTTATAGGAGACGGGGCTATGAGCGCAGGTATGGCCTATGAAGCAATGAATAATGCAGGAGCATTGAAATCAAAACTTATTGTTATTCTTAATGATAACGATATGTCTATAGCTACACCCGTAGGAGCAATGAGNAAATATCTTGCAAGACTTCTATCAGGAAAAATGTATTTTAGTTTAAGAGAAACTATTAAAATGGTTATCTCAGCTTTTTCAAAGAGATTCAGTCAGAAAGCTGGTAAAGCAGAAGATATGCTCAGAGGAATTGTCACTGGAGGAACTTTATTTAGTGAACTAGGCTTTTATTATATTGGTCCAGTAGACGGTCATGATGTTGATAATTTAGTTCAGATTTTTGAAAATGTTAAAAATTCAAACCATCAAGGACCAATATTAATCCACGTTAGAACAGAAAAAGGAAAGGGTTATAAACCAGCAGAAAAATCAGGTGATAAGTATCATGGGGTATCTAAATTTAATGTAGTTACAGGTGAACAGATTAAATCAAAATCAAACGTTCCTTCCTATACAAAAGTTTTTGCAGAAACTTTAATTAAGCATGCAGAACAAGATACTAAGATTATAGGAATTACAGGCGCTATGCCTTCTGGAACAGGACTAAATNTGTTTGAAAAAAGATTTCCAGATAGAACATTTGATGTAGGAATAGCTGAACAACATGCAGTAACATTTGCAGCTGGCCTTGCCACAGAAGGATATAAGCCTTACGCCGCTATTTACTCAACTTTTCTTCAAAGAGCCTATGATCAAGTTGTTCATGATGTTGCTATTCAATCTCTACCAGTAAGATTTGCGATAGATAGAGCTGGCCTAGTTGGTGCTGATGGACCAACGCATGCGGGTTCATTTGATATTACTTACTTGTCTACCTTGCCTAATTTTGTTGTTATGGCTGCTAGTGACGAGTCTGAACTAGTAAAAATGATAAATACTTCAGTTCATATTAATGATCGTCCATCTGCCTTTAGATATCCTAGAGGAAACGGAGTTGGAGTTGAAATGCCTTCTATAAATGAAATTATAGAAATTGGAAAAGGTAGAATTATAAAAGAAGGTAAAAAAGTAGCAATTTTAAACTTCGGAACAAGATTACAAGAATGCAAGAAAGCTTCTGAAATATTATCTAAAAAAGGTATAGACATGACAATAGTTGATGCAAGATTTGCTAAACCTCTTGATGAAAAATTAATTATTGAAATAGCAAATAATCATGAAGTTATAATATCAATCGAAGAAGGATCTATTGGAGGATTTGGTTCTCATGTAATGCAATTATTGTCTGAAAGAGGCGTGTTTGATAAAGGATTAAAATTTAGATCAATGATACTACCTGACCTATTTATTGATCAGGACTCTCCAGAAAAAATGTATGAGAAAGCAGGGTTAGATAGTTTGTCTATTGTAAATAAGATTCAAGAAACTTTAAATTCAAATGTTGTTTTAGCCAAAAACAAAAGCAAGATATCTAATTAACTGCATTGAGCTCGGTGCATTAATAAATGATCTAGGATAACACAACTAATCATAGCCTCTCCGATAGGAACTGCTCTGATTCCCACACAAGGATCATGTCTACCTCTAACTGAGATTTTAGTATTTTTACCTTTTTTATCTATTGTTTCTCGACTAGTTAAAATTGAAGAAGTTGGTTTAACAGCAAAAGATGCGACAATATCCTGACCAGAAGAAATTCCACCTAAAATTCCACCCGCATGATTAGTTTTAAATTTTATTTTGCCAGATTTTTTTCTTATCTCATCAGAATTTTCTTCTCCACTTAAAAAGGCTGCGTTCATACCTGATCCAATATTAACTCCTTTAACAGCATTTATACTCATAAGACTAGCAGCAATATCAGTATCTAATTTTGAGTAAATAGGTGCCCCTAATCCAACAGGTACTCCAGATGCTCTTAATTCAATTATAGCTCCACAAGAAGATCCTGCTTTTCTTACAGCCATGAGATATTTTTCCCATAATTTTACAGATTGCTTATCGGGGCAAAAAAAAGGATTTTTTCTTATTTCAGAGTTTTTCCAGTTATTTTTATTACAAGACATTAATCCTAATTGGGTTACAGCTCCAACTATATTAAATTTTGCACCTATAATTTTTTTTAAAACAATTTTAGCGACTGCTCCTGCAGCTACTCTTGAAGCAGTTTCTCTTGCTGATTGTCTTCCTCCACCTCTAAAATCTCTGATACCGTATTTTTTAAAATATGTATAATCTGCATGTCCTGGTCTAAATTTGTTTTTAATAGACTCATAATCTCTAGACTTTTTATCTTCATTATAGATAATAATTGAAATAGGTGTACCTGTAGTTTTTCCCTCGAAAACTCCTGAAAGAATGATTACTTTGTCAGACTCTTTTCTTTGAGTAGTAAATTTGGATTGTCCTGGTCTACGTCTATCCATGTCTTTTTGGATATCCTTTTCAGAAATAGCTATATTTGGAGGGCATCCATCGATTATACAGCCAATAGCTGGACCATGGGATTCACCCCAAGTAGTAAATCTAAATATTTTCCCAAAAGTATTAAAAGACATAGTTATTTAATGTATAAATTATTTTATAGAATATATGAATCAAAAAAATGGCAAAAATTCACTAGGATTAGATAGTTGCTTTGAAGATCAGGGTAATCCCATAGATTTATTCAAAAAATGGTTTTCAGAAGCTGAGAAAAATGAAATTAACGATCCAAATGCCTTTGCAGTAGGAACAGCAGACAAAAACAACCAACCCAACGTAAGAATGGTTTTATTAAAAGGGTTAAGTGAAAAAGGTTTTGTTTTTTACACTAATTTTAATAGTCAAAAAGGAAAAGAATTAAAAAGTAATCCAAAAGCTTCAATGTGTTTTCATTGGAAAAGTTTACGAAGACAAGTGAGAATACTTGGAAAAGTTGAAGAAGTAAGTAGAGAAGAGTCTGATAAATATTATAATTCAAGACCTTTTAAAAATAAAATAGGAGCTTGGGCATCTTCTCAATCAGAGCTTTTAGATAAGAGAGAAACTTTTTTAAATAAAGTAAAAGAATTTGAGATAAAATTTAAAAATCAAGACTCAGTACCAAGACCACCAAATTGGTCAGGCTGGAGAGTCATTCCAAATGAAATTGAATTTTGGTTAGATGGTGAAGGACGAATACATGAAAGATTAGTTTATTTAAGACAAAATAATAAATGGACAAAGAAATTACTTTATCCCTAAAAAGATCTATTCAAACTAAAACTAGTTAAGTTTTGTAATATCCTTTTATCCTCACTATTAGAGAAAATACCCAGGGAGTCATAAGACACATTTACAAAATATTCTGCTCTTTTCATACTCGCTTCGATAGCTTTATATTTGTAAATTATTGCTAAGGTTTCACTAAAATCATCTTCATTTCTTTTTTCTTTTTGCAATATTTCAGTTAAAAAATTTCTTTCCTCATTATTTCCTTTTTGAAAAATTATAATTAACGGAAGTGTTACTTTACCTTCATAGAAATCTTTTCCAATTTCTTTTCCAAAAAATTTATCATTTCCGTAATAGTCTAAAGCATCATCTGCGATTTGAAAGGCAAGTCCTAAATTTTTACCGTAAGATTCTAAAGCTTTTTTTTCTTTATCATTACTTCCAGCCAGACAAGCTCCAGTTTTAGTTGCAGCTGAGAAAAGTGACGCAGTTTTAAGGTTTATAATATCAAGATAGGTATCTTCTAACATATCTGCTTCTCCTTTATGTTGCAATTGTAAAACTTCTCCTTGAGCAATTTTAGCTGAGGTTGAAGAAAGCAATTTTAATATTTCTAAGTCTCCATCATCTACCATTATTTCAAAACATCTACTTAAAAGATAATCACCTACTAAGATTGAAGACTGGTTTCCCCAAATAGAATTTGTAGTTTTCATACCTCTTCTGAGAGAACCTTCATCTATCACATCATCGTGCAATAGTGTTGCTGAGTGAATTAATTCAACGCATGCAGATAAATTAATATCTCTATTACCCAAATTATATCCTGATAATTTTGCCGAACCAAGAGTAAGCAACGCTCTTAATCTTTTGCCTCCAGACCTAAGATGATGATCGCTCATCTTTTGAATTAAATTAACATCACTTTTAAGCTTTAACTCAATCAATTCTTCTACTTTTTCAAGCTTATTGCTTAGCAGATTTTTTAGCTCTAAGTATGCCGAGCTAGCAGATTTTTTTAACGGTATTACTGATCCCATAAAAGATGTTTATATTCGATTTAATAAATAATAAATTTTTAAATCACTGCGTTATGACGCACCTGCGATTCAACTATAAGTAGCGTAAGAAATTTATTAAAATTTAATCTATTACTGTTATAAGATTAATTAAAACAACCATTAAAATATGTTTTCATTATTTAAAAAAAAAATAATTGTTCCACATGTAAGATTAACCGGCATAATTGGTTCTGCAGGTAGATTTAAACAAGGAATGGAATTAGCTAATCAAAGAGATATTTTAAAAAAAGCTTTTTCTGTAAAAAAAATTTCACATGTAGCTATTTCTATAAATTCACCAGGAGGTTCACCTGTNCAGTCTCATTTAATTTATAGCTATATAAGAGAGCTAGCAGAAAAAAGGAAGGTCAAAGTCTTAATTTTTGCTGAGGATGTAGCGGCTTCTGGAGGCTATTTTATAGCTTGTGCTGGAGATGAAATATTTGCAAATTCAAGTTCTATAGTTGGATCAATAGGAGTTATATCAGCATCTTTTGGTTTTAAAGATTTGATACAAAAAATTGGTGTTGAAAGACGAGTTTACACTGCTGGAAAAAATAAAAGCACCTTAGACCCTTTCGTTGCAGAAAAAGAAGAAGATGTAAAAAGATTAAAAAATATTCAATTAGAATTACATGCCGATTTTATAAAAGTAGTAGAGGATAGCAGAGGTTCTAAATTAAAAGAACCTGAAAAAAATAATATTTTTACTGGAGAATTTTGGACAGGCAAAACAGCATTGAAATTAGGGTTGATTGATGGAATAGGTAACGCCGATCAAGTTTTAAAAGAAAAGTTTGGTGACAAAGTGATAATTAAAAATTTTGAAAAACGCAAAGGTTTTTTAGCGAAGAAATTATCTTCTTCTATTTCAGATCCCTTAGATAGTATAGTAAGTAATTTAGAAGAGAAATCGTTGTGGCAAAAATTTGGTTTATAAATGCCAATTAAAAAGAAATTAAAATTTTTATCCTTTCAAGATATCGTTATGAATTTACAAAAATTTTGGAGCAATTATGGCTGTATAATTTTACAACCATATGACCTAGAGGTTGGAGCTGGAACTTTTCATCCAGCTACAACTTTAAGATCTTTAGGGTCAAAGCCTTGGAAAGCAGCTTACGTTCAACCTTCAAGAAGACCTACAGATGGTAGATATGGAAAGAATCCAAATCGTTTACAACATTATTATCAGTATCAAGTAATAATCAAACCTTCTCCAAATAACATTAAACAAGTTTACTTAAAAAGTTTATCTAAGATTGGTATAGATATAAAAAACCATGACATACGATTTGTTGAAGACGACTGGGAAAGTCCAACTTTAGGAGCAGCAGGATTAGGATGGGAAGTATGGTGTGATGGAATGGAGATAACACAATTCACATATTTTCAACAAATGACAGGATTAGAATGTAAACCAGTCCCAGTAGAAATGACTTATGGGTTAGAAAGGTTATGTATGTTTGTGCAAGGAAAAAAAAATGTATTCGACCTTGATTGGAATAACGANGGAGTAAAATATAAAGATGTATTTTTACAAGCAGAGAAAGAATTTTCTGCATATAATTTTGAATTTGCTAACACTGAAACACTATTGAAAAATTTTGAGTCAGCCGAAACTGAATGCAAATCTTTATTAGATAAAAAACTTTCTTTACCTGCTTACGACCAGTGTTTAAAAGCCAGCCATATTTTTAATTTACTCGATGCTCGAGGGGTAATAGGCGTCGCAGAAAGAACAGGTTATATAAATAGAATTAGAGAATTAGCAAAAGGATGTGGAGCGCTTTGGTTAACAACACAAATTCAATAAATTATGTCTGAATTTTTGCTTGAACTTTATAGTGAAGAAATACCGCCCCAACTTCAAATTAATGCCAGAACTCAACTTAAACAATTATTAGAAAAATCTCTAAGAGAACAAGGAATTCCTCATAAAGAATGTTTGGAGTATTCAAGCCCAACTAGATTAACTATTTACATAAAAAATCTACCAGAAAATATTAAGATTAAAACAAAAGAAGTTAAAGGACCTAAAGTAGGGGTGCCTACAAATGTTTTAGAGGGTTTTAGTAAGTCTAATAACGTGTCTAGTAAAGATTTATTTAAAAAAGAGACAGATAAAGGTGAATTTTACTTTATTAAAATCCCAGAGAAAAATCTTCTAGTAGAAGATTTACTTATTAATATTTTACCAAAAGTTATATCCTCAATTAATTGGAAAAAATCCATGAAATGGTCCATCAATAGTATGATGTGGGGTAGGCCACTAAGATCAATATTTGCAATATTTAATTGTAAAAAATTAACATTTAAGTATCAACATTTAGAATCGACAGATAATGTTATTATTGAACAAGATTTAATTACAAAATCGAAAAAAATTAAAAATTTTAAAGAGTATTTTTCGTTTCTTAAAAGTAATGAAATTATATTAGATCAAAATTTAAGAAAGAAAATAATATTACAAAAATTTAATTCAATCTCTAAATTAAAAAACTATAAAGAACAATATAACGAACGTCTTTTAGAAGAAGTCGTAAACATTGTAGAAAATCCTCATATATTACTAGTAGATTTTGATAAAGAATACTTAAAAATTCCCGAAGAAATAATTATTTCAACTCTTGAAAAACATCAAAGATATTTTCCTATATTTGATAATCGAGAAAGATTAACAAATTATTTTTTCGTAATAGCTAATAAAAAAGATAAGAAGAAAATTATTACAGAAGGAAATAAAAGAGTTGTAGATGCTCGACTTACAGATGCAAAGTTTTTTTGGGAAAAAGATAGATCAAAGAATCTTATTAAACAAATAGCTAATCTTAAAACAATTACTTTCTATGAAAAGATTGGGTCAATTTATGACAAAACCCAGAGAATCAGAAATTTAGCTGGCTTGCTTTCAGATGAATTAAACATAAATAAAGAAAAAGTTCAGGTTGCTGCATCTATTTCTAAATCAGATTTATGCTCTGATTTAGTTGGAGAGTATCCTGAGTTACAAGGAGTGATGGGAAAATATTTTGCACTAGCCCAAGGTTTTGAGGAAGATGTTGCTAATTCTATAAGTGAACATTATCTTCCAACAGGTTTAACATCAGCCTTGCCAAAGAAACCTTTTAGCTATTCTATCTCAATTGTAGATAAATTAGATAGTTTGGTAGGATTTTTTCTTATAAATGAAAAACCTACCAGCTCAAAAGATCCCTTTGCACTGAGAAGATCAGCTATTGGTTTACTGAGAATTATTATAGAAAACAAATTATCTATTAAATTAAGAGACCTTATAAGCTATTCAATTAGACTTTACGAAGATCAAGGTGTGGAAATAAAAAATAAAGAAACAGAAATAGAAGTGCTTGATTTCTTAAAAGAAAGAATGAGAAATATCTTAAAACTAAAAAATATAAAGATTGATATTATTGAAGCCTCTATCACTTCTCATGTTGGAGATAATTTCCTGGATCTTTATAAAAAAAATGTTTTGATGAATAAATATATTAATAAAGATGTGGGAATAAATGTGATTAGTTCATACAAAAGAGCTTCTAATATAACTGATAAAGCTGAGAAAAGAATCACTGGCAGACCAGATGCTGTGCTTTTTAGGACCGAGGAAGAAAAAGTACTATTTGAGAAGATTAATGAGATAAGAAAAGCTTTTACTGTAAAAGAAAGTAATAAAGATTATGAAAACTTATTAATTAGGCTATCAGAAACAAAACAATTTACAGATAATTTTTTTGACAATGTAGTTGTAAATGATGAAAATCAAGATATTAAGAATAATAGGTTAGAGTTATTAAAAATGTTTTGTAATACTTTCAATAATTTTATTAACTTTTCAAAATTAGAAGGTCTTTAATGGCAAAGGTAATATTTAGTTTTGATGATAAGTCTTCGAAAAAACTAAAAAACAAAAAACATATATTAGGTGGCAAAGGAGCAAACCTTGGAGAAATGGGCAGATTAGGCTTACCGGTGCCTCCAGGTTTTACTATCTCTACTAAAGTATGTGATATTTTTTATAAAAATAAAAAAAAATTACCTTATAAAATAATAAAAAATATTGAGGGAGAATTAAAAAAAATTGAAAAAAAAACCAAAAAGAAATTTGGAGATTTAAAAAATCCATTACTTGTTTCAGTAAGATCTGGGGCAAGAGTTTCAATGCCAGGTATGATGGATACAATATTAAATCTTGGTCTAAATGATAAAACAGTAGAAGCTTTAAGCAGAAAAACATTAAATGGTCGATTTGCCAAAGACAGTTATAGAAGATTTATTCAAATGTATAGTAATGTCGTTTTAGGTGTCGAAGGGTATTTATTTGAAGAGCTAATTGATAATTATAAACTTACCAAAGGAGTTTTGTTAGACACCGATCTTGATGAAAGTGATTGGGATGGATTAATTAAAAATTTTAAAGAACTTGTTAAAAAAGAAAAAAAAGTTAACTTTCCTCAAGATGTTAAACAACAACTTTATGGAGCTGTTAACGCAGTATTTTTATCTTGGGAAAGTCAAAGGGCTAAGACTTATAGAAAATTAAATCAAATCCCTGATCACTGGGGAACAGCAGTAAACGTTCAAGCNATGGTTTTTGGAAACATGGGAGAAAATTGTTCTACCGGAGTAGCTTTTACTCGAAATCCATCTACAGGAGAAAAACTATTTTTTGGTGAATTTTTAATTAATGCTCAAGGAGAAGATGTTGTTGCTGGAACNAGAACACCCCAACATATAACAAAAAAAGCAAAAATAGATTCAGGTTCAAAGGAACTTTCTATGGAAGAAGTTATGCCTAAAGTATATCAACAACTTGCAAAGGTTTTCGTAAAATTAGAAAAACATTATCGAGACATGCAAGATATTGAGTTCACAGTTGAAAATAAAAAATTATGGATGTTGCAAACAAGATCTGGAAAAAGAACAGCGAAAGCAGCAATTAAAATTGCTGTAGATATGGTTAAAGAAAAACTGATTTCAAAAAAAGAAGCAATACTAAGAATTGATCCAAACACCCTTGATACGTTACTACATCCTACTTTAGATGAAAAAGTTAAAAAGGAAATTATTGCTTCTGGTTTACCTGCATCTCCAGGAGCTGCCAGTGGAAAAGTTGTTTTCACTGCTGATGAAGCGGAAAGACTTAACGGAATGATGCAAGACACAATATTAGTTAGACTAGAAACTTCTCCAGAAGATATTCATGGCATGCATGCAGCAAAAGGAATTTTAACAGCTAGAGGTGGAATGACAAGCCACGCAGCTGTGGTCGCTAGAGGTATGGGAAGACCTTGCGTATCTGGTTCAAGTGAAATTACAATTGATTATGACACAAGACAATTTAAAGCAAGTAATGAGATTATAAGAGAAGGTGATGTAATTACTATTGATGGAGGAAGTGGAAAAGTTATGAAAGGTTTAGTTCCAACAGTTCAACCTGAAATATCAGGGTACTTTTCTACAATTATGAAATGGGCTGATGAATTTAGAAAATTGAAGGTTAGAACTAATGCAGAGACAGAAGAAGACAGTAAAACAGCTAGAGAATTCGGCGCTGAAGGTATCGGTCTTTGTAGAACTGAACATATGTTTTTTGACGAGGAAAGAATTTTATCAGTAAGACAAATGATTTTATCTAGATCTATAGAAGATAGAAATCATGCTTTATCCAAGCTTTTGCCTCATCAAAAAGATGATTTTAAAAAAATATTTAAAGTTATGTCTGGATTACCCGTGACGGTAAGATTACTTGATCCGCCTTTGCATGAATTTTTACCTAAAGCTGAAAAAGATATAGAAGAAGTTGCAAGATCTTTAAATTTATCATCGAAAGAAATTAAAGATAGAATTGCAGAACTTCATGAGGAAAATCCAATGTTAGGACATAGAGGATGTAGACTGGGAATTTCATTTCCAGAAATTTACGAGATGCAATGTGAAGCCATTTTTGAAGCATTAGTTGAGTTGAATAAAGAAAAAACAAAAGCAGCGTTTGTTGAAATAATGATACCATTAGTATCAACAGATACAGAATTAAAAATCTTAAGAGCTTTAGTAAAAAGAATAGCTAAAAAAATTGAGTTAAAAAATAAAACTAAATTAGACTATATTGTTGGCACAATGATAGAGCTACCAAGAGCTGCTTTACAAGCTAAATCAATTTCAAAACACGCAGATTTCTTTAGTTTTGGGACTAATGATTTAACTCAAACTACGCTAGGTATAAGCCGTGATGATGCGGGAAAGTTT
>NHGD01000031.1 GCA_002170125.1 Candidatus Pelagibacter sp. TMED128
TTCATGTCAGCTGTTCCTAAAGAATTAGATGAAACTGCTTATGTAGATGGGTATTCTTTTGGAAGATTTTTCTTTAAAATATTTATACCAACAATAGCTGCAGGTATAGGGATTACAATGTTCTTTTGTTTTATGTTTTCTTGGGTTGAGTTGTTGCTTGCAAAAACGCTTACTGCAACTATAGCTAAACCTATTGCGGCCATAATGACTAGAACATCAAGTACATCTGGTTATGAACTAGGCTTATTAGCTGCAGCTGGAAGTTTGACTATTATTCCTGGAGCGGTTGTAATTTATTTCGTAAGAAATTATATTGCTAAAGGATTTGCGATGGGGAGGGTATAATGTTTACAAAATTATATGCAGCTACATGGGGTGAAGTTGGTAAAGCAAAAGAAAAAGGTCTTTTCGATTTTGACTTGTTTTCTTGGATGGCTTGGACATGGCAAACAGCTGCATTCTTCATTTTTATAGCTTTATGTATAACGGTAATGCTTATTTGGGAAAAAAAAGTACCAGGAGGCTCTCCAAGAAAAGGTATATTAGGTTTAGATACAACTAGAGGCGATAGATTATTTGTTTCTTTGCTGGGAAGTGCTTTTATTCATTTAGCATGGCTGGGTTTAGTTGGTAGCCTCTTGTGGATAGCATCAATTATTTGTGTTGCTTATTTTATTGTTGTATTTAAATACGTATAACACATATGGTTAAAGTAGGAATTAATGGTTTCGGAAGGATAGGGCGTTTAATCTTAAGAGCTTTATTAGAAAACTACAAAGGGAAAATTCAAGTAGTAGGCATTAACGATCTAGGTTCAATAGAAGCAAACGCACATCTAATCAAATTTGACAGTACTCATGGTACTTTAAGTCTTGATGTAAAAACAACTAGCGAAGGTTTTCAAATTGGAGATCAAAATATAAAAGTTTTTGCCGAAAGAGACCCAGCTAAATTACCTTGGGGAAAAATAGGAGCAGACGTAGTTTTAGAATGTACTGGCTTCTTTTTAGATAAAAAAACTGCAGGTAAACATATTGAGGCTGGAGCTAAGAAAGTAATTATATCTGCGCCTGCTAAAGAAGTAGATTTTACAGTTGTTCAAGGAGTAAACAGTAAGGATTTAAAAAAAGATCATAATATAATTTCTAATGGATCTTGCACTACTAACTGTTTAGCACCAGTTGCCATGGTTTTAGAAAATACTTTTGGCATCGAATATGGATATATGACTACTATTCATAGTTACACAGGAGATCAAAAACTTTTAGACACACTTCATAAAGACTTGAGAAGAGCCAGAGCATCAGGTGATGCTATGATACCAACCTCTACNGGAGCAGCCAAAGCAATGAGTTTAGTTTTACCAAGTTTAAAAGGCAAACTTGACGGAACAGCTATTAGAGTCCCGACCCCAAATGTTTCATTGATTGATCTTACATTTGTACCCAATAAGGAAGTAACTACTGAAAGCATTAATGATGCTATGAGCAAAGCTTCCAATGGACCTTTAAAAGGTATATTGGCGACTAACTCAGCCCCATTAGTTTCTAAAGATTTTAATCATAATCCACATAGTTCAATTTTTGATTTAACTCAAACTCAGGTAATTAAAGGAAAGTTCTGTAGAGTATTATCTTGGTATGATAATGAATGGGGTTTTTCCAATCGAATGTGTGACACAGCTATTCAAATTGCAGGATTGATTTAATCTAATATTATAATAAAGATATAACTTATGGAGTCCTCAATAAGACTGATAAATCATGCTTCGGTAAAATTTCAATTCGATAATATAAAGATACTTACAGACCCTTGGTATACAGGATCAGTTTTTCACAAAAGTTGGAAATTAATATACCAGCAAACAGAAAATGAAATTTTAAATATTATTCAAGATATTACTCATATCTTTATCTCTCACGAACATCCTGATCATTTTAGTCCACAATTTTTTTTAGATAAAAATATTAAGAAAATATTATTAAAAAATAGAGTAAAAATCTTATTTCAAGAAACAAAAGATAAAAGAGTGAAAAAATTTTTAGAGAAACAAGGTTATATGTGCATCGAAGTAAGTGATGGTAAATATTTTGAACTATCAAACGAAGTAAAAATTAAAATAATTAAATTTGGTTATATAGACTCGTCCTTAATTATTGAAACACCACAGGAAAAAATTTTAAACTTAAATGATTGTCCATTAAATAATAAAGAGGAAATAGAAATATTTAAGAAAAAACATGGTTCATTTGATATTTTGTTGTCTCAATTTAGTTATGCTGCATGGAAAGGCGGTAAAGATAATAGTGAATATAGAAAAATAGCTGCAAAAGAAAAAATTAATACTTTAGTTAATCAATATAAAATCTTAGATTGTAAATACGCTGTTCCTTTTGCGAGTTTCATTTATTTTTCAAATTCTTTAAATAATTACATGAATGATCATATAAATAATCCAGTAGATTTGTATAATAAAATAAAAAACGAGATTAATGTCATTATTATGTCACCAAATGAAAAACAAAATTTAAAAGATTTAACTCAAAACCCTGAGTCTATAAATTTCTGGAAAAGTAAATATCAAAATATTGATAAACTACCAATTGAAAATTTTAATTTTACAGTTGATTATGAAAATTTGAAACTACAGTATGAAATTTATAAAAAAAAAATATTTAATCTGAATTCAAAAATTTTAATTTATATAGCTTCTAAGATTAAATTTTTAAATTTTTTCCAACCTATAAATATTTTTTTGTTAGATCATAATAAGAATTATGAATTTTCCTTAATTGAAGGTTTTAAGATTAAAAAAGAAAATATTTCAGATATAAAAATGCATAGCGAGTCATTATCCTTTATTTTTAAAAATGATTTTGGATTTGATACTTTAACTGTTAATGGATGTTTTGAAGCATCAAAAGAAGGTTTTATAAAATCAACCAAGTCTTTTGCCTTGGGATCTCTTAATTCTATGGGTTTAAAATTAAATTTAGGTTTATTATTTAATTTAAAATTGATTCTGTTTTTTTTCAGTTTACTTAAGAAAGTTAAAAATAAACTTTAGCACTAAAATATCTAGGCCTTTTCTCTCAAATTTAAGAGCATTTTAAGACATTTATTAATTTGATCAAAAGTTATGTACTCATCTACTGTATGAGCCTGTTTAATTGATCCTGGTCCACAGATAACAGTACTTATGCCTGAATTTTGAAATAGACCCGCCTCTGTACCGAAAGACATTGTTTCTTTTGAATTATCTCCTGTTAAATTACAGGCTAGATTTACTGCTTCAGATGACTCTTCTTTATGGAAACCAACGACTTCACCAATTATTTCTTTTTTTATATCTCCTTTTGGGTTATTTTTTTTAATTTTTGGTAGCAATACATTCTGTGCAAAATTATCTATAGTTTTATTTATGTAATCTCCTTCTTTTTTATTAATTGGTCTTACTTCCCACTCTATTGAGCATTGATCGGCAATTATATTTGCACCCATGCCTCCAGTAATTTTTCCTATTTGAAGAGTAGAGTAGGAAGGAGAAAATATTTTCTTTATCACATTATTTGTTTTTAACTCATTTTTTAAATCCATTAGTTTATTGCTATACTCAAGAGCATATTCAATGGCATTTACTCCGCTTTCTGGGTTTGATGCATGTCCAGAAAGACCAGAAAAATGAGTTATATACTCGTTATATCCTTTNTGAGCAGTGACAACTTTCATATTTGTAGGTTCACCTATTATACATGTTGAACAGTTGATATTTCTTCTTTTTAATTCTGCTAAAACTAACGGTGCCCCCAAACATCCAGTTTCTTCATCAAAAGTGTAAGAAAAATGAATAGGAGATTTTAATTTTTTAGAAGCAAATAATGGTGCTAATGCTAAGGTGCAAGCAATAAAACCTTTCATATCACACGTGCCTCGGCCAAAAATTTTATTATCCTCCTCTCTTGCGATAAATGGATTTGTTGTCCAATCTTTTGAAGAAGCTGGAACAACATCTGTGTGTCCTGATAATATAATTCCTCCATTTTCTGTCTCATTGCCATTAATTGTAGAAAATAAATTGGCTTTTGTCTTTGAATTATCAAATGTTTTAAATGAAGNAGCTCCAGATTTTTTTAGCTCATTTTCACAATACTCAATCAAATTTAAATTTGATTTTCCAGACTCAGTTTGAAACTTTACCAAATCACTTAAAATTTTTAATGTTTTCTGGAATATTTCACCATCTATTTTATTTTCAGCAAGCATACGAATAATTATTATACTAAGAAGTTTAGTGATTTAAGACTATAGATTACTATAACAAATACAGCTAACCACAATAAAAATTGAACACCGATTTTTCTTTTAGAACCTTTGTCAATTCCTCTCCAGGGCATAAAAGTATAAGTTGTGAAGCTTGCCAAAATTAATAATAATAAAAAATTTGTTAATGGTATCATCTTTGATTTAATAACATAACTTCTCTTACGTCTTTACCTTTATATTTAGACAAAGGTCTTATTAATTTATTAGAAGTATGTTGCTCCATTATATGAGCGGACCATCCGGTTATACGAGACATTACAAATATTGGAGTGTAGAAATCAATATCGATTCCCATCATATAGTATGTAGGTCCACATGGAAAATCTACGTTAGGATGTATATTTTTTTTGGCCAACATTACTTTTTCTAAAATTTCATACATTTTTGGGTACTTATCTTTTTTTAGTAATTTTGCAACTTTAAACATATAATGTTTCATTGTTGGGACTCTTGAATCACCTGTTCTATAGACTCTATGACCAAATCCCATTACAACTTTTTTCTTAGCCAATGCATTTTCTATCCAAGCTTTAGCTTTCTCTGGTTTTCCAATTTCCTTCATCATATGCATCACTGCTTCGTTAGCTCCTCCATGTAAAGGACCCTTTAAAGAAGCAATTGCACCTGTAATTGCACCATGTAGATCAGATAAGCTGCTTGTAATAGTTCTAGCTGTAAAAGTTGAAACATTAAAACTATGTTCTGCATATAAGATTAAAGATATATCAAATGCTCTTACTATTTCTTTGTCAGGAACTTTATTGAACATCATTTTAAAAAAATTTTGAGAAAAAGATAATTTATTGCTTGGTGAAATTATTTTTTTACCTTTTCTATACCTAAAATATGCTGCTACAGCTGTTGGAGTTTTTGAAAAAATCCTCATCGTTTTACGCATATTTGCTTTAGGAGAATTATCTTTAGTATCTTTATCTTCTAACGCCATCAAACTTACACATGTTCTAATTACATCCATAGGATGAGCATTTTTAGGCATAGACTGAATATTCTTTAGGATTTGTTTAGAAAGTTTTCTTTCAGCTCTTTCCTCTTTTATAAATTTTTTAAGTTGTTTTTTATTAGGTAAATCTCCATTTAAAANTAANTANGCNACTTCTTCAAANTNACATTTNNCACATAANTCNTGNNCNGNATANCCTCGATANGTAAGAGTNNTTAATTTCNGGNANAACNTNAGAAATTGNNGTTTCNTCAACTNNNANACCNANTAANCCTTTNTTNATNTCNTCNNTCATTANTCGTGNCCTTCAGTNNNAAAATCTNTATATNTTTTNNNCTNNNGNATTGTATTTNTCATANTCTACTAANTCNTANAANCTTTTTCTAGTTTGCATTTTATCAATAANGTTATTTTGATGACCATCTCTAAAAATTGATTTAAGTCCTAATTCTACGTTTTGCATCGCCAATCTTTGAGTGCTTACAGGATAAATTACAATATTATATCCTAATTCTTCTAATTTCTTTTTGCTTAAAAGCTTTGATTTACCAAACTCAGTCATGTTTGCTAGCAAATAGCCTTTAGAAACTTCCCTTACTTTTTGAAATTCTTTTTCATCTTTCATGGCTTCAGGAAAAATCATATCTGCCCCAGCATCTTCATAAGCCTTAATTCTATCTAATGTTTTATCAATTCCTTCAACAGTATTTGCATCCGTTCTAACAATGATCAAAAAATTTTTATCTCTTCTTGAGTCCACAGAGTCCTTAATTTTTTTAACCATCTCTTCCTTTGAAATTAATTCTTTGTTATCTAAATGTCCGCATCGTTTTTCAGCAATCTGATCTTCTATATGACAAGCAGCTAAACCCTTATTTTCAAATGTAACTATTGTTTTTTTACAATCACCAAAACCTGTGTCGGCATCAACTATAGTTGGTAAATCTGTAACTCTTGATATTTGAGCTGCTCTGTAACTAACTTGCTCTAAAGTTGTAAGACCAATGTCTGGTAAACCTAAATCATTAGACATCACTCCTCCTGATATATAAACTCCATCAAATCCTATTTCAGCGATTAGTTTTGCACATAAAGGATTATAAGCTCCTGGAAATCTTAATAATTTTTTTGACTGTAATTTTTTAACAAAATCTAATCTTTTTTCAGATATATTTTTTTTGGTGAAATGCATTTTAAAAGACTTATATTAGAGGGGGATAAAAAAATCAAAGATTATTTAATCAAAATAAATAATCCTGTTAAAAGCAACAACAACGCAAGAAAATATTCTATTATTTTTTTTATTTTTTCATTTTTTACAAATGATCTAAGTCCACTTCCAAACAGTGCCCATAAACTTATAGATGGAAAACATATAATTGCAGCAGTGATAGTTACAAATGCCACTCCTATGAAAATATTTTCTTGAGTTGGAAAAAAACCCGAAGCTACTGTTACTGCTATAGACCAAGCTTTAGGATTGATAAATTGAAATACAGACGCTTCATATAATTTTAAAGGCCTTCCAGATTTTTTTTTAATAAGACTAAAAGATCCTATCATTTTCCAACTTAAATAAAGCAAATACAAGAAACATAGAATTTTCATATAAAATTGTATTTGAGGATAAATTAAGAAAAGATTTGCTAGGCCAAAACATACTAAAGAAATTTGAAATATATGACCTAAGGGGATTCCTATTAAATGAGGTAAAGTTCTTATAAAGCCAAATTTCATTCCTGAAGCGGTTAGCATAGCATTATTTGGTCCGGGCGTTATAAACATAGTAAAGTAAAAAGTTGCTAAAGCAGAGAATAAAGCAAAGTTTATCATAAATATTTTTCTATAATTTTATCAAAATTTAAAAAATCTATGATTAGTTCGTCATGTTTAATTTCTTCAGTTAATTTTTCTGTGTAACCATCTTTAACCAATACAAATGGAATCTTTGCATTTTCAGCAGACATTCCATCGACTTCACTATCTCCAACCATAATTGTTTTTTTTATATTACCTTGGATAATTTCAACAACATTGGTTAGATGTCTAGGGTCGGGTTTATTGAAAGAAAAGGTATCTGATCCTGCTACATAATCAAAATAATTGTACATATTTAATTTTTTTAATAAATCAACAGCTAAACGTTCTTGTTTATTAGTACAAACAGCCATAGATATATTTTTAGATTTAGACCACTTTAAAAATTCTATCACTCCTTTTAAAGGTTTACTTCCTCGATCAATATTTTGAGAATAAAAATTTATAAATTCTTTTGTCATTGCTTTTTTTATTTTTTCATCTTTTATTTCTTGTCTAAATGATCTTTGCATCATTACCCAAGCTCCTTTACCTGCTAAAGATTTAATGTCAGATAATTTCTTTTCCTTATGGCCAAATTTCTTCATCACATGATTGTGAGCATCCATCAAGTCTGGAGCTGTATCAACTAATGTACCGTCTAAATCAAAAAGAATTGTGTAAATTTGAGTCATTTTTAAAGTATTAAAAAGAAATATTTTGTGACTTATTTCAAATGCATTATTAATGTAAAGAGAAATTTTTATGAATACAAATAT
>NHGD01000032.1 GCA_002170125.1 Candidatus Pelagibacter sp. TMED128
AAAAACTTAATATTGGGGCATAGCCAAGCGGTAAGGCAGCGGTTTTTGATACCGCCATCCTAGGTTCGAATCCTAGTGCCCCAGCCAAGATTATATGTTTAACCGTAATTTCAATTTCATAAAAAAATTTAAAAAATTATTTTTTCCATTTTATAAAAATAGAGATCTTAAGTTTGTATTTAAGAAATTAGAAGAAAATCAGTCTAAAGAAACGAAGGTAGCAATGTTTGTCGGTGGTTGCGTTAGAAAATATTTATCTGATGAGGAAATAGATGACATTGATATAGCAACTTCTCTAACAACTGAACAAATTAAGGATAAATTTAAAAATACAAAATTTAAAATAATTGATAGCGGTATAAATCATGGAACTGTAACACTTATTTCTAATCGATTAAAAATTGAACTAACAACTTTAAGAAAAGATATAAAAACTGATGGACGGCATGCAGAAGTGGAATATACAGATGATTGGCAAAAAGATTCTGAGAGAAGAGATTTTACTTTTAATGCAATTTATTTAGATATAAATGGAAAAATATTTGACCCTCAATCGGGTGTTTTAGATTTAAAAAATCATAATATTAAATTTATAGGCGACCCACAGACTAGAATTGAAGAAGATTATTTAAGAATTATTCGTTTTATAAGATTTTCGTTAGAATACTCAAATGAGTTAGAACAAAAGACTATAGAAGCTATTAAGCTAAATTTGGATGGTATTAAAATTATTTCTAAAGAGAGAATTTTAGGCGAACTATTCAAGATTTTTAGTAACAAAAATTTTATTTATATAAATAAAAAAAAAGATTTAAAAGATATCTTTATGCTAATTTTTCCTGAACTTAGAAATTTAGAAAGATTAAAAAAATTAGATCTAATACCCAATAAATCAAAATTTGATAAAGAAACTTTATTAGCTATCCTATTGATAGATGAGAAAAATAGTCATGAGTATTTTTCTCATAAGTATAATATTTCAAACAAATTAAAAGAAAATTTAAATATAACAGCTAAAAATTATTTAAATTTTAAAAAAAATAAAAGATTTTTTATTCGAGATCTTAAAAAAAATATCTATTTTTTTGGAAAAGATCATTTAAATTCTTTAAACGTACTTAATTTTTCAAATAATAATAAAGTAAGATTAACTGATTATTTTAATATATCTAATAATATAAAAAAAATAAAAATTCCTAAATTTTCTTATGATGGAAATTATTTAAAAGAAAAGGGTATGAAGGAGGGCTCTTTAATTGGAAAAACTTTAAAACTTATAGAAAATGAATGGATTGATAATGATTTTGAGATATCAAATGATCGTGTCTTAAAAATTATAAAATCTGTAACTAATTAGATGTATTGAACGTCTTGAATTTCAAAATTTCTTTCCCCAGCAGGAGTATTAACATTTGCCATATCACCTTTGCTTTTTCCTATTAAAGCTTTTCCTATTGGGCTTTTATAAAAAATTAAATTTTTTGCTATGTCAGCTTCATCTTGGCCAACTAGTTTATAAGTAATTTTTTTATTAGTTTCTAAATCTTGAACTTTCACAGTTGATCCAAAAATAACTTTTCCTTCATTATCAATTTTAGTGACATCAATAACATTTGCTCTAGCTATTAGGTCATTAACTGCGATTATTCTACTTTCAATTAGAGCCTGTTGTTCTTTTGCAGCATGGTATTCAGCATTTTCTTTTAAATCACCATGAGATCTGGCTTCAGCTATAGCTTCAACTATCTTAGGCCTTTGAGTATTTTTTAAATTTTCTAATTCAGATTTTAAATTTTTAAGTCCTGTCACTGTAATAGGTTCTTTATCCATTTTTTATTTCCATTTAGCTTTTGGAGGCATTGACATTAATATAGAGTCAATATTTCCATCAGAAATTAATCCAAATTTTGTACCTCTATCATATAAAAGATTAAATTCAACATATCTTCCTCTTTTAAGGAGTTGTTGTTCTTTATCTTTTTTTTTCCATTTTAAATTCTTTTTTCTTTTGATTATTTTTTTGGAAATATCTATAAAAGTTAAGCCAAGTTCTCTTACAAATTTAAAGTTTTTTATCCAATCTTTTGTTTCATAATCAAAAAAAATTCCACCGATACCTCTTGCCTCTTTTCTATGTGGTAAATAAAAATATGTGTCACACCAATTCTTATATTTTTTATAATTTTTTTTATTTTGTATACATAATTTTTTAAGCATACTATGGACTAATTTTTTTTCTTTAATGTCTTTATGACTTGGAGTTACATCCATCCCGCCTCCAAACCATTCTCTGCTTGTTACTATAAATCTAGTATTAAAATGAATAGCAGGTATTTTTGGATTTTTCATATGAGCAACAACTGAAACACCAGAAGCCCAATATTTTCCGTTTTTATTTGCTCCTAATATTTTACTTCTAAATTTTTTTTTAAATTTACCTGATACTGTTGATTTATTTACACCAACTTTCTCAAATACACTTCCTTCAGACATTAAAAAAGATGAACCTCCACCCTCTTTCTTATCTTTTTTACTCCAATCTCTTCTTATAAATTTTCTTTTTCCTTTTTCAAATAATTCAAATTCTTTACAAATTTGTCTTTGTAAATAAGTGAACCAACTATCAGCCATTTTTTTTCTAAAATCAGAATTTTTCATTATTTTAAAAGATTGTTTTGCCTTAAAGCTTCAGCGGTTACAATAGCAACTGTCATTGCAATATTAAGTGATCGAGTTTTTTTATTTATTGGAACTCTTAATCTATTTTTAATTGTTTTATGTAAAAGCTCCGGAACTCCTGCACTTTCTCTTCCAAATAAAAGTATATCACTTTTTTTGAATCTAAAATTTAGGTATGATTTATTTGCTTTTGTAGTCATTAGGATTATTCTAGATTTTAAGTTTTTTTTTAAAAATATATCATAATCTTCATATTTTAAAATTTTGCTNAATCCAATATAGTCCATCACAACCCTTTTAAACCTCGAGTCGTTTAGATTGAAGCCACATGGTTCAATTATATGTACTTTCAAGTTTAAGCATGCGCTTAACCTTAAAATTGCAGCCGTATTTTGAGGTATGTCTGGTTTATATAGAGCTATGTGCATTAATTTTGCTTATTTTACTCAATTTATGTGTCATTCTGACCCTAGTAAATATAAAAATTTAGATTTATTAAATAGTTACATTATAAACACATACATACAAAATGAGCAAAGAAGAAAAAAAAGTAAATAGAAGAGATTTTTTGTATACTGCCAGTTATACTGTTGGCGCAGTTGGCCTTGGCGCAGTTGTTTGGCCTCTGGTACATCAAATGAATCCAGACAAAGCTCAACAAGCTCTAGCGACAACTGAAGTAGATATAAGTCAAGTAGAACCCGGAAAATCTATAACAGTTTTATGGAGAGGAAAACCTGTCTTTCTTAAAAGAAGAACTCCAGAAGAAATTGCTGAAGCAAGATCGGTGAGTTTAAATGATCTTCCTGATCCTCAGAAAGATGAGGATAGAGTTAAAAAAGGTAGAGATGAATGGTTAGTGATGTTAGGTGTTTGTACACATCTTGGCTGTGTACCTTTAAAAGATAAAGGAGATTACAAAGGGTGGTTTTGTCCGTGTCACGGATCCCATTATGATTTATCGGGACGAATTAGAAAAGGACCAGCACCAACAAACATGGAAATACCTAAATTTGAATTTGTAGACAATAATACAATAAAAATTGGATAGAAAATTATGAGCGACCAAGAATATATACCTAAATCAAAAGCAGCTAAATGGTTTAACGACCGTTTACCACTATTAACCTTGGGAGCACATTTAACTGATTATCCTACTCCCAAAAATTTGAATTATTGGTGGACTTTTGGAGGAATTTTAACTTTTTGTTTGTTAACTCAAATTATAACAGGAATAGTTTTAGCGATGCACTATGTTGCGCATGCTGATCTTGCTTTTGCAAGCGTTGAACACATTATGAGGAATGTAAACTATGGTTGGTTGATAAGGTATATACATAGTAACGGTGCTTCAATGTTTTTTTTAGCGGTGTATATTCATATTTTTAGATCATTATTTTATGGATCCTACAAATCACCAAGAGAGGTGATTTGGATTATAGGTTTATTAATTTACTTATTAATGATGGCTACAGCATTTATGGGTTATGTTTTACCTTGGGGACAAATGAGTTTTTGGGGTGCTACAGTTATAACCAGTTTATTTAGTGCAATCCCTTTGGTTGGAGAGAGTATTACTACTTGGTTATGGGGAGCATATTCAGTTGACAACCCAACTTTAAATAGATTTTTTAGTTTACATTATTTATTTCCATTTTTAATTCTAGGTTTGGTAGTACTACATATTTGGGCGTTACATGTTCCAGGTAATAATAATCCAATAGGAATAGATATAAAAAAACCTTCTAAAGATACAGTTCCATTTCATCCATACATAACAATTAAAGATGCTTTTGCTTTGTTGATGTTTATGATTATTTTTGCTGGATTTGTATTTTTTTCTCCGAACGTGTTAGGTCACTCTGATAATTATATTCCAGCAAATCCGTTAGTCACACCTGCACATATTGTTCCTGAATGGTATCTATTACCATTCTATGCAATCTTAAGATCAGTACCTGATAAATTAGGAGGAGTAATTTTGATGTTTGGTTCAATTTTTATTCTTTTTGTCCTTCCTTGGCTCGATACTTCTAAAGTTAGATCAGCAGTATTTAGACCAATTTATAGAAATTTTTATTGGATATTTATTGTTGATGTTCTAATGCTTGGATATATGGGAGCGATGCCAGCTGAGGGTATATATTTAGTTTTAGCAAGAGTAGGAACAATCTATTATTTCTTGCATTTTATAGTGGTATTACCTGTGGTTGGTTTATTAGAAAAAACCGATCCGGTGCCTATGAGCATATCCGAACCAGTTTTATCAGGAGGAGCAAATCCTTCTTTAGCCAAGAAAGATAATGATAAAATTTAATTCTAAAAAACTATTAATTTCAATTTTTGTAATACTAATTTTTACTAAGCCAATATTAAGTGCTGAAAATAATGATCTTTTAAAAGTGAATTGGAGCTTCAAAGAACTGACTGGTAAATTTGATAGAGCTTCTTTGCAAAGGGGATTCCAGGTTTATAAAGAAGTTTGTTCCTCTTGTCATTCAATGCAATATCTTAGTTACAGAAATTTAGGGGAGCCAGGAGGCCCTGAGTTTACTTTAGAAGAAGTTAAAGCAATCGCTGCAAGCGTGGAGATTGATGATGGTCCAGATAGTCAAGGAGAAATGTTTACAAGACCTGGAAAACCATCTGATAAGTTTAAGAGTCCTTATCCAAATGTTGAAGCTTCAACTGCAGCTAATGGAGGAGCCTATCCTCCAGATATGTCTGTCTTAGTAAAAGCAAGACCTGGTGGAGCTGATTATATGTACTCTGTTTTAATGGGCTATGAAGATCCTCCAGCTGGAATGAAATTAGATGATGGTGTCTACTATAATAAATATATGATAGGTAAAAAAATTAAGATGTCAGCACCATTACTAGAAGGCATTGTGGAATATGCTGACGGAACGGAAGCTTCTGTTGATCAAATGGCAAAAGATGTTACGACGTTTTTAGCTTGGGCAGCAGAACCAGAATTAGAAATTAGACATAAAACTGGGATAAAAGTAATTATCTATTTGATACTTTTAACTATTTTAGTTTATTTAAGCATGAAAAAGATTTGGTCAAGGATTGACTCTGAAATATAATACATCTCCGTCTTTTACTACGTAATCTTTTCCTTCAATTCTAAGCTTTCCATTTTCCTTACATTTTTCAGCACTTCCGAACTTTATAAAATCTTCACAAGAAACTGCNTCAGCTCGAATAAAATTCTTTTCAAAATCTGTATGAATTACGCTTGCTGCTTTAGGTGCTAATGTATTCTTTTTTACAGTCCAAGCTCTACTTTCCTCAGGCCCTGAAGTAAAAAAAGTATCTAAGGATAAAAGATCGTATCCTTCTTTTATTAGAAGATTTAAACCAGTTTTATTTAAACCGATTTCTCTCATAAACGTTTCTTTTTCTTCTTTATCTAAGTCCATAATTTGATCTTCAATATCTGCACAAATACTTACAATTTTTTCATTAGAATATTTAGATTTTACAAGTTGAGTAAATTCATTTCCTGATGACAAACTTTTCTCATCTACATTACAAACAATAATTTTAGGCTTTATACTTAATAAGCCTATAGTTGATAAAAAATTTCTTTCCCCCTCACTTTCNGGATTAATATCTTTATTCTGATTTAATTCTTCTAATTTTTTTTCTAATATTTTTATTTCATTTTCTTTAAGAATTTTTTTCTTACCCTTTTCCAATTTTTTTTGAATAATATCTATATCTGAAAGTATAATTTCTGTTTTTATAGTCTCTAAATCATTTACTGGATTTATTTCTGAATTTACATGGGTAATTTCATTTGACTCAAAACATCTAATTAAGTGTATAATTGCATCCACTTCTCTTATATGAGAAAGAAATTTATTTCCCAAACCTTCTCCTTTTGAAGCACCTTTTACTAATCCAGCTATATCTACAAAAGTAATGTTAGTATAAATTTTTTTTTTTGATTTAGATAATTTTGATAAGATATCTAGTCTTTCATCAACAACATCTACAACACCAATATTTGGGTCAATTGTGCAAAAAGGAAAATTAGCAGCTTCAGCATTTTTTGAAGCAGTTAAAGCATTAAATAAAGTAGACTTGCCGACATTTGGTAGCCCTACAATTCCACATTTAAATCCCATTAAGATTTTGATTAACTTTGCTAGAAAATAAGTCCATTTTTTTTTCAATTAGCGTAGGTATTAACTTTACGATATTTTCAGTAATTTCTTTTATTTTTTCTTCTTCATCGTCTTTGAAATCTTCCAGAACGTGATTGTTAACTTTCTTTTTTTGTTTAGGATGTCCTATTCCAACACGAACTCTTGAATAATCTTTTCCTATAAATTTATCTATTGATTCAATTCCATTATGACCCGCACTACTACCACCAAATTTTGTTTTGATTTTACCAAAATCGATATCCATATCATCATGAAAAACAAAAACATCTTTTGCATCAATCTTAAAATAGTCAATCAATTCTTTAATTGCTGTTCCTGAATTATTCATAAAAGTCAGTGGCTTGATAGCATAAATTTTTTTTGACTCAATGTTTCCTGTTGTTAGCAGTCCTTTAAATTTTGGTTTTTGCTTAGATAGTTTAAAGTGTTCATTGATAGCATCAATAATTTTAAAACCTATGTTATGTCTGGTATTAGTATAATTAGAACCAGGATTTCCTAATCCAACAAGTAAAAGCATATTAATTATTTCTTTTCAGCAGGTTTTTTATCTTCAGTTTTTTTATCTCCAGCAGGTTTTTTATCCCCGGCAGCTGCTTCTTTTCCTTTATCATCTTTTTTAGCTGGATCACCTTCTTTAGCTCCTGCTTCAGCACCTTCAGGAGCCGCTTCTCCTTCAGCGCCCTCAGCAACTTCTTCAGCAGGTTTCTCTGGTTCTTTTATAACAGTAGGAGCAGCAACAGTTGCAATTACAAAATCCCTATCTGTAATCGTTGGCACAACATTTTCAGCTAACTTAACCGAAGAAATTTTTAAACTAGTTCCAATTTCAGTGCCGGATAAGTCAATAGTAATATCATCGGGAATATTTTCTGCTGGACATTTTAATTCTATTTTTCTTCTAACAATGTTAAGCACTCCTCCTTTTTTTAATCCTGGGGAGTCTGGATGATTGATAAACTTTACAGGTATTTCTAAAATAATTTTTTTTCCTGCTACGACTCTCATAAAATCAATATGAATAGGTTCTTCAGAAATTACATGATAAGCAACATCTCGAGGTAGAACTTTTTCTTTTTTTCCCTCTATATCAAGCTCTAATACTTTTGATAAAAAAGTTTCTGAATTAATAATGCTAGTAACATCTTTTTTTTCAATCGAAATTTTTTGATTTGGATTTTTTCCACCATACAAAATTGCTGGAATATATCCTGTAGCCCTCAACTTATTTGTTGAACCACCAGAACTATTTTCTCTTTTTATTGCTTTTAAGTTACTCATCTAATTTTTTATTGGAAAAGTTGTATAACTCACCTTATTTCATAAAACAAGTACTAATTAAATAAATCTGAAACTGAGTTAGAGTTAGCTATCCTTTTAATTGCTTCTGACATCAATGAGGAGATAGATAAGACCTCTATTTTATTGTTGTTTTTAATTTTATTAGAATTATCAATTGTGTCAGTAATTATAAGTTTCTTAATCTTTGAATTTTTAATTTTTTTTACTGCATCTCCACTCAAAACTGCATGAGTAATAAAAACATAAACTTCATTAGCACCACTTTTCTTAAGAGCATCAACTGCATTAACAATAGTTCCGCCGCTATCGATTATGTCATCGACGATAATGCATGTTTTATTTTTAACATCTCCAATTATATTCATAACTTGAGATTTTCCTGGCGCCGGTCTTCTTTTATCAATAATTGCAAGATCTGCTTTTATTCTTGTTGCTAAGCCTCTAGTTCTTTGAACCCCACCTACATCAGGAGAAACACAGATTAATTTTTTGTTATTTAACTTTTTTTTAATATATTTTGCAAAAAGAGGAGTAGTAAATAAGTTGTCTACCGGCATATCAAAAAATCCTTGAATCTGCCCAGCATGCAAATCAACTGTAACAACTCTACTTGCTCCAGCATTAGTAATCAAATTTGCTACAACTTTTGCAGAGATAGATGTTCTAGGAGCAACTTTTCTATCTTGTCTGGCATAACCAAAATATGGAATCACAGCCGTAACATTTTTTGCCGANGATCTTTTTAATGCGTCCACAACTAAGAGAAGTTCCATTAAATTATCATTTGCAGGATTAGATGTAGATTGAATTACAAAAACACTATTTCCTCTGATATTTTCATTAATTTCTATGTAGATTTCTCCATCAGCAAATCTTCTAATATTAGTATTAACTAACTTTAATTTTAGTTTTTTAGAAATATCCTTGCTTAACTTAAGGTTACTAGTTCCAGATAAAATTTTCATGAAATATAATTACTTATATAGCTATTTTTAAATGTTTTCAAACCAATTCCAGTTGCGTGTTGTTGAAGGTTTACACGTTAAAGAGCTTTAACAATTATTAATATAATAATTAATTTTGGCTAAACTTTGACAGTTTTTTTTAAATCATCTAAGAGAAAAGACTTATTACAGAAATACACCTTCCATAATCTTTTTCTTTCAGCTTTTGAGACCTTCTGTAGCTAAAAAACCTATTCTTTTCTCTAAAAGTATCATGTTTAACATGATCAACTTTTACATTAAGTTTTATAAGTTTATCATTAACATATTTTCTAAGATTAAATAATTTTTTATTATTATTTTTTTTTACAAAGTACACAGAATTTTTTTTCGATTTTGAAACGAATCTTTTATAAAAATTTATATCAACTTCATAGCTTTTCTGTCCAATGCATGGACCTACGCTTGCAAAAATTTTATTTTTGGAGTTAAGTTTTCTAAATCTTTTTATTGTATTTTCTATTATTCCAGATTTAGCTCCCTTCCATCCAGCATGAACACATCCAATTATTTGATTTTTAATATCATAAAGAATAATTGGAACACAATCCGCAGTGACGACTCCTAAAGCTATATCTTTCATTTTTGTTATTAACGCATCTGAGTAAAATCTTTTAAAATTTTTGTTTTTCTTATTAATAACAATTACTTTACTGCTGTGCGTTTGGTACATCAGTGATAGTTTTTTATCATTTATTTTCAATTTTTTTGATACTAAAGATAGATTTTTATTAACATTTTTTTTAGTATCTTTTGATCCTTTGCCACAGTTAAGGCTTTTGTAAATTCCTTTTGAAAATCCTCCTTTTTTAGAGAAGAAACAATGTTTAACATTTTTAAATTTTTTAAATTTTTTTGAGTAAAACATTATTGGAATCCTAGAAAGTTATTCTTTTTGGATTTATATGTAAAAATAACTTTGAATAAATTACCCATTAACTTTGTGTCTAATAATCTTTTTAATCTTAGATATAAATTAGATTGTTCTTTGAAACTCATTTTTTGACTTAAATTATTAGCTCTTTCTATAATTCCCATTTTTTCTAGAAAAAATTTTTGAGTGACAATTTTTTTTACCTTTAATCTTTTCCTAATAAAATATTCATTTAAAAGCTTGAAATTTACCAAAGAAGTTATGTCAGCTTCACCTAAATTGTTTAATAAGTTATTTTTTTTGTGATTTATAAGTGATTGCAATGTATTCTTATTTTTAGGAATTAAGTAACCATAATCAATAAGGAGAAGACCGCCATTTAATATAGATATTTTTTCAATTATTTTGTTTAATTCATCTAGTCCTAATTTTGGAAATTCAACAAATTTTAAATTCTTTAAAATTTTGAACTTTTTTATCTGAGCGATATCTTTACGAGATGCTTTTTTATAAATTTCGTTAATTTCATCTTTTTTATTTAGTAAATAATATTTTTCAAACATAATATTTCTTTTATAAGAAAATTGTTTAATTGGTATTGCATCAAAAAACTCATTACCAAAAAAAATAATAGGACCTTTTTTAATGCTAGTAAAATTTTTTATCCATTTTACTTTTAAATTATTAATATTTTTTTTTTGCAAATTCTTTAATAAATTACTTTTTTCATATAAAAAAATGTTAGTCGCTTTATCAAATTCTGGAAAATGTTGAAATGTTTTGAGTAAAATTTTTGTTAAACTTCCATCTCCAGGACCAAGTTCGACTATATTAAATTTTTTAGGTTTTCCTAAAGTGTTCCAAGCTGATACTAACCATATTCCAATTATTTCTGAAAATAAGTTTGATATCCCCGGAGCAGTTAAAAAATCTCCTGTTTTACCAAAAGGAATCTTTGATGAGTAATAACCAAATTTTTTATTATAAAGAACATTTTCAATGAATTTATCGACAGGAAGTATTTTAGAACTTTTGAAAAAATTTTTATTTAATATCATTTCTTTTTAAAAAAAATAATTGTACCAGCTAATATCATTAAAAAACTTAGTATCATTCCCATACTTATTGGACCAAATAAATATCCAATTTGTGAATCTGGCTCTCTAAAGAATTCAGAAAATGTTCTAAAAATACCGTAAAAAATTAAAAACATGTAAGAACAAGTTCCTGTCTTATAATTTTTCCTAAATAAAATTGAATACATAATTATAAATAAAACTATACCCTCAAAAAAAGCTTCATATAACTGTGAAGGATGTCTTAAGCTATTATCAATTTTAGGAAAAATAACTCCCCAAAAAACATCTGTTGTTTTACCAATCAATTCTCCATTAATAAAATTAGCAATACGCCCAAAAAATATTCCTATTGGAGCAACGAATGCAATGATGTCTAGTAAGAAAAAAGTTGGTATATTTTTTTTTATTGCAAATGAATAAGTGCCAAGAATTACCCCTATTAACGCTCCATGAAAAGACATGCCTCCTTCCCAAATTTTTAGAATATCGAATGGATTTGATAAGTAATATTCAAAATTGTAAAATAAGATATAACCAATTCTACCTCCTAGAAGCATTGATATGATTATATAGGTAATTAAGTTATCAAATTCTTTTATATGAAAATTAAAATTAAGATTTTTAAATTTTTTTAAGATGATTCTTTTGCCCAACCACCAGCCTATCAAAATTCCAAAAATATAAGCTAGCGAGTACCATCTGATAACTAAAAACCCAAAGTCAAATAAAACAGGGTCTAAATTATGAGTATACATAATTTCTTATATCATATTTGAAATTAACTTTTCTATGAAATAAGATCAATTATGAGTAATTCTGAAAAAATATTAAAGACATTATCTAGCTTAATTGAGAATGGAATTTTAACTTCGAAAGATATTAAAAAAGAAATATCAACTGATTTGAAGTTTACAAGAGATAAACTTATTAATAAGTTCCAACTTGTTTCTAGGGAAGAATTTGAAGTATTAAAAAAATTGGTTCAAAAACAAGAATTAATAATAAAGAAATTATCCAAAAAAAAGAAAACTAGAAAGGTAAAGAGATCTTAACCTGCAGGCCTTTATACTTACTTGTTCCCAGTTGAATATTACCACCGTGAGAATTAATTATATCTTCAACTATGGCAAGACCTAGACCTACCCCTGATTTATTAAGACTTCTACTTTTATCTAATCTAAAAAAAGGTTTAAAAACATTTTTGTATTGATCTTCAGGTATTCCAGGCCCATCATCCTCAATATTTATTATTACTCTATTAGAGCTTTTATAAAGGTTAACATATACTTTTTCTCCGTAGGTTAATCCATTATTAATAACGTTCTCAAAACATCGTTTTAAAGAAGAAACTCTTCCTTTTAAAATTGTTTTTTCTGAACTTAAAAAGGTAAGATTTTCATTTTTTAAGTCTTTTTTAATTTCAATAAATAAATTAGCTAAATCTATAGTAGTGGTATTTTCTTTAGTTTGAGTTTTTGCGAATTGTAAATAGTCATTAAGCATTCCTTCCATTTCATCTATATCTTTTGACATATTTTGTGAAATATCTTTTTGTTTGATCATTTCCAATTGTAATTTAAGTCTTGTAAGAGGAGTTCTTAAGTCATGGCTAATACCAGATAACATTTCAGATCTTTGGTTTAAATGACGATTAATCCTTTTTGCCATTCTATCAAATTCGTAGGCGGCTTTTCTAATTTCAGCTGCTCCCGAAGGTCTAAAATCATTAACATAATCTCCTTTACCAAATCTTTCCGCTGCTTTTGCGAGTCGAACTAGTGGTCTAGTTTGATTTTTAAGAAAAACCAATGCAATCAAAACTAAAATTAAAGATGGTAGTGTAGTCCATAAAACAAACAACCTTACAGATGAGGCTGATACCATTTCTTTCGGAACTAAAAATTCAATTACTTCATTTTCAGATTTAATTTTTATTTCAACTGCATTTTTAAATTTTGATGTACTGAACCAATAGTTATTGTTACCAAAGGTAGATTTCAATTCTCTTCTAAGAGATCTATCCATCGGACTAAACTTTCTTTCACCTGAGATGTCAGGTAAAACCTCCTGAACAATACCTATTTCAAAATTAAAATTATTTTTATAACTATCGGTAAAAAAATCTAAATTTTTTTTATCATTTTGATATACTTCTTCAATAGTCTTTAACTGGGCTACTAGAGATCTTGTAGTGTTTTTGTTAGCTTTTATCCAAATACTATCATAGAAAACAACTGTAATAATTAATTGCAATATGATTGTAGGAGCTGCAACTATTATAAGCGCTCTATAAAATAATCTTTTAGGAAGAATCACTTTTACAAATTTATTCAATCCAGAGAACATAGCCTGACCCCCTTATAGTTTGAAGATATTTTGGATTTTTAGGATTAGCTTCTATTTTTTGTCTAAGTCTAGTAATCATAACATCAATTGATCTCTCTTGGCTGATACCAGAGATTTTTCCTATTTCGTTTCGTGAGTAAGTTTTTCCAGGATTAGCTAACATTTCTATTAAAACCTTTTTTTCTGAAGAATTAATTTTCTTATTTTTTTCGCCAAAGTTTATACTCATTTTATCTAAATCTATTTTAGCATTTCCCACAAAGTGTTTAACATTTAAATCAATTTTATTACTTTTATTAATTATATTCTTAATTCTTAACAATAGTTCTTTAGGCTCAAATGGTTTCCCGATATAATCATCTGCTCCTAACTCAAGACCTTTAATTCTATTTTCAACTTCACCTTTTGCCGTGAGAAAAATTATAGGAACTTTTGAACTCTTTTTTATTTCCTTAGTTAGTTCGTATCCATTTTGACCAGGCATCATTATATCTAAAACAATTAGATCAAATTTAAATTGAGCAAGTTTTATTTTCGCATTAATTGCATCTTCAGAAGTTGAAATAATATAATTGTTTTCACTTAAATATTCTTTTAAAAGATCTCTTATTCTATTATCGTCATCGACAACTAAAATATGTTTTTTACTATTTTCCATCTATAATTTTTTTTAATACTTCTTTAAATTTGATAACAGAGTCAGCATTAGAGTTTTTTAATGCATTAAATATTCTTTTTTTTTGAGAGTTGTAAACTATATCAAAAAAAACTTTACCCTCTTTATTCAAAAATAAATTTTTCTTTCTCGTATCATTTTGATCTTTTACCTGTTTTACTAATTTTGATTTTATTAAATCTCTTAACACTCTGTTTAGACTCTGTTTTGTCACTTTCAACTTAAACATTAATTCACTCAAACTTATTCCAGGATTTCTCTCTATTAAATTTAAAGATCGCAAATGAGCAGGACCAAAAAATTTTTTTGATAATACGTCTTTTGGATCAGCAAAAGTTTCTCTATAAGCATAGAATAGAAGTTGAATAAAATCTTTAATTTGTTCGTCTTTAAGATAAAGTAAATCTTTCATAATGGTAAGTTATATTGACTTATCTTATTAAGGAATATACTTTTTTGTAAGAAAAAAATCTATATATTAAGTTCTTAATGGAAAATGTGCCATACGATAAGAGATCTGGAAAAATTTGGTTTAACGGAACCGCCGTTGAATGGGCAAATGCAAATATTCATATATTAAATCATGGACTTCATTACGCTAGTTGTGTTTTTGAGGGTGAACGTGTTTATGATGGAGAAATATTTAAGCTAGAAGAACATACTCAAAGATTATTTTATTCAGCTAAAAGAATGGGGATAAAAGTTCCTTATAGTGAAAAGGAAATAAATGATGCTTGCAAAAGTATTGTAAACATTCAAAAAGTTCAAAACGGTTATGTAAGACCATTTATATGGAGAGGTAGCGAAATGATGGCGATTTCTGCCCAAAAAAATAAAATTCATGTTGCTATAGCTACTTGGGAATGGGGTTCTTATTTTGATCCTAAATTAAAATTAAAAGGTATAAAATTAAATATTTCTGCTTGGCGAAGACCAAATCCAAATTCTATTCCTTGGGATACAAAAGCAGCAGGATTATATATGATTTGCACACTATCTAAACATGAAGCTGAAAGTAAGGGTTTTACAGATTCTTTAATGTTAGATCATGAAGGAAATATTGCAGAAGCAACAGGAGCAAATATATTTTTTAAAGATCAATATGGAGAATTACATACTCCAACTCCTGACTCTTTTTTAGATGGTATTACTAGGCGTGAAGTAATAAAAATTGCAAAAATTAAAGGAATAAAAATAACTGAAAGAAAAATTAAACCTGAGGAAATGAAAAATTTTGTTGGATGTTTTTTAACAGGTACTGCCGCAGAAATTACTCCAGTTTCACAAATTAATGATTATAATTTTAAAATTTGTGATGTAATTAAGGATCTTAACGACAGTTATCAAGCTTTAGTAAGAAAAAAATCTGCAGCTTAATTTTTATTATCTTGATCTATAGCATGATCAATTCCTTTTCTTACATAATCATAACCAGTAAATAAAGTCAAAACAGCAGAAAGCCAAAGAAGTATTATTCCAATAGTCTGAGCATTATAATCTTGAAAATTTATTATTTTATTCCCACTTTCACCTGTTAAAAGTATGGCGATGGAAAGCATTTGCAAAAGAGTTTTAAGTTTTGCTAAGCTAGTTACTTCCATAGACACCATTCCTTTTGCTAGAAATTCTCTAAGTCCTGAGATCAATATTTCTCTTGTAAGAATTATGATAGCTGCAATTACCTCATAATTTTTTATAGTCCCGTTCATTACTAGCAATACTAATGCTGCAGCAACTAAGATCTTATCAGCTATTGGATCTAGCAATTCTCCTAATTTTGATTCTTCTTTAAAAATTCTTGCCAGAAGTCCATCCAAATAGTCAGTAAAGCTTGCTAAGACGAATAAAAAAAAAGGAATTAGATCTCCAAAAAATCCTGGTATGAAAAATGTTAAAACGAAAATTGGAACAATTATAATTCTTCCAATAGTTAAAATATTCGGTATTTTCATTTTTATTCGTGAAAATAATTATATATTTTCTTTGCGATACTGTCTTCTATTCCTTCAACAGATTTTAAATCGTCAAAACTTGCTGATTCTACTGCTTTAGCTGACCCAAAATGATTTAATAGGGCTCTTTTTCTTTGACGACCTATTCCTTGAATTTGATCGAGCAAAGATTTGCTTAAGTTTTTCTTTCTTTTCGCTCTATGAGTGTTTATAGCAAATCTATGTGCCTCATCTCTTAGTCTTTGAATGAAAAATAGCAAAGGATCATTTTTATTTAAAATGAATTCTTTATTTTCAAAGTAAATTTTTTCTTCACCAGCATTTCTTTTTTTACCTTTTGCAATAGCTAAGATAGGTAAATCATGTAAGCCAAGTTCGTTTAAAACCTCTCTAGACACTGAATATTGTCCTTTACCACCATCAATCATAACCAAATCGGGTAAAGAAAGCGATCCAGCTTTTTCTTTGATAGCTTTTGAAAATCTTCTAAATAGAACCTCTTTCATCATTCCATAATCATCTCTTTTAATTTTTTCATCTTTAATGTTAAATTTCCTATATCTTTTTTTAATAAAGCCTTCATTTCCAAAACAAATTAAAGCTCCAATAGAGTCAGATCCTTGAATATGACTGTTGTCATAAACTTCAATTAAATCAATATTGTTATTAAATTTGAATTTTTTTGCTAAATTTTCAATTAAATTGTTGTTTGTATCTGATTGGATCAGTTTTTGTGTTAAGGCCTGTTTAGCATTTTTTTCTGCAAGCTTAGAAATATTTATTTCATTTTTAGATTTGGCTTGTTTTATTCTAACTTGTTTACTTTCTTTGTTTGAAAAGGTTTTTTCTAGCAATGTTTTTTCACTAACATCATAATTAGTTATAATAAGAACTGGTATTGTTTTATTTTCATAAAATTGAGATATAAAAGAAGATAAAATATCTTTAACAGCATCATCCGGATCATGTTTAGGGAAGAAAGCCTGATTACCCCAGTTTTGCTTAGATCTAAAAAAGAAGACTTGAACGCAAGTTTTACCTGTTTCTTTGTAAATACTTATCACATCTGCTTCATTTAAATTAGTTTGATTTATTTTTTGGGATGTTTGTATTTGGGTTAATGCTTTTATTCTGTCTCTCGCAATTGCTGCTTTTTCATAATCAAGTTCTTTACTGGCTTTTTCCATTTCCTTAGATAAATTCTTTTGAATTCTTCTAGATTTACCAGAGATAAAATCAATAGCGTCATTTACAGTAGTTAAATATTCTTTTTTTGTAATATGCTCAACACAAGGGGCAGAGCACCTTTTTATTTGAAAAAGTATACATGGTCTATCTCTATTTTTAAAAACTGTATCATCACAAACTCTTAATTGAAAAATTTTTTGCAAAATTTTAATAGTCCAATTAGCTGAACCAATAGAAGCGAAAGGTCCAAAATAATATCCAGATTTAGTTTTTTTCCCCCTAAGCTTCGTTAATTGTGGCCACTTATCTTTGTTTCCAATATAAATATATGGAAAAGACTTATCGTCTCTTAAAAGGATATTGTATCTTGGTTTATGTTTCTTTATTAGGTTAGCTTCCAAAAGCAAGGCTTCACTCTCATTATTAGTAGTTGTTGTCTCGAGATTATGAGTCAGAGATAACATTCTTTCAGTTCTTATAGGCAAATTAGAGTCAGCTACATAACTTTTAAGCCTATTGGGTATATTTTTTGCTTTTCCAATATAAAGTATTTCTCCTGATGAACTTAACATTTTATAAATTCCAGGATTTTTAGATATTAAGGGTATTTTATCTTTTATTATTTTTTTTCCTTGTTCTAAACTGTTCATTATATTTTTGTTTTTATAACCTCTATACCAACTGATGTTGTTTCTTTTATTATATCTAATTTTTCAATTTTTAACTTAATTTTCTTAATCTTTTTATTTTTAAAAATTTCATCAAATATCGAATCTGATAAACTTTCAAGCAATTCAAAATGAGTTTTTTTAGTCAATCTTTTAATATCATTTATTACATTTTCGTAATTAACAATTGTTTTAATATCAGGTTTCAAATTTGGATCTGTGGTAATTTCAATATTAAATTTTACTTTTTGTTTTTTTTGCTTCTCAAACTGGTGGATTCCTACTGATAATAATAAAATTAGATCTTTAACAATAATCTTTTTATTATATTTAAATTTTTGTTTATTTTTAAATTTTAAAATTTTCATTCTTTTGAATTAATTATATCAGGTGTTTGCCAAGCTAAACGTTGTCCGCTATCTACATTTATTATTTGCCCTGTTATATTATTGTTTTTTATTAAGAACTTAACAGCATAACTAACATTTTTTGTATCTACTTTTTTTTCAAGTATTGTTGATCTCCATTGTTTTTTAAAATGCTTTTCTGATTGGCGTTTATTTTTTAGTGTTGGTCCGGGAGAAACTGCATTAACTCTTATACTTGGTGCAAGTTTCATAGCTGAGGTTTTAGTCAAAGTCGCAAGACCAGACTTACTTAAAGTATAAGAAAAAAAGAAGGGAGTTAACTTTTCTATCCTTTGATCAACAATATTAATAATGCTTCCATCTTTGCCCTTATATTTTTTTGCAAAGTCTCTAATCAAAATTGCTGGAGCTTTGAGGTTTACGTTTATGTGTTTTATGAAACTTTTTTCTGAAAAATTGGATAAATTGTCATTTTCAAAAATTGAGGCATTGTTTACTAAGCAATTTAGGCCTCTCATTTTTTTATAAGCGAAAGGAATTATTTTTTGAGTTTGTTTTAAATTATTTAAGTCAGCTTTAAATAAATGAACAGTTGAACCTAAGCTTTCTAATTTTGCTTTTAGTTTTTTTGCTTCGGTAAAAGACTTATTATAATGAATAACAATTTGAGTATCATCATTTGCTAATTCCAAAGCAATAGATCTACCAATTCGGTTTGCTCCACCAGTAATTACTATTTTTTTGGTTTCCATTTTTTTGTTGGTTTTCTTGATTTTGTTCCTGGCATTCCCATAGTTGATCTACCTTTAGGGTATATTTTATTTTTAAGTTTGTATTGACTAATTTTTGGGTTCAACGTTATCTCTAATTCACTAGCTTCTAATTTTCTTATTTCGTCTCTTATTTTTGCTGCTTCTTCAAATTCTAAATTTGCCGCAGAGTCTTTCATCTTTTTATTTAAGCCTTTAAGATGTTTTTTAAGATTTCCACCAACATTAGACTCTTTAATATTTACATAGTCTTTTTCGTAAACTGACTCTAAAATATCTCCTATTTCTTTTTTTATCGACTCTGCCGTTATATTATTTTTTTTATTATACTCTAATTGTTTTGATCTTCTTCGATCTGTTTCTTTAATCGCTTTGTCTATGCTTTTGGTAACTTTATCAGCATAAAGAATAACCTTACCGTCTATATTTCTGGCCGCTCTTCCAATAGTTTGAATTAAGGATGTTTCAGATCTTAAAAAACCTTCTTTGTCAGCATCAAGAATTCCTACCAAACCACATTCAGGAATATCTAAACCTTCTCTTAAAAGGTTTATACCTACTAAAATATCAAACACACCTAATCTTAAATCTCTAATAATTTCTATTCTTTCCAAGGTGTCAATGTCTGAGTGCATATATCTAACTTTAAGACCGTTTTCGTGCAGATATTCAGTGAGATCTTCAGCCATTTTTTTTGTTAAGGTTGTTGCTAAAACTCTGTAACCTTTTCCAATTACATTAGCGGACTCATGCATTAAATCATCCACTTGTGTTTTTGCCGGTCTTATTTCAACTGGCGGATCAATCAAACCTGTTGGTCTTATAATTTGGTCAATATATTTATTTTTAGTTTGTTTTAATTCCCAAGGACCAGGAGTTGCAGAAACAAATACTGTTTGAGTTCTCATCATATCCCATTCTTCAAACTTAAGTGGTCGGTTATCCATACATGACGGTAATCTAAAACCATACTCAGCTAATGTACTTTTTCTAGTTCTATCTCCTTTGTACATTCCATTTAATTGAGGAACTGTAACATGACTTTCGTCTACGAATATAATTGTATTATCTGGAAAATATTCAAACAATGTAGGAGGGGGCTCTCCTGCCTTTCTTCCAGATAAAAATCTAGAATAGTTTTCAATACCTGCGCAAGTTCCTGTCGCTTCAATCATTTCTAAGTCAAACTTTGTTCTCTCTCTTAATCTTTGTTCTTCTAATAACTTATTATCTGCACGATGTTTTTTAAGTGTTTCAGCTAATTCAGATTTAATTTGTCTTATCGCTTGTTCCATCGTTGGTTTTGGAGTTATATAGTGACTATTTGCATAAATTTTAATTATTGAATAATCATTAGTTTTGTTTCCAGTTAAAGGATCAAATTCTTCAATTTTCTCTAGCTTGGAAAAATTAAAACTTAATCGCCAAGCTCTATCTTCTAAGTGAGATGGAAAAATTTCTAAGTTTTCACCTCTTACTCTAAAAGTTCCTCTAAAAAAATTTTGGTCATTTCTTTTATACTGAAGTGTAATAAAGGTTCTTATTAATTGATCTCTTTCATAATCGTTATTCTTTTTTAAGGTTATTGTCATTTTACTGTAAGCTTCTACAGAGCCTAGGCCGTAAATACATGAAACACTAGCTACGATAATTACGTCATCTCTTTCTAGCAAAGAGCGTGTTGCTGAATGTCTCATTCTGTCTATTTGTTCATTTATGGAAGCTTCTTTCTCAATATAAGTATCTGATCTAGGAACATAAGCTTCTGGTGTGTAGTAATCATAGTATGAAACAAAATATTCAACTGCGTTTTCAGGAAAAAAACTTTTAAACTCTCCATAAAGCTGAGCAGCTAAAGTTTTGTTTGGAGCTAGGACTAAAGCAGGCCTATTTGTAGCCTCTATAACTTTTGCCATAGTGAATGTTTTACCAGAACCTGTAACACCTAGTAATACTTGCTCATTCTTTTTATTTTTAATATTTTCAGTTATAGATTTAATAGCTTGCGGTTGATCACCAGCTGGTTGAAAATCACTTTTAATTTTAAACTTTATACCACCTTCCAACTTCTTTTTAATTGAGTTGTTAGTAGTCTCGATATCTAGTATTTTTTCTTGATAAGTATTTTGCATTTTATGTTATTAATAATTTAAAAAAAACATTATAAAATTCAATGAGCATAGTTTCCAACAGTTTAAAACGTATAAAACCGTC
>NHGD01000033.1 GCA_002170125.1 Candidatus Pelagibacter sp. TMED128
AAAAAGAAGAACCAAAAGCAGAAGCTAAAAAAGAAGAACCAAAAGCAGAAGCTAAAAAAGAAGAACCAAAAAAGTAATAGGTAAATAGTTATGTTTGAAGTGAAAATTTTTACTTTATATCCAGATTTGTATCCAGGACCACTTAATATGGGTATTTATAAAAAGGCTCAAGAAAATAGAATTTGGAATTTGAAAGTGATAAATATTAGAGATTATGCAATTGATAAACATGGTTCAGTCGATGATACTCCTTTTGGTGGAGGAAGCGGAATGTTGCTTAGGCCAGACGTAGTCGCATCAGCACTTGATAATAATTTAAAGAATAATGAAACTACAATTTATTTATCTCCTAAAGGTAAACAATTTAATCAAAAAGAAGCAAAAGAATTTAGTAGTAAAAAAAATTTAAATTTATTGTGCGGTCATTTTGAAGGAATTGATCAAAGACTTTTAGAAACAAGAAATATTCAAGAATATAGCGTAGGTGACTTTGTTTTATCTGGAGGTGAGACAGCTTCATTTGTTTTGATTGATTCTATAATTCGTTTGCTTCCCGGGGTACTAGGAAACGATACTTCAATTAAAGATGAAACATTTGAAAATGATCTATTAGAATATCCTCAGTTCACAAAACCTAAAAATTGGGAAGGAAAAAGTCCTCCAGAGGTACTTTTATCAGGAGATCATGCTAAAATTAAGGGCTGGCGTTTATCACAATCTGAGGCTATAACACGACGCCAGAGACCTGATCTTTGGAAGAAATATTTAAACAAAAAAAATGAAAAACATTGAAGACATAAACAAAGAAGCAGTAAAAAAAATTCTTGCTAATAAAAAGATAACTGATTTTTCTCCAGGCGATACAATTAAAGTTGGAGTAAAAATTGTAGAGGGTAAGAGAGAAAGAATTCAATATTTTGAGGGAGTTTGTATAGCTAAAAAGAATAGAGATCTAAATTCCTCTTTTACTGTAAGAAAAATATCGTTTGGAGAAGGAGTAGAAAGAACATTTGCTTTATATAGCCCCAATGTAGACTCAATAAAAGTAATTAGATCTGGTAAAGTAAGAAGAGCAAAACTTTATTATTTGAGAGATAGGAAAGGTAAATCTGCAAGAATAGCAGAAAAAATTAAGAAGAAGATCGGTATAGACATTTCCGTTAAACCGACTGAAACTATAAAAAAAGATGATCCAGTTGCCGAAGAAAAAGAAAAGGTACAAGATAAAAAAGAAACTATAGTTGTCCAGAAGAAAACTGAGAGTCAAACTAACGATAAAAAATAATTAAATTTTAAATGGCAAAAACTCTATATGATAAGATATGGGAAAGTCATCTTGTCCATCAACAGTCAGATGGTACTTCGTTGATATATGTTGATCGTCATCTAGTTCATGAGGTTACCAGTCCTCAAGCTTTTGAGGGACTAAGAATTCAAAAAAGAAATGTAAGAAGACCGGAACTTACTTTAGCTGTACCAGATCATAACGTTCCAACTACAGATAGATCAAAAGGAATTAACGACCAGGAGTCAAAAATTCAAGTGGATACACTGAGAAAAAATTGTAAAGAGTTCGGTGTAAAACTTTTTGATGTAAATGATAAAAGGCAAGGAATAGTTCACATCATTGGTCCCGAACAAGGTTTTACCCAACCAGGTACAGTTATTGTTTGTGGTGACAGTCATACAGCTACACATGGAGCTTTCGGCTCTTTAGCTTTTGGAATCGGTACTTCAGAGGTAGAACACGTTCTTGCAACTCAAACACTTATTCAAAAAAAATCAAAAAATTTTAGGGTAAATGTTAGTGGAATTTTACCTAAAGGAGTAACTGCGAAAGATGTTATTTTAAAAATCATTGGAACAATCGGAACAGCTGGAGGAACTGGTTATGTAATTGAGTTTGCTGGAGAAATAATTAAAAATTTGAGCATGGAAGAAAGAATGACTGTTTGTAATATGACTATTGAAGCTGGAGCTAGAGCTGGTTTAATAGCACCAGATGAAAAAACATTCGAATATCTAAAAGGAAAAACAATGTCTCCAAAGGGCGAAAACTGGTCCAAAGCTACAGAATTTTGGAAAACTTTGTATTCAGATAAAAATTGCAATTTTGATAAAGAGGTAAATATTGATGGAAAAGATATTGAACCACTAGTTACTTGGGGTACGTCACCTCAAGATGTATCTCCTGTTACTGGTGTAGTGCCAGATCCTGAAAAGGAAAAGAATGAAGATAGAAAAATGGCCATGAGAAGATCTCTTGAATATATGGGATTAAAGGCAAATACAAAAATTTCAGATATTAAGATAGATAAAATTTTTATTGGAAGTTGCACAAATGGAAGAATAGAAGATCTAAGAGTTGCAGCAGAGCTTTTAAAGGGTAAAAAAATCGCTAATAGTGTTAGCGCTATGGTCGTACCAGGATCAGGATTAGTAAAAGAACAAGCAGAGAAAGAGGGATTAGATAAAATATTTAAATCCGCTGGGTTTGAGTGGAGAGAGCCGGGCTGTTCAATGTGTCTAGGAATGAATCCAGATCAGCTTAAACCCAAAGAAAGATGTGCTTCAACATCAAACAGAAATTTTGAGGGAAGACAAGGCCGAGGAGGAAGAACTCACTTGGTGAGTCCAGGCATGGCAATAGCTGCAGCAATCAATGGTCATCTAACAGATGTTAGAGAAATATAAGATGGAAAAATTTAATAATTTAAAATCAATACCCTCATATTTATCTCTTCAAAATATCGATACTGATATGATAATTCCTAAACAATTTTTAAAAACAATTAAAAGAACAGGTTTAGGAAAAAGTTTGTTTTATGAAATGCGATATGATGAAAATGGTAGAATTAATGATAAATTTTTATTAAATCAAAAACCATATAATAATTCAAAAATCTTATTAGCTGGAAAAAATTTTGGATGCGGTTCATCGAGAGAACACGCGCCTTGGGCCCTATCCGATTTTGGAATAAAGTGTGTAATCAGCTCTAGTTTTGCAGACATCTTTTATAATAATTGTTTTAAAAATGGAATCTTACCAATTAAGATTGAAGATAAATTTGTATTAGAATTAGCTGAATATTCAAAAAGAAAAGAAGAAATAGAAATTAGCCTAGAGAAACAAGAGATTAAACACGGAAATAAAATTATAAAATTTGAAGTTGATGCTTTTAAAAAAAAGTGTCTGATGGAAGGTTTGGATGATATTGCTCTTTCAATGGAAAAAATTCAAAAAATAGATGATTATGAAAAAAAATTACTAACCACAAAACCTTGGGTACTAACTAATGGTTAAAAAAACAAGAAAAATTTTACTTTTGCCTGGTGATGGAATAGGGCCCGAGGTTATAGCTGAAGTAAAAAAAATATTGGAATGGATGAACAAAACTAAGTCGTTAGACTTTGTTCTCAGCCAAGAATTGATAGGAGGTGCATCTATTGATGCAAATAAAGTTCCAATTACCGATGAGGTTTTTTACAAATCATTGGAGTCAGATGCGGTTATATTAGGAGCATGCGGTGGCCCAAAGTGGGATAATTTAGAGTTCTCAAAAAAACCAGAAAGAGCTCTTTTAAAACTTAGAAAAGAATTAAAATTATTTGCTAATCTACGACCAGCTATATGTTTTAAACAGTTAGTTGATTCATCAACACTGAAACCAGAAATAGTGTCCGGTCTTGATATTATGATAGTAAGAGAGTTGACAGGAGGTATTTATTTTGGTGAACCACGTGGTATAGAGCCAATGGAAAATAATCAAAGAAAAGGAATTAATACTCACACATATACAACCTCTGAAATTCAAAGAATAGCACGTGTAGCTTTTGACCTAGCAAAAAAAAGAAGGAATAAAGTAACATCTTGTGAAAAATCAAATGTAATGGAGGCAGGTGTTTTGTGGAGAGAAGAAGTTCAAATTTTAAAAGATAAGGAATTTAAGAAGGTGGATCTAAACCACATGCTAGCGGACAACTGCGCGATGCAGCTTTTAAGGAACCCAAAACAATTTGATGTTATTCTTGCTGATAATTTATTCGGAGATATGTTATCTGATGAGGCCGCTATGCTTACAGGATCACTTGGCTTATTACCTTCTGCTTCCCTAGGTATAAAAGACAAAAATGGGAGAGTAAGATCTCTTTATGAACCTGTGCACGGTTCCGCCCCTGACATCGAAGGTAAAAATATTGCAAATCCAATAGCTACAATTTTAAGTTTATCAATGGCTTTAAGATATTCTTTAGATTTAGAACAGGAGGCTGATCTAATTGATAAAGCAGTTGAGCAAGTTCTTGATAATGGATTGAGAACAAAAGATATAATTTCTCCTAATAAAAAAGAAGTGAGCACTTCAGTGATGGGAGATGCCATCATAAACGAGCTTTCAAAAAATTTACATTAATTTTTTTAATTAGAAAGTTTTTTCTATAATTTTAAATTGTTCTATATCTTTGATCTTTTTTTTAAATAAAAGAATTAATTTCAATATTAAAATGAAAAAAGAAAAAAATCTAAATGGACGTGCTGCAGAGTCTTTTGCCATATTTAGCCATAAACTAATTAATTTTGAAAAAGAGTATGTACTTTGACCTTGAAACCTAGTTTGGTGATTTATTGGTATGGAAGTTATTTTTGGTGATAATTTTAAAATTATTGAGTCAATGTATATATCGTTACTTTTATTTTTTATTATCTGCATCATGATGTTTCTTTTTAATCCTCTAAAAGAAGATAAGTATAATTTATAAGGTTTATTAAGTAAGTGACTTGAGATTATATTATTTATCCAACTAACTAAATGTTTCCAAAAAGCGTGTTTTCTATTAACATAATTCGTATAGCAGACATCAAATCCTTGAAGAAGTTTTTCTATTATAGGTCCAATATATTGGGGCGGATGCTGCAAATCATCATCCATAGTAATAATATAATCTCCAGAACAAAAATTAAAACCTGCCATCACAGCATTATGTTGTCCATAATTTTTATCTAATGCAAGACCTTTAATCTGTGGATGTTTTTTTACAAGTTGTTTAATTTTTAACCAACATGTGTCTAGACCATTATCATTCACTAAAAAAATTTCATATGAAACTGGTGTAGATAAACTTGTTAATGACTCTAATAACTCTTTTAACAACTGATCAATGATTAATTCACTTTTAAATACTGGAATGATTATTGAAATCTTCATTTTGGGTAATATTTATTTAGCATAGATTAAAATAGTATTTTATAATAAATCTTTATTCAATGAGTCAGAAAACAAATAATCTTTATAAAGTATTATCATCTCCAGTTATTTACTCTATTTTCCAAAAACTTATGAAGGGTGATAAAATAAGAAAAAAAATCTTAACATCTAATATTAAAAAGAAAAATCCTAAAATTCTAGATATTGGTTGTGGACTAGGGGATAGTTTGGAATATATAAAAAACCCACTTTATTTTGGATATGATATAAGTAAAGAATATATCGAATATGCAAAGAGAAAATATAAGACAAAAGGTATTTTTGTTTGTAGAAATTTTACTCAAAAAGAAATCAAAAAATTACCAAAATTTGATTACATCCTGTTAATTGGAATTCTTCATCATTTGAAAGACAAACAGATATTAAATTTATTAAAATTAATAAAGAAAACTTTAAAAAAAGATGGCAGGTTAATTACCCTAGATCCTATATTTTCAAAGAATCAAAATTACTTAGCTAAGTTTTTAATTTCTCATGATAGAGGAAAAAATATTAAAACAAAAAAAGAATATTTAAAGCTATTAAAATTTTTTTTTAAAAATAGTATTAGCAAAACCTACAACCAAACATTTATACCTTACACTTGGTTTACTATGAATTGTAAAAATTAAAATTATTTTTTCAAAATTAATAAATATTGAGCACCCAAAGGTAGCCAAACTAAAAATTTTTCTAAAAATCTTAAAAAAGATAATTGTTTTGGAAAAAAGAGTGTATATTTTAAACTGATAATTTTTAGTTTTGCTTTTACAGCTCTATCTACTAGTATCTTTGATGGCACCATTTCTGCATTTTTATCAATAGGAGAGTTTTTGAAAACATAATTAGTAAGAGGGTTTATTGGATTATGTTCAAAGATATATAAAACACCAGAGTCTTTTAAAAATTTTCTACAATTTGATAAAATCTTATTGTGATTTTTTTTATTTATATGATGTAAAACGTTAGAAATAAAAATTAAATCAAATTTTTTTTTGGGAATTTTTTTTAAATTAGTAGTTAATTTAATATTTTTTTTCCTTTTTTTAATTTTTTTAATAAATTCATTGGATACATCATATCCCCATAGTTTAGAGGATTTAAAATATTTAGAAAAAATACTTAATGAGGTGCCTGCACCACATCCGAAATCTAAGATATTAATATTTTTTTTATTTTTTGTTAAATCATGAACTAACTTAATCTTATAGGTACTAAAATAATTAACCTCTTCAAGCGCAGTAGGAAAACTTTTTTTTAGCGCCTCATCATAATTACCGCTTAGATAATCAAATTCTGTTTTTTTCATTTATCTAGCCTCTTTCAAATCTAACTGAATTGTTAAAAAAGTGTTATAATTAATTTTTACTTAATTAAATAATTTAAAATTTATATATTATTTTAGTAGATTTAAAAAGGCGTGTTATATAGTTGAAATAAAATGGAAACTAAAAATATAAAGAAAACCATTATATATACTTTTTTTTTATTTTACTTTTTAGTCGGGTGTCTAACTTATGATGATTATGGAATTAATATTGAGGAACACACTCAACTATTTTCTGGAATATATTGGTTAAATCATAGTTTTGATTTTCTTAATATAGACTTATTCAAAGAAGAAATTTTACAGTATTTAAAAAAATTTGGTGATGATGCTTACTACCTGCCTAATCCTAGCTTTTATACCTATGGTCCAATTTTTGATGTTCCAACAGCATTAATCGATGTAATAATTAATACTCAAAAAACTATAATAAATTTTGAATATAGACATTTTTTAGTTTTTTTAATTTTTTATCTAACTTCAATATTCATTTTTAAACTTTTATTAAAAAGATTTAATAATTTTTTTATAAGCTTTTTTGGAACAATACTTTATATATTTTCACCAAGAATTTATGGAGATAGTTTTCATAATAATAAAGATATTATATTCTTGTCATTTGTAGTTTTTTCAATCTATTTTGCTTTTAAAATTTTTGAAAAGAAAAAAATTAAAAATATTTTATTATTTTCTTTTTTTGCTGCTGTTGCAACATCAACACGAATAATGGGATTATTTTTACCTTTTTCTTTAATATTTTTTTTATTTCTAGTAAAATTAAATGATAACTCAAAAAATAACCTAAAATATATTTTAATAATATCATTTTCTTATTTATTTTTTCTATACGCTCATTGGCCTTATTTATGGGATAGCCCTATTACGAATTTTATAGACTTTATATACAAAACAAAACTTTGGATTTGGAAATTAGGATTTATATTTAATGGTGATTATATTTATTCAACTAGTGTTCCTGACACTTTTATTTTTATTTGGATTGGAATTTCAACTCCAATTTTAAACTTAGTTTTATTTTTATTTGGATTTTTTTATCTTGGAAAAAGGCTTCTTTCAAGATTTATGTCTATCGATCAAGCAAAATTATATAAGTGCGATTTTTGGAGAAGTACAAATGAAATGAAAGATAATTATATATTTTTTAATTTATTAGTGATTGTTTCGCTCTTAATAAGCCTAAGCGCACCACTTGCAAATGCTTGGCGTCATTTATATTTTCTGAATTTTTTTATTATTTATATTTCTACTTATTTTATAATGATTTTAACTTTCATATTTAAAAAGCATATTAGCAAACTATTTTTAATATTGTTTTTTTTATTAATTCCTAATATTTATAAGTTAATAATTTTTCATCCTTATCAGAGTTTATATTTAAATGAGATTTTAACTAACAAAAATAAAAACAATTTTCAAATTGATAGAGAGGGACTTACAAGACTAGAGTCAATTAACAAAATTTTATCTTTAGAGCCTAATAAGAATAAAAAAATAAAGATTGCCAATGCTTCATATCTACCATATTACCGAATTAAAGATGCTTTATCTCTAAGTAACCAAAGAAGAATAGAATTTGTTGGGCAAGAGTACCATTTAGCAGATTATATTTATGATAATTATGTTTATGAAGTGGATCCAAGGTATAACGATAAATACAATATTCCTCTAAATTTTAAAAAAGTTTTTGAATTAGAGATAAATGGTGTAAAAATGTATAGGATTTATAAAAAAAAATAATATTAATATTAATGAAAATTTTTGTTTACAAGGTTGTTTTTATAATGATTTCTCTATTCTTTTTATTTAATTTTACTGTTGGTTATCAAATTAGAAAGATTGAAGACAAAATTATAAATATAAATTCAGCAGAGCAGATTAATAATATTAAAGCAAAGCTAAGGAAGGAAATGAATTCAGCTATTAATAAAGATAAGATTTTTAATGAAGATGATAAATTGTTAATTAACAGATTTATTAAAAAAATAATCTTAGAGTTGGAGCTAGATAAATAATCTAGAAATTTTTAAATGAATTTTGCAATTATTGGTGCCACAGGTAACGTAGGTCGAAAAACTATTGACATTCTAGAGAAATCAAGAATTAAAATAGAAAATCTTTTCTTAGTTGCTTCAAAAAAAAGTGCTGGAAAAACAATTATTTTCAAAAAAAAAAAAATTAAGATTGAGTCTTTAGAAAAGTATGATTTTGCAAAAGCGAAAATAACTTTTTTTGCAGCTGGTAGTCAGATAGCAAAAGAATGGGTACCCAAAGCAGCTAAAAAAACTATAGTAATTGACAACTCTAGCTATTTTAGAATGCAAAAAGATATTCCGTTGGTTGTTCCCGAAGTTAATGCTGATGCTTTAGATAAACATAAAAATATTATATCTAACCCGAACTGTTCAACAATTCAGATGGTTCTTGCTCTTAAACCTTTACATGATGAATATAAAATTAATAGAGTAGTTGTATCAACATATCAAGCAGTATCAGGGGCTGGAAAAGCTTCTATGGATGAACTTTTTGATCAGACGAAAAATTTTTTGAATAAAAAAAAAATTAATTTAAAAAACTTTACCAAACAAATTGCTTTTAATTTGATACCACACATCGATGTTTTTGATAAAGATGGCTATACAAAAGAAGAATTAAAAATGACCAATGAAACAAAAAAGATTTTAGATGAAGAAATTAATGTTACAGCCACATGTGTAAGAGTTCCTGTAAACACGGGACACTCAGAGTCAATCAATATTGAATTTGATAATTTATATGATTTCAAGAATATTATTAGAATTTTAAATAATGCACCAGGTTGCAAAGTAATTGATGAAAGAAAAGATGGCGGGTACATGACACCTCTTGAAGCTGAAGGAGATTACACAACTTATATCTCTAGAATCAGGAAAGATAATTCTAACGTAAAAGCAATTAATATTTGGGTTGTATCAGATAATTTACTTAAAGGAGCTGCTTTAAATACAGTCCAAATTGCCGAGCATTTAGTTAAAAAATTATAACTTTAGATTATAAAGAAAGCACCTATGGAAAAAAAAGATAATCCTCTAAGTCCACATCTTCAAATTTATAAATGGCAGATATCTTCTTTGCTTTCTATTACACACAGAATAGTGGGGATAATAAATATTTTAGCCATTACTGTAATTTGTTTTTGGAGTTTATCTTTATTATTAGGTTTTGAAAGCTATCAAGTTATTAATAATATTTTTAAAAGTTTTTTTGGTAAATTTATAGCTATTAGTCTCTGCTGGACATTTAGTTTTCATATTTTGAATGAACTAAGACATTTATGTTGGGATATTGGTTTTGGCTTTGATTTAAAAGTATCAAAGATAACTGGAGTTCTAGCTTTAATTGGTTCATTCGTTCTTACAGTCTTATTTTTTTTAATTGGGAGAAATATCTTTTAATATGCACTATTCAACAAAAAAATGGATATACACTAAGGTGAGCTCACTAATTTTGATCCCATTTATGGCTTGGTTCATTATAAATTTTGTCTCTATTTATGATAATGATTACTCAGAAGTAGTTCTTTTTTTTACAGAACAACCATCAAAAATTATATTCTCTATTTTTATTGTTATTGCTTTCTTTTTCTCAGCTCTAACAATAAGTGAGATATTTGAGGATTATATAAAAGATGAAAAAATCAAATATGTCGCAAATAAACTATTGAATATATTTGCTATAGTAATGCCAGTTTTAACTATACTTGGAATACACAATTTATAAATATGAGTGCATATAAAATTATAGATCATGAGTATGATGTTGTTGTACTAGGCGCAGGTGGATCTGGTCTAAGAGCAGCCGTAGGTTTATCAGAAGCTGGATTAAAAACAGCATGTATTTCAAAAGTTTTTCCCACAAGGAGTCATACCTCTGCTGCTCAAGGAGGTATATCTGCAGCTTTAGGCAATATGGGCGAGGATGATTGGAGATGGCATATGTACGACACTGTAAAAGGTTCAGATTGGCTTGGGGATCAAGATGCGATTGAGTATTTATGTAAAGAAGCACCTAGAGCTGTTGTTGAATTGGAAAGATACGGTGTTCCTTTTAGTAGAACAGATGATGGAAAAATTTATCAAAGACCCTTCGGAGGTATGACTAAAAATTATGGAAATGGAACAGCCCAAAGAACTTGTGCAGCTGCTGATAGAACAGGTCATGCAATACTTCATACTCTTTATGGGCAAGCATTAAAACAAAATACAGAATTTTTCATTGAGTATTTTGCTATGGATTTGATTATGAAGAATGGAGAATGTAAAGGAGTAATAGCTTGGAACTTAACTGATGGTACAATACATAGGTTTAGATCTCATATCACTATAATTGCTACCGGCGGTTATGGAAAAGTTTATTATTCGGCGACCTCTGCTCACACTTGCACAGGAGACGGTAATGCAATGGTATTAAGGGCAGGCCTTCCATTACAGGATATGGAATTCGTCCAATTTCATCCAACTGGTATTTATGGTGTTGGATGTTTGATTACAGAGGGAGTAAGAGGAGAAGGTGGTTTTTTAGTTAATGGAAAAGGCGAAAGGTTTATGGAAAGATATGCTCCAAACGCAAAAGATCTAGCATCAAGAGACGTTGTTAGTAGATCTATGGAGATGGAAATTAATGAAGGGAGAGGTGTAGGTAAAAATAAAGATCACATTAATCTCCATTTGGACCATTTAGATAAAAAAGTAATTGATGAAAGGTTACCAGGGATTTCAGAGGCAGCAAAAACATTTGCCAACGTTGATGTAAGCAAAGATCCTATACCAGTTGTTCCAACCGTGCATTATAATATGGGAGGTATACCAACAAACTATAAAGCTGAAGTTTTGACTTTAAATGGATCTGAAAAAACCGTGCCTGGCCTTATGGCCATTGGCGAAGCAGCTTGTGTATCGGTTCATGGCGCTAATAGATTAGGATCGAACTCTCTTATCGACTTAGTAGTTTTTGGAAGAGCAGCTGCTAAACGCGCAGCAGAACTAGTAAAACCAGGCATGCCACATGAAGAAGTTTCAAATCTAGAAACCGACAAATGTTTAGAAAGATTTGATAACATTAGGAGCTCAAAAGGTTCTACGAAAACATCTGAATTAAGGACAAAAATGCAAAAAACAATGCAATCAAAATGTGCAGTTTTTAGAAGTGAGAAAACACTTAAAGAGGGAGTAGAACAAATTAGGATTCCTTATGAAGGATTGAAAGATGTTTCAGTTAAAGATAAATCACTGTTGTTTAATACGGATTTAGTTGAAACTTTAGAATTTGATAACTTAATAAGTCAAGCTTTAACAACTATGGACTCTGCTTATAATAGAAAAGAAAGTAGAGGAGCTCATGCAAGAGAAGATTTTACTAAAAGAGATGATAAAAATTTTATGAAGCATACTTTAGCTTGGAAAAATGGTAATAAAATAGAAATAAAATATAGAGATGTTCATTCAAGAACTTTAACTAATGATGTTCAATATTTTCCACCAAAAGAAAGAGTTTATTAGAAATGGTTCAATTTAACTTGCCACAAAATTCAAAAATTGAGGTAGGTAAGTATTATAAAGATTTAACAAATTCTCAAAATCTTAAAAAAATAAATATTTACAGATGGGATCCTACTACTGGCCAAAACCCTCGAGTAGATACTTTTGAAGTCGATATGGATAACTGTGGTCCAAAAGTTTTAGATATATTGTTCAAAATCAAAAATGAAATAGACCCTTCACTAACATTTCGAAGATCTTGTGCTCATGGTGTTTGTGGTTCATGCGCAATGAATATTGATGGAGTAAATACATTAGCTTGTATAAAATCTTATACAGATATCAAAGGTGATCTTAACGTTTACCCTCTTCCTCATCTAAAAGTTATTAAAGATCTAATTGGAGACCTAACAACATTATATAAACAATATGAATCTATAAAACCTTGGTTAGAGACAAAACAAACTGGAGAAGAAAAAATAGAATTAAAACAATCTCAAAAAGATAGAGAGAAATTAGATGGATATTATGAGTGTATTTTATGTGCTTGTTGTTCAACTTCTTGTCCTAGTTACTGGTGGAATGGGGATAAATATTTAGGCCCCGCAGTTCTTTTGCAAGCTTATCGCTGGATCAACGATAGTAGGGATGGAGACAAACAAGCAAGATTAAAAAAAGTTGCAGATGAATTAAAATTGTACAGGTGTCATACTATTATGAATTGTACTAATTCTTGTCCTAAAGGATTAAATCCAGCAAAAGCTATTGGTTCTATTAAGAAAATGCTTGCAACAAGCTAAAACCTTATTTATTGAGTTACATCATGAAAACTATTGAACATTTTGTTAATGGCAATTCTTTCAGCGGTGAGTCTAAAAAAAAAGCAAAAATTTTTAACCCAGCTACAGGCGAACAAAGTGCAGAAGTAAAATTAGCTACTTTAAAAGATGTAAACGAAGCTGTTGCTAATTCAAAACAAGCATTTGAGAAATGGTCTAACAAACCTCCACTTCAAAGAGCTCGTGTGATGTTTAAATTTAAAGAACTAATTGAAAAAAATTCAGATGAACTTACGAAAATAATAGTATCTGAACATGGAAAAGTTTATGAAGATGCAAAAGGTTCATTAATTAGAGGATTAGAAGTCGTAGAATATGCATGTGGCATTCCTCAAATGCTTAAAGGAGAATTTACTGAGAACGTCGGATCAGATGTAGACAGTTGGTCTATGAGACAACCTTTAGGAGTTTGTGCAGGAATAACACCTTTTAATTTTCCTGCCATGGTTCCAATGTGGATGTTTCCAATGGCAATTGCTTGTGGAAATACCTTTGTTTTAAAACCATCTGAAAAAGATCCATCATGTTCAATGAGATTAGCAGAGTTATTAAAAGAAGCAGGATTACCTGATGGAGTTTTAAATGTTGTTAATGGAGACAAAGAAGCAGTAGATGCATTAATAAATAATAAGGATGTGGTTGCAATGAGTTTTGTAGGCTCAACACCAATTGCAAAATATATTTATGAAAATTGTGCTAAGAATGAAAAAAGAGTTCAAGCTCTAGGAGGTGCTAAAAATCATTGTGTAGTAATGCCTGATTGCGATTTAGATCAAGCAGTTAATGGTCTAATGGGTGCAGCGTATGGATCTGCTGGTGAGAGATGTATGGCACAATCTGTCGCTGTAGCAGTAGGGGGAATTGGGAATAAACTAGTTAGTTCTTTAGCAAAAAAAGTAGAAGCACTTAAAGTTGGGCCAGGTATGGACAAAGCATCTGAAATGGGCCCTTTGGTTACTAAAGAGCATTTATCAAAAGTAAAAGAATACGTTGATATAGGGGAGAAAGAAGGAGCTAAATTAGTTGTAGATGGAAGAAATTTTAAACTTCAAGGATATGAAAACGGATATTATATCGGAGGGTGCTTGTTTGATAATGTGACTAAAGATATGAGGATTTATAAGGAAGAAATTTTTGGACCAGTTTTATCAGTCATTAGAGCAAAAGATTTTGAAGAGGCACTACAATTAGTAAATGATCATGAATTTGGGAATGGAGTTAGTATTTTTACTCGTGATGGAGACACAGGTAGAACTTTTTCAAATAAAGCAAAAATTGGTATGGTTGGTATAAATATACCTATTCCTGTGCCTATGGCTTTTCATAGTTTTGGAGGCTGGAAAAGATCTTTGTTTGGAGATCAACATATGCATGGACCTGAAGGAGTTAGGTTTTATACTAAATTAAAAACTGTAACTTCTAGATGGCCATCAGGATTAAGATCCAATCCAGAATTTATAATGCCAACAATGAAATAAAATTTTAAGAGAAAGATGAAAAAAAAAATTACATTAATTGGAGCTGGGCAAATTGGTGGAACACTAGCTCATTTAATAGCGTTAAAGGAGTTAGGAGATGTAGTATTATTTGATGTTGCTCCTGGAATTGCTAAAGGAAAAGCCCTTGATATTGCCCAATCTTCTCCTGTAAATGGATTTAATGTTAATTTATCGGGAACAAATGAATATGAAGACACAAAAAACTCTGATGTAATAATTATCACAGCTGGAGTGCCCAGAAAACCTGGAATGACAAGAGATGATTTATTAGAGATCAACTTAAAGATTATAAAGCAAGTAGCGGAGGGAATTAAAAAAACATCACCAAATGCATTCGTTATATGTATTACAAATCCATTAGATATTATTGTAATGGCTTTACAGAAATATTCAGGTTTTCCTAAGAATAAAGTTGTAGGAATGGCAGGAATTTTAGATTCTTCAAGATTTATTTATTTTCTTTCTCAAGAATTAAATATACCTCCTAAAAAAATACGTTCATTAGTGCTTGGAGGACATGGAGACAGTATGGTTGCTATTCTTGGTTCTACAGAGATAGAAGGAAAGAAAATAGATGAGTTAGTTAAAGAGGGTAGAATAAAAAAAGAAAGGCTTAATGAAATAGTGGAAAGAACAAAAAAAGGTGGGGCTGAAATTGTTAAATACTTAGAAAAAGGTTCTGCATTTTATGCGCCTGCAGCATCTGGAGTTGAAATGGCAGAAAGTTATTTAAAAGATTTAAAAAAAGAGCTCCCATGTGCTGCCTATTTAAATGGAGAATATGGATTTAAAGAAATTTATGCTGGAGTTCCAGTAGTTATAGGAAGTAAAGGTGTAGAAAAAATTATAGAGTTAAATTTAAACGAAGAAGAGAAGAAAAATTTTGCAAAATCAATAAAGTCAGTTCAAAATTTGTTAGATTCAGCTAAGAAAATTGATCCTAGCTTAATATAAGTTTATTTTTTCTCTAAAACTATTTTGTAAGCAAGAGAAAATATTTTTGGAAACAAAAAGCTTAAAAATCTATCAAAATATTTTATAAATTTTAAGAAAAAAAAATTAAGTGGAATATAAAATGTTTTTGAAGATACTCCACCAGAATTTAAAAAAAGTAAACATTCACAAATTTTTAATTTTTTTATATTGAATTTTGAACCTAGTTTTTCTGCAAATATTTTTTTATTATTAAAAATTAAATAAGGTATCGCACTGTTTCCTGACCATAAATCATTATCATCTGTCGAAGGTTCTTTTAAACTCCAAACATCTTTTGTAAAATCAAACCCCTCATGTTTCATTATAATTAATACTAACTGTAATAAGACAGAACAATGAGCATCGAAAATAATTAATTTTCCACCTTTTTTTAATATTCTATTCATTTCATTAAAAAATTTTAACGGGTAAGGAAGATGATGAATCATATTTGATGCAATAACAAAATCAAATTCATCATCTTTAAAACCTGTATTCTGAGCATCAATATTTTTGAAGTCTAAATGTGGATGATCTGAGTAATCACTTATTTTAAAGTTTTTTGATTTAATAAATTTTTTCGAAAATCCTGCTGCAGCACCTACTTCTATACCCTTATGATTTATATCAATAAAATCATTCATCCAAAGAAATCTTTCACTTAAAAGCATGTGTAAATTTTTATTTTTTTCAAAGCGATTAATCGATTGATTAATATCGCCCTCATCTTTCATCAGATTTTCTGAGTGCTTGAATTTAATTTTATCTTTAATTCTTAACATTAAGATTTTGCTAATATATAATTCATGATATTAAATTTGTCATGAATAAATTAGTTTCTTTTAAATTAATTTTATATATTTTACTTGCTACCTTTGCTTTTTATATAAACTATTACTACGCAAATAAAGGCTTATATCCTATTGATACTTTTACATTTTTTGATGCAAGCTATTATATTACAAAAGGCTTGCACCCAATAAAAGATTTTTGGGTTATGTCAGGCATACTTGTTGATTATATCCAAGCAGTTTTTTTTTATATATTTGGATTTAATTGGAACGCTTATATTTTTCATTCATCTTTTTTTAATTTAATTATTACATTATTTTTTTTTTATTTTTTAAATATATTTAATAAAAATTTATTTCATAACTTTCTATTATCTTTAAGTGTTGCAGTACTATGTTATCCTGTAGCTGGAACACCCTTTCCTTATCAACATTCATTTATTTTAAGTTTATTATCTTTAATGGTTTTTTATTTGGCTGTTTATAAAGAAGAAAAGAAATATTGGATTATATTACCATTTTTAATGGGTTTTGCTTTTTTAAGTATGCAATTGCCTTCAGGTATAATTAATTTATTAATACTTATTTTTTCATCACTATATTTTATCACTGTAAGTGTAAAAAATATAAAATATTTTTTTATAGGTTTTATTTTATTTTTGATTATTTTATTTATTTATTTTTTTCTCACAAAAGTTTCATTACAAGATTTTCTAATTCAGATTATTTTTTTTCCTTTAGAAATTGGGCAAGGAAGAATTCATAGCACTGAAGGTGCTTTCGAGTCCGCTAAATTAATCAATAAATTAACAATTAGAGGTACAGTTGGACATTTTAAATTTATAAACATTTTTTTATTAGCAAATTTAATATTGTTAGTCATTTATATAAGAAGAAAAAAATTCATAAAATTTGAAAAAAAAATATTAATAAATATTTTAATATTTTTTAGTGCTTGTGGTTTTATGTTTCATCAATTAATAACAGCCAATCAAACTTTTATTTTTGCTTTAGTCCCAATATTATGTGGTTTTTTTATAATTCAAATAAATGAATTTTTAAATATTAATGTAAAAGAAAATATTAAATTAATATCAATTTTGTTAATTGTCTTTGTGACCGTAAAATATCATTTTGTTTTTAATGAACAAAGGAAGTTTATGGATTTACAAAATGTTGATTTATCAAGTGCAGTAGAGGCAAAATATTTAGACAAAAAATTTAATGGACTTAAATGGATTACTCCAGGTCATTATAGTAAAAATCCAAATGAAGAACTTGAGTTATTAGGTCAATCGTTAAATATTATAAAAAATGATGCGGATGCAAAGATGTTGATTACACATTACCAATTTTTTTCAATAATTCTTGATGATAATTTAAATATTCCAAATAGATGGTATTTTCCTAATCAAACCTTTCCAGCCTCAAAAGATATTAAATATTATAAGGAATATCTAAAAAAATTTAATCAAAAGCTTGATGAAAACAAAATTAATACAATTTATATAGCAGAGACTTTCCCCGGGGAATTTGATTTTATAAATTTTGATGATTTGCTTGAAAATAAATGTTTTTTAAAAGAAGACTACAACAAAATATTGTACTCAATAAAGATTAAAAAATGCAATTAAATACGACGGATCTTAGCTTTTTTAAAATTATATAAAAAATTTTTTTTATTAGAGTAAGTCATAATAAAATTACTTAAATTTAATAAAAATAAACAAAATAGAATTAAGTAAAAAATTATAAAGAATTCGTATTTATAAAACATAAAGAAAGCAAAAAATAAATAAATAACAGATGAAATAATTATTTTTGATCTTAATGCAGAAAAAACTCTTAGAGCATGAAGAAATAATCCAAAAAAGTTCATCTTAGAATCACCAGAAAATCTTTTTTCTCTATCCATAGTAATATAACTAATGTTTTTTAAATTATTTGAAACTATAGGGGGAAAAGCACTCCAAAGATCTTTATCATTAGAAATATTCTTAATATCTTTTGAGTTTAAGTAACTAAAGTTTCCAAATCTTAATTTTTTTCCAGTAAATAGTTTAACTAGAATATTGTAAACTTCATAAAATATTTTAAACCATAAAGACTCTTTTCTTTGACCACGATTTACTACTATTGCATTATTAGGTTTTAGATTACTTACCTTTAACATTTTTAATATACCTTTTGGATTATCTTGACCATCGGAGTCAATTATTATTGTTCTATAATTTTTTTTATACATTTTATTTATAAATTTTATTCCAATTGCGAGAGCTCTTTGACTACCAACATTCTTAAATAAAGAAATGAGGGTAATTTTATTTAAATTTTTAAATTTTAATTTTTTATAGTTAAAACTTTCAGTTGAACAATCGTTTACAACCACTAAGTCAAAATTAGTTTTAATTTTATTTTTAAAGATCATGTTAATTTTGGCTAAAAGCTTGGATAAATTTTTCCAATCATTATAAACAGGAGTTAAAATTACAATTTTCGCTTTCATAATGGATTAATTTAAATTTTATGATAGTAATAGCAACTAAAATGAACATTCACGAACATCAAGCTAAAGAGATATTGAAAGAATTCGGAGCACCAGTTTCTAAAGGAGTAGTAATTTTTTCATCTGCTGAGATAAAAGAAAAAATATTACAATTAAATAGTAAGGAATTTGTTCTAAAAGCTCAAATACATGCTGGTGGTAGAGGAAAAGCTGGAGGGGTTAAATTGATCAAAAACCGGAATGAATTAGAAAAAGAAGCTGATTTAATGATGGGAAAGATTTTAATTACACATCAAACCGGACCTGAGGGAAGAAAAGTTAAAAGATTATATATTGAAGAAGCCTCAGAAATATCAAAAGAACTTTATTTATCATGCTTAGTTGATAGAGAAAGTTCAAAAATTGCCTTCATTAGTAGTACTGAAGGAGGAATGGATATTGAAAAGGTAGCATCCGAAACACCAATTAAAATAATTACTACAAAAGTTGAACTTAAAGAAGAAATAGAAAATCAAGATATTCAAAAAATAATTTCCCCTTTTAAATTGAATGATAATCAAAAAGAAGAAGCTTTAAGATTAGTAAAAGCAATGTATAAGATTTTAATTCAAAGAGATGCAAGTTTAATCGAAATAAATCCTTTAATAATAACTAAAAAAGGAAATTTAGTTTGTTTAGATGCTAAAATGAATTTTGATGATAATGCTATTTTTAGAAGACCAGAGATTTTAAAATTAAAAGATTTAAATGAAGAGGATCCAATCGAAACAGAAGCAAGTAAGCATGATATAGCTTACATAAAGCTTAACGGGTCTATTGGATGCATGGTCAATGGAGCAGGTTTAGCGATGGCGACTATGGATATAATAAAACTTTATGGAAAAGAGCCAGCTAATTTTTTAGACGTAGGAGGTGGAGCTTCTAAAGAAAAAGTTTCAGCAGCATTTAAATTAATATTATCAGATAAAAATGTAAAAGGAATTTTAATTAATATTTTTGGAGGCATTATGCAATGTGATGTACTTGCTCAAGGCTTGGTAGATGCTGCAAAAGAAATTAATCTATCTGTACCCTTAGTTGTTAGACTAGCTGGAACAAATTTTGAAGCTGGACAAAAAATATTAGATAAATCAAATTTAAAAATATTGACAGCATCTGACTTAAATGATGCTGCAAAAAAAATTGTGGAAGCTATTAAATAAATGTCAATTTTAGTAAAAAAAGATACTAAGGTAATTTGTCAAGGATTTACTGGCACTCATGGAACTTTTCATTCTCAACAGGCAATTAAATATGGCACTAAATTAGTAGGAGGAGTAACACCCAAAAAAGGTGGTCAAATGCATTTAGATCTTCCAGTTTTTAATACAGTTAAAGAAGCTAAGGACAAAACAGAAGCTAACGCAACTATGATATACGTTCCTCCTAAATTTGCGGCCGAAGCAATATTAGAAGCAATACATGCTGAGATAGAATTAATAGTGTGCATTACAGAGGGAATACCATTAATAGATATGCTAAAAGTAAAAAAAGAATTGAAATCAAAAAAATCAAGATTAATTGGGCCCAACTGTCCTGGTGTAATCACACCCGACGAATGTAAAATTGGAATAATGCCAGGCAATATTCACAAAAAAGGATCAGTCGGTATTGTTTCGAGGTCAGGAACTTTAACTTATGAAGCTGTAGCACAAACAACTGAAAATGGTATGGGTCAATCAACATGTATAGGAATTGGTGGAGATCCTATTAATGGAACTAATTTTATAGATTGCTTAGAGCTTTTTTTAAAAGATGAAGAAACCAAATCAATAATTATGATTGGAGAAATAGGCGGAACAGCAGAAGAGGAGGCTGCAGAATTTTTAAAGAAAGAAAAAATTAAAAAACCTATGGTAGGTTTTATAGCTGGTTTAACTGCCCCTCCTGGAAGAAGGATGGGACATGCTGGAGCCATAATATCTGGAGGCAAAGGAGGAGCAGAAGATAAAATAGAGGTCTTGAAATCTGCTGGAATCACCATCTCTAAATCACCAGCTGATATAGGCAAGACACTTTTGCAGAAACTAAATGGTTAAATTTTCATAATTTATGTTAAAATATATACATAAATGTCATCATCAAAAGATAATACTATATATAAAAAAACTTCCTTTTTAGCAGGTAATAATTCAGAGTTTATTAATGAATTTTATGCTGATTATATTTCAAATCCAAAATCAATACCAGAAAGTTGGAGAAAATTTTTTGAAGGATTAAGTGATGAAGAAAAATTAATTTATAACGACCTTAAAGGCCCTAGCTGGTCACCAGAAAAAAAAGATAAAAAAATTAATATAAATCAGTTGAATAAGAAAAAAGAGGAAAAATCTTCTGATATAAACTTAGACTTGGCTAATCAAGCAACAAAAGATTCTGTTAGAGCAATAATGTTAATAAGAGCTTTTAGAATTAGAGGTCATTTGATTTCATCTTTAGACCCTCTTTCTCTTTTAAAAAAAGAAGAGCATCCTGAGTTAAAACCAGAAACTTATGGTTTTATAAAAAAAGATTATGATCGAAAAATATTTTTAGATGGAGTTCTTGGATTACAATACGCTGATTTAAATCAAATATTAAGAATTGTAAAAAAAACTTATTGCTCAAATATTGGTTATGAATTCATGCACATGGGAGATCCAGACGAAAAAACTTGGATAAGAAATAGAATTGAAGGGCCAGAAAAAGAAATTAGATTTACTGAAAATGGTAAAAAAGCAATTTTAAATAAGATGGTCGAAGCTGAAGGATTTGAAAAATACCTACACGTAAAATTTGTTGGTACAAAAAGATTTGGCTTAGATGGAGGAGAGTCTTTGGTCCCAGCTTTAGAACAGATCATTAAACGAGGAGGAAATTTAGAAGCTAAAGAGATCAAGATAGGAATGCCTCATAGAGGAAGATTAAATGTTTTAGCAAATGTAATGGGGAAACCATATAAAGCCATATTTAGTGAATTTTTTGGTAAGAGCGCTAATCAAGAAATTGGAGGAGACGTCAAATATCATTTAGGAGCATCATCTAATCGAGAATTTGATGGAAACTCTGTTCATATAAGTTTGACTGATAATCCATCTCATTTAGAAGCAGTAAATCCTGTTGTTTTGGGCCAAGTAAGAGCCAAGCAATTTTTTCACAAGGATGCTAAAAGAAAAAAAGTTATTCCTGTATTAATACATGGAGACGCTGCATTTGCTGGGCAAGGAATAGTAGCTGAGTGTTTTGCAATGTCTGGATTACCTGGTCACAATATAGGAGGCACAATTCATATTATAGTTAATAATCAAATAGGATTTACAACTGCTCCTCGTTTTGCTAGATCTTCTCCTTACCCTTCAGATGTAGCTAAAATTGCCCAAGCTCCAATTTTTCATGTCAACGGTGATGACCCTGAGGCAGTAGTACATTGTGCAAAAATTGCTACAGAATATCGTCAAAAATTTAATAGAGATGTTGTTATAGATATGGTTTGCTACAGACGTTTTGGTCATAATGAAGGTGATGAGCCTTCTTTTACTCAACCAATCATGTATAAAAAGATAAAAACCCACCCTACAACTTTAAAAATATACGGAAATAAATTGAGCAATGAAGGTTTAACCTCATTAGAAGAGATCGAAGATAAAAAAGAAAAGTTTAAAAAATTTTTACAAAAAGAATTAGAATTATCCAAAACTTACAAATCTGAGTTGACCTGGTTCGAAGGTGCTTGGTCTAGGTTTAAACCTGGACTGGGAAAAGATAAAAGAGGTGTAAGTGGAGTAGATAAAGATAGATTAACGGATATAGGAAAAAAAATTTCTATTATTCCTGAAAATTTAAATGCTCACAAAACTATAAAGAAGATATTTGATTTAAAATATGAAATGTTTGAAAAAAATAAACCGATAGATTGGTCTACAGCTGAAAATCTGGCTATTGGAAGCTTATTAACCGAAGGATTTTCTGTAAGGTTATCTGGCCAAGACTCTGGTCGAGGTACTTTTAGTCAAAGACATGCGGTATTAAGAAATCAGGACAACCATGATAGATATATACCTCTCAATAATATTAAAACTAAACAAAAAAAATTTGAAATAATTGATAGCTTACTATCAGAGCTTGCAGTTTTAGGTTTTGAGTTTGGGTATTCTTTATCAGAGCCAGAAACTTTAGTTATATGGGAAGCACAATTTGGTGATTTTGCTAACGGAGCTCAAGTAATTATCGATCAATTTATTGCATCAGGAGAATCTAAATGGGGTAGAGCGAGTGGTCTTGTGATGTTGTTACCCCATGGATACGAGGGACAGGGTCCAGATCACTCATCAGCACGACTAGAAAGATTTTTACAATTATGTGCTGGTGAAAACATGCAAGTAGTAAACTGCACAACACCATCAAATTATTTTCACGCATTGAGAAGACAAATGCATAGAGATTTTAGGAAACCTCTAATAGTTATGACCCCTAAATCTTTGTTGAGACACAAGAGATGTATTTCAAACTTAAATGAATTTACAAAAAAAAATACATTTCATAGAGTTTTAGAAGATGATGCCTATAAAAAACATAACAGTTTAATTAAATTAAAAAAAGATAATGAGATAAAAAAAGTTATTATGTGTTCAGGAAAAATTTACTATGATCTAGTTGAAGCTCGAGAAAAAGCTAAAAATGATAGCGTTGTTTTTATACGTATCGAGCAACTATATCCTTTTCCTGCAAAAACTTTAGCAAATTTATTAAAAAAATTTGAAAAAGCTGAGTTTATTTGGTGTCAAGAAGAGCCAAAAAATATGGGTGCCTGGAATACTGTAAGAAATTATATAGATAGAACCTTAGAAATTATATATTTTACAAGAGATAAGGTTAAATATGTGGGAAGAAAAGCTTCTTCTTCTACTGCGACCGGAAATCTAAATAAACATCTTGCACAACAAAAAGAAATATTAGAAAAGATACTTGGAAAGTAAATGTCAGATAAAATTATAGTACCAACTTTAGGTGAGTCTGTGACAGAAGCAACAGTTTCAAAATGGCTTAAAAGTCAAGGTGAAAAAGTATCAATTGATGAAGCAGTAGTAGAACTGGAAACAGATAAAGTAAACGTAGAAGTACCTTCACCATCAAGTGGTATTTTAGAAAGTATTTCTGTTAAAGAAGGAGAAACAGTGAATGTTGGTTCTTTGCTAGGGATGATTAATGGATCATCTGATAATAAAGTATCTCAAGAATTTAAAGAAGTAAAAACTTATTCTCCACCAAAAAAAAAGAATGGGACTCCAGAAAAATCCATAAAAGTTAACAAAACTGTTCAAGAAGAAACTGAGCCTCTAAATCTTGATAAGGAATTTCAAACTGAAGATGAAGATCCACTAATTTTAGATAATTTTCATGAAGAAGAAAAAATAAAAAAAAATCTTGATATAAAAAATCATAAAGCATCTTTTTCTCCTGCTGCAAGAAAAATGGCAACAGAAGCAAAGTTAGACCTAGATAAAATTCAAGGTTCTGGAAAACATGGAGTTGTTTTAAAAGAAGACATTATGAGTTTAATGGGATCTAAACCTTCTCCTTCAGAAAGAATAATTAAATTTGGCCCAGAAGAAAGAATTAAAATGACAAGATTAAGGTTAACTATTGCAAAAAGATTAAAAGAAGCACAAGAAAATGCAGCAATGTTAACTACCTTTAATGAAGTTGATATGAGTGAAGTAATTGCAATGCGAAACCAGTATAAAGAAGAATTTCAAAAAAAATATTCTGTAAAACTTGGCTTTATGTCATTTTTTGTAAAAGCAAGTGTTATTGGATTAAAAAATTTTCCAGCTATTAATGCTGAGATACAGAAAGATGAAATAGTTTATAAAAATTATTATAATATAAGTATAGCCGTAGGGACTGATAGAGGTTTAGTGGTACCAGTACTAAGAAAAACTGATGAAATGTCTTTTGCTGATATTGAAAAAAATATTGGAGAAATGGGACAAAAAGCTCGAGAAGGTAAAATCACTATAGATGATTTGCAAGGAGGCACTTTTACTATCACAAATGGCGGCATATATGGTTCTATGTTATCAACTCCAATTTTAAATCCTCCTCAATCAGCAGTGTTAGGTATGCACAATATAATAGAGAGACCTGTAGTAATAGAGGGAAATGTGGAAGTTAGACCAATTATGTATTTGGCTTTGTCATATGATCACAGAATAATTGATGGTAAAGAAGCGGTATCATTTTTAAAAATAATAAAAGATTCTTTAGAACAACCTAAAAGACTTTTTCTTAATATTTAGTAATGGAAAATAATTTTGATGTAGTAGTAATTGGAGGAGGTCCAGGAGGATACGTTTGTGCAATAAGAGCTGCTCAATTAGGACTTAAAACTGCATGTGTAGAGTCAAGGGGTGCTTTAGGGGGCACATGTCTCAACGTTGGATGCATACCTTCAAAAAGTTTATTAAATTTATCTGAAAATTTTCATAAAGCTAAAAAAGATTTTAATAATCAAGGAATAGAAATTGATGGTATTAGATTAAATATAAAAAAAATGATGTCAAATAAAGATAAATCAATTCAAGTGTTAACAAAGGGAGTAGAATTTTTATTTAAAAAAAATAAAGTTACATATTTTAAAGGTAAAGGAGTTCTTTTTTCTAAAAATGATATAATTGTTTATGAAAGTGACAGTAAAAAAAATACTATAAAAGGAGAAAATATTGTTATAGCCACAGGTTCAGACGTTGCATCTTTGCCAGGAATTGAAATAAATGAGAAAAATATAGTTTCTTCAACCGGAGCTTTATCTTTTGATAAAGTGCCAAAAAAATTAGCAGTTATAGGTGGTGGTTATATAGGTTTAGAAATGGGATCGGTTTGGTCTAGATTAGGTTCAGAAGTAACAGTTATAGAGTATCTAGATTATATTACTCCAGGAATGGATAGAGAAATTTCTAATGAATTTCAAAAAATATTAACAAAACAAGGAATTAAATTTATTATGGGATCAAAGGTTGATGATATTAATGATAAGGGAAATTCAATAAGTATTAGTTATACGGACATTAAAAAATCTAAAAAAGAAAATATTACCGTAGATAAAGTTTTAGTTTCAGTTGGAAGAAGACCTTACACTGAAGGCTTAAATTTATCTAAAATTGGAGTCAAAAAAGATAGCAAAGGAAGAATTGAAGTGAACAACAAACTTCAAACATCCATAAAAAATATTTATGCTATAGGAGATGTTATAAAAGGACCGATGTTGGCACACAAAGCTGAAGATGAAGGAATAGCTGTTGCAGAAATTTTAGCTGGCCAAGCTGGCCATGTGAATTATGATGTTATTCCTGGAGTAATTTATACATCACCAGAAGTTGCCACAGTAGGTAAAACAGAAGAGCAACTTAAAGATGAAAATATGTCTTATAAAGTTGGGAAGTTTCCTTTTTTAGCTAATTCAAGAGCAAAAGTTAATAATGAGACTGATGGATTTGTAAAAATTTTAGCAGATAGCAAAACTGATAAAGTTTTAGGTGTCCATATTATTGGACCTCATTGTGGAGATATGATTGCTGAGATGGCATTAGCAATGGAATTTGGTGCGAGCTCAGAAGATATAGCAAGAACTTGTCATGCTCACCCTACTCATACTGAGGCAATAAAAGAAGCTGCATTAGCTGTTGATAAAAGACCAATTCATTTTTAAATAATTTAAATTCAATTACTATTGATCTATGAAAGCAGAAGTATTGTTGCCGAAAATATTCAATTTTCCCTTTACATATAATTCAAACGACATTTCAGTCAAAACTGGAGATTTAGTCGAAGTGCCATTTGGAAAAAAGAAAGAATTAGGAATTGTGTGGAAAAATAGAAGTAGAGAGTTAAAAGATATAAAAATTAAAAATATTAGTAAAAAAATTAAAAATTATTCTATAGATACAAAACTGGTTAATTTCATCCATTGGTTTTCTGCCTATAACATGGTTCCTTTAGGTTTAGTTTTAAAGATGACAATAGGTAGTGATGATAATTTTATAAAAAAAGACTATCCAATTATTAATCAAAACAAAAAAGCAATAAAAAATTATAATCTAAATAGTGAACAAAAAAATGCATTAAATTTTTTAAATGTTATAGATAATAAATTTGATGTATCTGTTCTACAAGGTAGAACTGGTTCAGGAAAAACTTTAGTTTATTTTGAGAGAATTAAAAGGATAATTGAAAAAAAGAAGCAAGCTTTAGTTTTACTTCCAGAAATTTTTTTAACAAATGAATTCAAATCTAGATTTGAAGATTTTTTTGGATATGAACCAGCCATATGGCATTCAAAAATAACTCCTAAGAAAAAAAGAATAATTTGGAAAGGAATTATAACAAATAAATTAAAATTAGTTGTAGGTGCTAGATCTGCTTTACTTTTACCATTTAAAAAACTTGGAGTCATAGTAGTTGATGAAGAGCATGACACTTCATACAAACAAGATGATGGAGTGATTTATAACGCAAGAGATATGGCTATATCAAGAGCTTCATATGAAAAAATTCCAATACACTTGGTTAGCTCTATTCCTTCAGTAGAAACTTATAACAATATCCAAAATAAAAAGTTTAGACATATAAAGATATTTAAAAGGTTCAATAATTATCCTTTACCTAAAACAAAAATTATAAACCTTAATATAAATAAAATTAAAGATAAGTTTATTTCTGATGAAACAATTATTCATGTAAATAAATTTTTGAAAAAAAAAGAGCAAATATTATTTTTTATTAACAGAAGAGGTTATGCTCCTTATTTGATTTGTAAAAAATGTGGTTTTAAGCAAACTTGTTCAAATTGTTCAATGTATCTTACTTTTCATAAAACAAAAAATAAGGCTATCTGTCATCATTGTTCCTTTGAAAGAAAAGTAATTAATACCTGCAAGAACGGTGGCAACTGTGATTTTATTATGTATGGCCCGGGTGTTGAAAAAATATTTGATGAAGTAAAAAGAATTTTTCCAAATAAAAAAGTTGAAATTTTTTCAAGTGATTATATGAAAAAAAAAGATCAGGCATCGTCTTTATTTAAGAAGGTAAATAATAACCAAGTAGATATTTTAATTGGAACTCAAATGATATCAAAAGGATTTAACTTTCCAAAATTAAATTGTGTAGTTGTCATTGATGCAGATTTTTCTGGAAGAGGTTATGATTTAAGAACGACAGAAAAAAATATTCAATTATATCATCAACTCAGCGGCAGAGCGGGACGTTTCAGTTTTAATTCTTTAATAATTTATCAAACCCTCTCTCCTAAAGACATTACCCTTAATAAATTAATTGAAGATAAATCTGAGGAATTATTAAAAAATGAGTTAATTATTAGAAAAAATAATAAATTACCTCCTTTCTCAAGATTAATTGCAATTATAGTTTCTTCTAATCAACATAGTTTAAGCATTAAAGGAGCAAAAGAAATAAAGTTACAATTAAAAAAGATTAATAACATAGAGATTATGGGACCAGTAGACTCACCATTTCTAAAAATTAAAAAGAAATTTAGAGCTAGGTTATTAGTAAGGTTTGATAGGAAGAACTTAATTCAAAAAAAAATTACGAATCTTCTTAATTCCTTAAAAATTTCATCTAAAATTAAACTTACGGTTGATGTAGACCCTGTAAATTTTGCTTAATGATGTATTTGTGAACTTGATCAACATATTTTCTTATGATACGACACGCTCATTATTTCACAATAATTTCATAAAAAATAAAAAATGAGCACTAACAAATCTTTCTCTACTGAAACTTCAGAAAGGTACTCTCGTGCCCTCTTTGAAGTTGTGAAAGAAACGGGCGAGTTAGAGCAAGTAGAAAATGATATTAAGAATTTTCAGAATATTTTTAATAATAGTCCAGAATTAATAAATTTTATTCAAAATCCTACTCAGACCATTAAAACTCAACAAAGTGTGATGAATTTACTGTCAGAAAAATTAAATTTTTCAAAAAATTTAAAGAACTTTTTTTTACTATTAATTGAAAAAAGAAGAATTTTTTTTATTAAGAAAATAATTATTAGCTTTTTAAGATTGTGTTCAAAAAAAAGAGGAGAAATTAAAGCGTCTTTAATATCATCTAAAGAATTATCAAAATCTGAACTAGAAAATATTAGCAAAGAACTTTCTTTATCAATGGGATCTAAAATTAAATTTGACTACAAAGTAGATCAAGATTTAATTGGTGGTTTGAAATTGCAATTAGGTAGCTTTATGATTGATACTTCAATTAGAAATAAACTAAAAAAATATGAACAATTAATGTTAGAAAACTAGAATGTCTATTAATCCTTCAGAAGTAACAAAATTATTAAAAGACCAAATTAAAAACTATGGTGAAAAAGCCGAAGTTTCAGAAATAGGTAAAGTTTTATCGGTAGGTGATGGTATTGCTCGTGTTTATGGATTAGACAACGTCCAAGCCGGAGAAATGGTTGAATTTGAAGATGGTTCAAAAGGAATGGCTCTAAATTTAGAAAATGACAATGTTGGAGTAGTTATTTTTGGGGATGATAGGAAAATTAAAGAAGGTGATACAATAAAAAGAACCAATGCAATTGTTGACGTTCCGGTAGGCAAAGAACTTTTAGGCAGAGTTGTAGATGGTTTGGGGAATCCTATTGACGGTAAAGGAGCTCTTTCTGCAAAAAATAGAAAAAGAGTTGAAGTAAAAGCTCCTGGTATCATTCCAAGACAATCAGTTAGTGAACCTATGCAAACAGGACTGAAACCTATTGACTCTTTGATTCCTATTGGTCGAGGGCAAAGAGAATTAATTATAGGTGACAGGCAAACAGGTAAAACAGCAGTAGCAATTGATGCAATAATAAATCAAAAAAAAATAAACGAATCTTCAGATGAAAAGAAAAAATTGTATTGTGTTTATGTAGCTATTGGTCAAAAACGATCAACAGTAGCCCAAATAACTAAAACTTTGGAAGAAGCTGGTGCCTTAAAGTACACAACAATAGTTGCGGCAACGGCATCTGATTCTGCACCTCTGCAATTTTTAGCTCCTTACACAGGTTGTACTATTGGAGAATATTTTAGAGACAATGGGATGCATGCATTAATTATTTATGATGATTTATCAAAACAAGCAGTAGCTTACAGACAAATGTCTTTATTGTTAAGAAGACCTCCAGGACGAGAAGCTTATCCAGGAGATGTTTTTTATCTACATAGCAGATTATTAGAGAGAGCAGCAAAACTTAGTGATAAAAATGGTGGTGGTTCATTAACAGCATTACCTATAATTGAAACTCAAGCAGGAGATGTTTCAGCCTATATTCCTACAAATGTAATTTCTATTACAGACGGACAGATATTTTTAGAAACGGAGTTATTTAACCAAGGAATTCGACCAGCTGTTAATGTAGGATTATCTGTTTCAAGAGTAGGATCTGCTGCTCAAACTAAAGCTATGAAAAAAGTTGCTGGTTCAATTAAACTAGAGCTAGCTCAATATAGAGAAATGGCTGCTTTTGCTCAATTTGGATCAGATCTTGATGCATCGACACAACAATTATTAAATCGTGGAGCTAAGTTAACCGAGCTTTTAAAGCAAGATCAATATTCTCCAATGACAGTAGCTGAGCAAGTAATCTCAGTGTTTACCGGAGTAAAAGGTTTTCTTGATGATGTTGAATTAAATAAAATAAAAAGATTTGAAAAAGATATACTTGAAAAAATAAAGTCAGAAAAACCTGAAATATTAGATGAAATTCAATTATCAGGTAAATTAGAAGAAAATAACGAAAAACTTTTAACAGAAATAATTAATCAATACAAAAAAGATAATAAATAATGCCTAGCTTAGATGATCTAAAAAAAAGAATTAAAAGTGTAAAATCTACACAAAAAATTACTAAGGCAATGAAAATGGTTGCTGCAGCAAAATTGAGAAAAGCCCAGGAGAATGCAGAAAAAGGCAGACCATATAGTCAAAAAATGCAAAACATTATTTTAAATCTTACAAAGTCTATTAATGACCCTTCTAATGCTCCAAAACTACTTGTTGGTACAGGAGAAGACAAAATTTATCTTTGCGTAGTTTTAACTGCTGATAGAGGATTGTGTGGGGGTTTTAATTCTAATATCTGTAAATTAGCAAAAATAAACTTTAAAAAAATTCTTAAAGATGGAAAAACATTAAAGATTATTACAGTTGGTTCAAAAGGCTTAGATCAAATTAAAAGAGAATATGGAAAGTATATAGTTAAAAAATTTAGTTTTAAAGAAAAGAAACAAATAACTTTTAATGAAGCTGAAATAATTGGAAAAGAAATTATTAATTTATTTCAACAAAATGAATTTGATAAATGTATATTATTTTATAATAATTTTAAAAATGTCATTACTCAAATACCCCAAGCTCAACAAATTATACCTACAGAAAACAGTTCTACCGAAGACAAAAGTGATGACTCGCTTTCATATGAATTTGAGCCTGATGAAGATGAGATATTAGAAGATTTACTTCCAAAAAATCTATCTACACAAATATTTAAAGCTTTTTTAGAAAATGCAGCAAGTGAACAGGGTTCTAGAATGACTGCAATGGATAATGCTACGAGAAATGCAGGGGATTTAGTAGACAAACTTACTATTAATTATAATAGAAGTAGACAGGCTTCTATAACTAAAGAATTAATAGAAATAATATCAGGAGCAGAAAGTTTATAAATAAAATTATGAGTAAAAATGGAAAAATAACACAAATTATTGGAGCGGTAGTAGATGTAAGCTTTGAAAATGAATTACCTGAAATTTATACTGCTCTTGAAGTAAATAATTCAGGAAATAAATTAATTTTAGAGGTTGCTCAACATTTAGGAGAAAATGGTGTGAGAACTATCGCTATGGATGCCACTGAGGGACTAAAAAGAGGTGATGAAGTAATTAATACGAGTGCCCCTATAAGTGTACCCGTAGGACCAGAAACATTAGGTAGAATTATAAATGTAGTAGGAGAGTCAATTGATGAAAAAGGAGAGGTTAAAACTAAAGAAAAGTGGCCTATTCATAGAGCAGCTCCGAAATTTACTGACCAAGCTACAGAAACAGAACAATTAGTAACAGGGATAAAAGTAATCGATTTATTAGCTCCTTACGCTAAAGGGGGAAAAATTGGACTTTTCGGGGGAGCGGGAGTTGGTAAAACAGTTACAATTATGGAACTAATTAATAATATAGCAAAAGCTCATGGAGGATTCTCCGTATTTGCTGGTGTAGGGGAAAGAACTAGAGAAGGAAATGACTTATATCACGAGATGATTGAGTCAGGTGTAATAAAAACTGAGGGTAAAGGATCAAAAGCTGCTTTAGTTTATGGTCAAATGAACGAACCTCCTGGAGCTAGAGCAAGAGTCGCTTTAACTGGTTTAACTGTTGCGGAATATTTTAGAGACAAAGAAGGTCAAGATGTTCTTTTTTTCGTTGATAATATTTTCAGATTCACACAAGCAGGCTCAGAAGTGTCAGCTTTATTAGGAAGAATACCTTCTGCTGTGGGATATCAACCTACTTTAGCAACTGACATGGGGAATTTACAAGAGAGAATAACATCTACAGATAAAGGCTCGATCACTTCTGTCCAGGCAATTTATGTACCAGCAGATGATTTAACGGATCCAGCACCTGCAACTTCATTTTCACATTTGGATGCTACAACAGTATTATCGAGACAAATAGCAGAAATAGGTATTTATCCAGCAGTAGATCCTTTGGACTCAACATCTAGAATCCTTGATCCAAGAATAGTCGGAGAAGAACACTATAGAGTAGCGAGAGATGTTCAAAGAGTTTTACAAGCTTACAAATCTCTTCAAGATATTATAGCAATTTTAGGAATGGATGAACTTTCAGAAGAAGACAAGTTAACAGTAGCAAGAGCTAGAAAAATCCAAAGATTTTTATCTCAACCTTTTTTTGTTGCTGAAGTTTTTACTGGATCTCCTGGAAAATTAGTGGATCTAGACTCTACAATAAAGGGTTTTGATGCTATCTGTAAGGGTGAGTATGATCATTTACCTGAAGCTGCATTTTATATGGTCGGGGGAATTGAAGAAGTAATAGAAAAAGCAGAAAAATTATCTAAAGATAGCAAATAATGTCTGAAAAATTTACAGTTGAAATTATCTCTCCCGATAGGTTGATTATTAAATCTGAGGCTACAGAAGTAACAATTCCATCATACGAGGGTCAAATGGGTATTTTAAAAGATCATATACCTTTAATTACTTTTTTAAGACCAGGTTTAATTATAATTTATGGAAATGAAAAAAAAAGTTACTATGTGGAAGAAGGAACTGTTGAATTTTCAAATAATAATTTACTGATATTAACTTCTAAAGCGAAAGTATTAGAAAACATTGATAAAAAATCTTTGGAAGAAATTAAAGATCTTGCTAAGAAAAAATTAAATGAATCTGAAATTTCAGATAAAGAAAAATATTTACTGTCTTATAAAATTGAAACAATCAACGAAATTAATCAATAAATTTTTTTAGTTCTGAAAGTAGTTTCACATAAACATTTCTTTTAAAATTAACAATTACCTCCGGAAGTTTATTCATTTCTATCCATTTCCACTCAATAAATTCTGGATATTTTGTTTCCAAATTAATTTCAGAGTCAGTACCAGTAAATCTGACTATAAACCATTTTTGCTTTTGTCCCCTAAATTTACCTTTCCAAATAATCCCTAAAAGATTTTTTGGCAATTCATATTCAAGCCAACCATCTATTTCTTTTATAATTTTTATATTATCAATACTTGTTTCTTCTTTTAATTCTCTTTTCATCGCAGTTATAAAATCTTCACCTTTATCTACACCTCCTTGAGGCATTTGCCATTTATCAACGGGGTTATCTTTACGTTTTCCAACAAAGATTTTATTTTCATGATTGAGAACAATTATCCCTACACCAATTCTTAAAGGAAGTTTTTCTTTATCCATTATTAAGAATTAAATAATTGCAAAGCGTAATTTAGTTGATTGTCAGTTTTTGAGTTAATTGCAAAATTATCTTCTGTTTCTCTGACTACGATATCTGGTGTAACGCCTACTTCAGATATAGAACTACCAGAAGGCAAGTAATATTTTGATATTGTCAATCTCATCCCCCCACCGTTGCGCAAAGGAACTATTGATTGCACAGAGCCTTTTCCATAGGAATTTTCTCCCAAAATAATTGCTCTTTTATGGTCCTTAAGAGCGCCTGCAAATATTTCTGAAGCAGAGGCAGAACCATTATTTATTAATATTATTATTGGTTTACCCTTAATTTCATCACCTTTTTTCGCAAAAAACTTTCGTGTTTCTGACGCTTTACGTCCTTTTGTTGAAACTATTTCTCCTCTATCTAAAAAAAAATTCGTAATATTTATTGCTTGGGTTAACAATCCTCCAGGATTATTTCTTAAATCTAATATGTAATTTTCTATTTTAGAATTTTTTTCAAATTTTTTTACAATATTAAGTAATTGTTTATCACTATTCTCATTAAAAGATTTAAGTCTTATATATCCTACCTTTTTTCTCTCTCCTAAGATTTCAGAACTAACTGATTTAATTTCAATTATTTTTCGAGTAATATTAAATTCTAAGGGCTTTTTTTTATTTTTTCTTCTTATAGTTAGTTTAATTGAACTACCTACAGGCCCTCTCATCAATTTAACGGCTTCCATTAAAGATTTTCCTTGGACCTGACTATCACCTATTTTTACAATATAATCTCCAGCTTTAATTCCAGCTATTGCTGCTGGTGTATCATCTATTGGTGCTATTACTTTCACTACTCCAGCCTCCATACCTATTTCAATTCCCAAACCTCCGAACTCTCCCCGGGTATCGGTTTGCATTTCTTTAAATAATTCTGGGCTCATGTATGCAGAATAGGGATCAAGAGATTGCAAGATACCATTAATTGCAGAGTCCATCATTTCCGATTGATTTACATCATCTACATAATCTTTTTTTATTTTTTCTAATACTTCCCCGAAAAGATCTATTTTTTCATATAACTCATTATTTGAATAGGCATGACTAAGATTTAAATTTAAATATAGAATAATTAAAAAAATAATTTTTTTCATACCATGGCCTTTTCTTTAGGAATCTCTTCTGACCACATTTTTTCTAAATCATAAAATTCTCTCTTTTCAGGATGAAAAATATGTACTATGATGTCACTAGCATCTACTAGTTTCCAGTCATTGCTTTCTCTTCCTTCTATACGACAATTTTCTAATCCAATTTTTTTTAACTCTACTAACAAGATGTCAGAGAGAGCTTGCAAATGTCTTGATGAAGTACCTGAAGCAATAATCATATAGTCAGCGATAAAAGACTTATTTTCTAAATTGATAGATATTATGTTAGTAGCCTTGTTATTATCTAAAATTTTCTCTATATTTTTTTTTATATCTACTATTTTCATTAAAATTTTTTAAAATAATCTTTTTTAATGCTCGATGAAGAAACATTGATTAATTTATTATTTATATAGATAATATTTTTTTTATTTAGATATTTTACCACAATAGATTCTTTACTCTTTTTATCATATCCTTTTCTAGAAAAAACAACTAATTTTGTTAATTTAACTATCTTTTTCCATTTTGTCCACTTATGAAAGTTTATTAAGTTATCAGAACCTAAAATTAAGCATAAATTTTTTTGTTTTTTTATTTTTCTAAAGTAGTTAATGACGTTAATAGTTCTGGAGGATTTGATTTTATCCTCTAAATATAGAATTTTAATTTTTTTATATTTTTTTGTAGTTTTTTTAGATTTTAATATTCTTTCCTTTAAGGAGAAAAATGTTTTTTTTTTAAAAGGATTTTTTTTTGTAATAATCCAATAAATGTTTTTAAGTTTTAACTTTTTTAAACTAATTTTTGAAATTTCGACATGTCCTTTGTGCGGAGGATCAAAACTTCCGCCATAAATACCAATTGTTTTTTCACTTAAAGTTGACATTAGTTATGGTCTTATAATCCCTTTGCCAGATAAAATATATTTGTAAGATGTTAGCTGATTAATTCCGACGGGGCCTCTTGGAGGAAGTTTATTCGTAGAAATTCCAATTTCACCTCCAAATCCAAACTCTCCTCCGTCTGCAAATTGAGTTGAAACGTTATGCATTGCAATAGAGCTGTTAACTCCTTCTAAGAATATTTTAGCATTTTTAGAATTATTTGTAATAATACTATCTGTATGCATAGTTCCATATTTTAAAATATGATTTACCGCCTCTTTAACATTTTTCACAGTTTTTACAGATATTTTTGCATCTAAATATTCTGTTTTCCAATCAATCTCTTTTGCATTTTTAAGTCTATTATTAAAAAGTTTATTAATTTTACTGTCCACTAGGACTTCACAACCAGAAGAAATTAAAGACTCTATTATGATTTTTCCATGAGATTTTATTGCTGTCTCATTAATTAATAAAGTTTCTAGAGCACCGCAAATGCTTGTTCTCCGCATTTTTGCATTGATAATAATTTTTTTTGCCATACTTATGCTCGCGCTTTTTTCTAAATAAATATGGCACAACCCTTCAAGGTGACCAATCACATGTATATTCGAAAATTTTTGAACTTTTTTTACTAATCCTTTACCTCCTCTTGGCACTATTACATCTATATAGTTTTTCATTTTAGAGAGAAGTAAATCAACAACTTTTCTATCTCTCTTTTCAATAAATTGAACACAATTTTTATTTATTTTGTTTTTACTCAATGACTCTCGGAACAAATTTGCTAGTAATTTATTTGAGTTATAAGCTTCAGATCCTCCTTTTAAAATAGAACAATTTCCCGATTTTAAACATAAAGCTGCAACGTCTGCAGTAACGTTAGGCCTACTTTCATAAATTACTCCTATAACTCCTATTGGGGTAGAAACTTTTTTAATTTTAATTTTATTAGGTCTTTGCCAACTTTCTAATACTCGACCTATTGGATTCTTAAATTTAGCTATTTCATTAATAGAATGTCTAATTGACTCGATTCTGTTATTATTTAAGATTAATCTATCTATTAAATTTTTTCTTTTAGCACTTTTAATATCTTTTAAATTTTCTCTGATTATTTTTTGTTTATTTTTTAAAATAATAGAATTATAATTTTCTAAAATTAATTTAATTTTGTTATGTTTTACAGCTTTAAGTTCTTCAAAAGCTTTTCTAGAATTTAAACCCAATTTATCTAAATATTTCATCTTATAATTTTACCATATCATCTTTATGTATTATTTCAGATTTACTAAAATATCCTAAAATATTTTCTATCTCTTTACTTTGCTTACCTTTAATCTTATCAATTTCTAGGGATGAGAATGAAGACAATCCTCTAGCAAGATTTTTTCTATTTTCATCTACTATAAGGACATTTTCTCCTTTTTCAAAAGAACCTTCTATCTTAATAATACCAGCTGGAAGCAAACTCTTTCCTTGATCCAATGCTTTGGCCGCTCCATGGTCAACGTATATTTTTCCAGAAGAATTTAGAGAACTTATAATCCATTTTTTTCTTGCGTCCAAACTAGAAATCTTTGGAATAAAATGGGTATAGACTTTAGTTTTAAGCATATTATTAATTGGGTTATTTTTTTTTCCATTCCCTAAAAACATATGACATCCTGCATTAATACAAATTTTAGCTGCATCTAACTTAGTGCTAATTCCTCCTGAGCCATAAGAGTTTTTTTTATTATCAATTAAAGCATTAATATTGGAGTCAATTTCAGAGACAATTTTAATAATTTTTTTACTTTTTGATTTATCATAAAGTCCGTCAACGTCTGATAAGATAATAAGAGTATCAGCCCCAATGATTTGAGCGACTCTAGCAGCTAACCTATCATTATCTCCGTATTTTATTTCTGCTGTGGCAGTAGTATCATTTTCATTTACTATAGGAATTGCTCTCAATTTAAATAAATTATCAAAAGTTCTTCTAACATTTAATGCTCTTCTACGTTGTTCAGTATCATCAGGACTTATCAATATTTGACCAGATTTAATTTTATATTTATCAAATAATTTTTGAAACTCTCCAGCTAAATGAATTTGACCGACAGCTGCAATAGCTTGACTCATTTCTAATTTTATTTTTTTCTTTTTAATTCTGAGATAATTCTGGCCTAATGCAATTGCACCTGAAGAAACAATAACTAAGTCACTATTTCCTCTAAACTTTTTTATATCTTTAATTAAACTTGATACCCATTTCTTTTTAAATTTGCCCTTGCGATCTACAACTGTTGAAGACCCAAGTTTAATTACTATTTTTTTTGAGTTTTTAATTAACATTTTTTATAAGTAGTTTTTTAACTTTAAGAATGTCTTTAATTGAAAATACTGAAATTATTTCATATTTTGTTTTGACTTTATTTTTAAATTCTTTCAACTTTTTATCAATATCTTTTTTTTCTAACAAATCAGATTTATTGAAAAAAATTATTTCTTTTTTATTACCTAAACTTTTATCATATGCAGAAAGTTCTAGTTTAATTTTTTTGTAACTATTTATTAAATCCTTTTCAGATAAATCAATCAAATGTAATAAAATTTTACATCTTTCTATATGACGCAAAAATTTATCACCTAACCCTACGCCTTTATGTGCTCCCTCAACTAACCCAGGTATATCTGCTAGAGTAACTTCTTTTCCATCGTAATACGTAACTCCTAAGTTTGGATTAATAGTAGTAAAGGGATAATTGGCAATTTTAGGTTTTGCCCTTGTTAAAGCAGCAAGCAAACTTGATTTCCCAGCATTAGGTTGCCCAATTATACCAATGTCTGCAATAACTTTTAATTGCAACCAAATCCAAAATTCTTCACCGATCTTGCCATTGGTCTTTTTTTTTGGAGCTCTATTTGTGGAACTTTTAAATCTAACATTACCTAGGCCTCCCTTACCTCCGGAAGCTACCAGATATCTTTCTTTATTTTTAGTAAAATCATAAATTAAAGTATTATTATCTTCTTCATAAATTTGTGTTCCAGTTGGAACTTTTAAAACTAAATCTTTACCATTGCCTCCAGTTTTATTTCTTTTGCTTCCAGGATTACCGTTTTTTGCTTTAAAATGTTGAGAATATCTAAAGTCTATTAAAGTGTTTAAATTTCGATCTGACTCAATAATTATAGATCCTCCATCTCCCCCATCTCCCCCATCAGGGCCTCCGTACTCTATAAACTTTTCTCTTCTGAAGCTGGCTGAACCAGATCCTCCATCACCTGCTTTTATATAGATTTTTGCTTGATCTAAAAATTTCATTATAAGTTTATTATAAATAACTAAAGTTATTTATAAATTAATTGGGGATTACAGAAACAAAAGTTCTGTTTAATTTAGACTTTTTAAATTTAACTTTTCCTTTTATCAGAGAAAAAATTGAATGATCTTTACCCATACCTACATTATCTCCAGGATGTATTTTAGTTCCTCTTTGTCTTATAATGATATTTCCAGGAATTACTAATTGATCACCATATCTTTTTACTCCAAGACGTCTGCCCTTACTATCTCGGCCATTTTTCGATGATCCACCTGCTTTTTTCGTTGCCATTTAATTTCCTACTTTTTAGATTCCTTTTCTATATCTTTTTTTCCTTTTTTCAAAGTTTTCTTTTTTTCAACTATTTTTGCCTCATCAATTACTTTTCCACCTTTAGCTAATATTTTTGTTATTTGAATTTTAGCATGTCTTTGTCTGTGACCATTTTTTTTTCTAGAATGTTTTCTTCTTCTTTTATGAAAAACTAATACTGTTCTATCTTTAACATTATCTAGGAGTTTTGCCTCAACTGTGGCACCCTCAATGTTTGGGCTTCCAATTTCAGTTTTTGAGTTGTCATTTAAAAGCAAAACATTTTTAAATTTAATTGTTTCACCTATTTTAGCATTAAGTTTTTCTATTTCTAATATTTTACTTGCAGAAACTTTGTATTGTTTTCCACCAGTTTCAATTATTGCAAATGACATAAAATTTCTTTCTATTGTTTCCACGCAATATAGCTGTCAAAAATATCAAGTCAAGATTATTGAAGCTAAAAAGCATCCTTTAAATCACGCAATTTTGCAAATATCTCCTGATCAGAGGAGTCTTTTAGACTTAATGCTTGTTTAATAGCTTTATCTTCACATCTCAAAAAAATGTTCGTTTTTATTTCATCACCTATACTAGTAGGAATAGTAGGCAAATTATCCTTTAATCTTAAATTTACTTCTTTTATTTTATCTTTCAAAAATTGATTTTTATTATCATACTTCAAACAAAAATCTAAATTTCTTTTAGTATATTCATGCCCACAATAAACTTTTGTATCAGAAGGAAGGCTTTTAAGTTTGTTTAATGAATTAAGCATTTCAGCATGAGTCCCTTCAAATACTCTACCGCAACCTAAAGAAAACAAAGTATCACCGGAAAAAAGAATTTTTTCTTTTTTAAAATAAAAGGCAATATGCCCACTAGTATGTCCAGGGATAAAAATTATTTTAAATTCTAAATTACCAATTTTAAATATTTGTTTATCTTTTAGTAAAATATCTATACCAGGAATTCGTCTCTTATCTTTTTCAGAAGCTAATATTTTTGAATTATATTTATCTTTCAGCTCTAAATTTCCACCTACATGGTCTAAATGGTGATGCGTATTTAAAATATAGTCTAATTTTTTGTATTTTCTTATTACTTCATCACAAGCATTAAAATCTGAGGGGTCTACTATCGAAATTATGTTAGTTTCTTTTTCAAAGATTAAATAACTATAATTATCATTTAAACATGAGATTATTTCTATTTTCATTTTAACCAATTAGAAATATACCTAATTTTGAAAAAAGATTTTTAATTTCTAAATTACTTTTTTTTATTAATGAAGTTTTATCTTCGTTAACTCCAACAACTTTTTTAATCTGAAAACTTTGTTCATCACAAAAGTTGAAAAGATCTTTTATTGTACACATATGTAAATTTGGAGTGTTGTACCATTTATTTGGTAAAGTTTTTGTAACCGGCATTTTACCAAAAAATAGTAACTTAGTTCTTACTTTCCAATATCCAAAATTAGGAATTGAAACTATTACTGATTTTCCTATTCTTAAAAGTTCTTTCAAAACTTTATCAGGTTCATAAAAAGCTTGAAGTGTTTGACTTAACACGACGTAGTCAAAAGACTGTTTAGGAAATTGATGTAACTCAGTTTCTGCATCACCTTGTATTACTGGTAAGCCTTTGTGAATACATTTTTGAACATTGTCTTTATTAAGTTCTAGTCCTCTTACTTCAATATTTTTTTCTTTTTGCAGAAAATTCATTAGAGAACCGTCTCCACAACCCACATCTAATACTCGTATATTATTAGGTAATAAATCTGCTATTACTTTAAATTCTTTTTTCATTTTTAAATTTTTCATGCATAGATTCTATAAAACCTTTTAAAGTTTTTAAAAATTCTGGTTCATTAAGTAAAAAGGAGTCATGACCTTTATCTGTGATTATTTCAGAATATGAAACGTCAGCTCCAGACGAGTTAAGAGCAATCACAATATCTTTATTGTCTTTAGTAGTATAAAGCCAGTCGGAAGAAAATGACATTACTAAAAATTTTGTACTTTGATTTTTAAAAGCTTCTACAAGACCACCTTTAAATTGTTTTGAAAGATCAAAATAATCCATCGCTCTGGTTATATAGAGTATTGAATTAGCATCAAACCGTTCCACAAAAGTATAACCTTGATGCCTTAAGTAACTTTCTACTTGAAAGTCTGCATTGAAACTAAATTCATAATCAGCTTTTTCTTGTAACTTTCTACCAAATTTTTCTTGCATTCCTTTTTCTGATAAATAACTTATATGGCCAACCATCCTAGCAACAGCTAGTCCATTTTTTGGTTGAACATTTTTAAGAAGATATTTTCCGTTATCCCATACCGGATCAGCCATGATAGCTTGACGCGCTAATTCATTTAATGCAATGTTCTGAGCGCTATGACTAGAACTACATGCTATTGGTATTGCTGAAAAAGTTTTTTTAGGAAATGTCGCACAAAACTGTAAAACTTGCATTCCTCCCATGGATCCTCCCGTAGCACAAAGAAGTTTATTTATTCCAAGATGGTCAAGCAAAGACTCTTGAGCTCTAACAATATCTCTTATTGTAATAACTGGAAAATCCAATCCATAAGGTTGATTGGTTTCTTGATTAATATTTTTTGGCCCCAGTGATCCCATACATCCACCAATTACATTTGCACAAATCACAAAATATTTATTAGTGTCTATTGCTTTCCCCGGTCCAACTGCCGTAGTCCACCAACCCTCCTTGTTAGTAATTGGGTTTGTACCTGTAACAAATTGATCACCAGTTAATGCGTGAAAAATAAGAATTGCATTATCTTTATTAGAACTCAATTTTCCATAGGTTTCGTAAGCTAATGGAAAATTATTAATGGTCTTACCACAATCTAATTTAAGTGGTTTAGATACCTTTATCTTTTTAATATTCTCAAGTTTACTATTCATCCAAAAAAAAAGCCCAGCTAAACTGGGCATCCCCTTTTTAGCTACATTTATTAAGCGCTTGCAATACGGTTAAATCAGCGCCTTTTACTTTTACTAAATCGTCTTAAACTTGTCAATTTTATATGAAATGAAAGATTTATAGAAATAATCGAACATTTTATATATTACATTAATAAATATGAGACTGCCGAAACCAAATAAAATTATAGGGATTAAATATACAGCTGGTTTAAGCTTATTTAAGCGTAAATTAGTTAAAATTAAGATGTCCGCAAATGAGTCTGCATTAGGACCAAGTCCCAGGGCTATTAAAGAATATAATAAGGTTTCTAGAAATTTTAAAAGATATCCTGACACCAATGGAAATTCATTGAAAAATGTTATAGCTAAAAAATTCAAGCTCGATAGAAATAGAATTATCTTAGGTTCTGGTTCTGATCAGATATTCGAATTAATTTGTAGAGCTTATATTAAAAAAGGTGATGAAGTAATAGTTCCTAAATATAGTTTCATAATTTATAGACTTTATAGTAAGAGTAATGGAGCAAAAATAATTTACTCAAAAGAAAAAAATTTTANAGTTTCTGTTAAAGATATTCTTGCGAAGGTAACTAATAGAACAAAAGTAGTTTTTTTGGCTAATCCAAACAATCCGACTGGGACTTATTTAAATAATCTGGAAGTTAAGAATCTTAGAAAAAAACTTAGAAACGACATTCTTTTAGTTATTGATGATGCATATTTTGAATATGTAAAACAAAGAGATTACTCTTCAGGACTTAAACTATTTTCTAAATATAAAAATGTTTTGATAACAAGAACTTTTTCAAAGATTTATGGCTTAGCAGGATTAAGGGTAGGGTGGGGGTATGCATCTAAAGAAATAATTAATATTTTAAATCAAATTAAACCTCCTTTTAATGTAAATAGGCCAGCTTTATTTGCTGCTTCAGCAGCTATCAAAGATAGTAAATGGTTACAAAAAGAGATTAAACATATAAATAAGTGGAGTAAAATATTTTATACTGTTTTTAAAAAAATGAAAATCGAAACGAATGAAAGTAAAGTTAACTTTTTATTATTAAATTTTGATAGAGTTAATATAAGTTCTAATAATGTGTTTCAAAAATTAGCCAAGGCTGGTATTTTGGTAAGAAAAATGGATATTTATGGAATTAAAAATTCATTAAGAATAACTATTGGAAAAAATAAAGAAAATAGAAAATTAATTTTTACTTTAAAGAAAATATTAAATGTTTAATAAAATTACTATTATTGGCTGTGGATTAATTGGTTCTTCTATATTAAGGATTGTAGATAAAAAAAAACTATCAAAACAAATTAATATTTTTGATAAATCTAAAGAGGCATCAGTATTTATTAAAAATAATTTTTCAGTTGAAGTTTTTAATGATTTATCAGAGTCAGTGATTGGATCGGATTTAATTATTATTGCTTCTCCTTTGAGTAGCTATAAAGAAATCTTACTCTCTATTAAGTCAAATTTAAAAGAAAATGTTATATTAACTGACACTGGATCAGCAAAAAAAGAAGTAAATAAAATTATAAGTAACTTAAATTTAGATAAGGTTCACTGGATATCTTCCCATCCAATAGCTGGAACAGAGTTTAGTGGACCCGAGTCTGGTTTTGTAGAATTATTCAAGGATAGATGGTGCATTTTGTCTTCTGAAGACGGAAAAGAGACACAACAATTTAGTTTATTAAAAAAATTTTGGGAGGCTTTAGGTACTAAAGTGAAATTTATGTCATTTGAAGATCATGATTATGTTCTTTCATTAACTAGTCATTTACCCCATGCAATTGCTTACAGTATAATCAGAACTGTCATCAAAAATGACGATAAATTTAAAGATGAAATTATTCAATATAGCGCCAGTGGATTAAGAGATTTTACAAGAATTGCTGCTTCAGACCCAATAATGTGGAGAGATATATTTATTGATAATAGTGAAAACATTTTAAAAGTGTTGGATAACTTCTCAGAAAATTTAGAAGAAATTAAAAAAGCTATTCAAAGTAAAAATAGTAAAAAATTAAATAATATTTTTTCTTCCACAAGAAAATTAAGAAAAGATATAATCAAAGCTGGTCAAGAAACAGATAAACCGAATTTTGGAAGAAAATAATCGTGTCTTATAAATATGTTTTAATTTCAGTATAGATCTTATTTTCTAAATCTTTAACAAATTCTTCGTTATCTTTACCTGATATAATTGGTTCTAAAAATGAAATATGAATATCACCTGGATATTTCATAAAACTATTTTTTGGCCAGACTTTTCCAGTGTTCAAGGCAACTGGAATGCAAGGTAAATCGAGAGCATTATAAATTCTACCAACCCCCTTTTTAAATGGTGGCTGATCATCAAGCTTTACTCTTGTTCCCTGCGGAAATATTAAAAGCGGTCGTTTACTTTTTTCGATTCTTTCTTTTACTTTATCGAAAAAATTCAAATTTTCTTTTGTCGTTGTTTCCCTAACAATTGCTATAGAGCCTATTTTTCGTAAGTACCAACCAAACAAAGGAATATTTAGAAGTTCTCTTTTTAAAATAAAAATTGGACCATTCAAAGGTATCTGTAGTGCAAAAGTTTCAAACATTGATTGATGTGCTGATGCAACAAAAAAATTATCTACTTTTTTTAAATTTTCAATCCCATGAAATATTACTTTTGTATTTAANATAAGTCTTAAAATNANNACTATATATTTTGCNGATANNCTGCCAAAAAATATCGTAAATTTACTNGGTAAAATTAANGTTGGTATNGCTAAAATAAAAATNGTTATAAGACCANCATATAAAAAAATATTNAAGANTAATGATCTANTAAATTGCATTAAGAATTAATCAATTTTAGTAAATTTTGTTTCTTTCTAATATATCTATATTTATTTTTATTGATTAAAATTTCAGCGATTAAAGGTCTAGTATTATAATTAGAGGACAAGGATGAACCATAAGCTCCAACATTAGTTATAGCTACAAACTCATTCTCATTTAATTTTTGATAATTTTTATAAACTCCAAATTTACAAGTACTCTCACATATTGGTCCAACAAATTCTATTTTACCTCTTATTTTTGATGATCTTTTTGAAATTGGAATAATTTTATGAAAAGCTTCATACAAAGCAGGTCGCATAAAATCATTCATTCCGGCGTCCAATATCACAAAGTTTTTATTAGTTCCTTTTTTAATAAATTGTATTTTGCTTATTAAAAGACCTGTATTGCCAATAATAGATCTTCCTGGCTCAAAGATTATTTTACAATTCAATTTTTTAGCAAAATTTTCTACTAGTTTAGAATATTTATTTAGATTAATTGGTTTTTCTTTGTCAGTATAATTAATACCAAAACCACCACCTAAATCGACATATTTTAAATTCAGTTTTAATTCTTTAATTAATTTACTCATAACATTCAGAGTTTTTTTAAAAGGTGAATCGTTTAATATTTGACTCCCAATATGTACGCTCAAAGCNTCTAATCTAACATTCTTAAAAGATTTAATCGTTTTAAGAAAAGCCTTAAAATTTTTTATGGATAGTCCAAATTTGTTTTCTGCTTTACCCGTTGATATATTTTTATGTGTTTTTGCATCAATATTTGGATTTAACCTAAATCCAATCGAAACTTTTTTTCTTAATCTTTTAGCTATATTATTTACTAATTTTGCTTCACTTTCAGACTCACAATTTATTAATAAGATTTTTTTGTTGATTGCAATTTTCAACTCCTCCTCTGTTTTACCAACTCCAGAAAAAACAATTTTATTTGGTTTGATACCTGATTTTAGAGCTTTTAAAAGCTCACCCACAGAAACAACGTCAACCCCAGCACCTAATTTACCAAGTATTCTAAGTATATTTAAATTACTATTAGATTTTGCTGCGAAGCAAACTAAGGGATTAGTTTTTTTAAATGTATTAACAAACTTTAAAAAGTTAATAACAATTTGATTTTCAGAATAAATATAGAAAGGTGTTTTATTTTTTTTTAAAATGTTTCTTATTGATAGTTTTTCAATGAATAAGTTTTTACCAACATATCTTAAATTTTGCATTTTATTATGAAATTACACTGATCTGATCTATTTTACCTTGGTATTTAGGGTCAGATTTTTTACCGCAACTAGTTAAAATAAAAATTATTAAGAAAAAAGAGGCTAAAAGTTTCATTTAATTTCCTTTTTATATTTCTTTATCATTGATTTCACATTAAATACAGAAGTTCCTCCATGAGATTTTTTCATATTCATAGAATTTTTCACATCAAATACTTTTAAAACACTTCTATCTAAACCTTTATGAAATTTTCTAATTTCATCTAAATTTAATTCAGATAATAATTTTTTATTTTTTTCTGCAAAATTAACAAGTTTTGCAGAAATATTGTAAGATTCTCTAAAAGATAAATTTTTATGTTTAACAAGGTAATCAGCAAAATCAGTAGCCGTTGTATAACCTTGATTAGCCATAAAAAACATATTTGTTTTGTTTGCATTAACAGAATTTATTAATTCTGCACTCATAATTAAAGTATTTTTCAAAGTATCATATCCATCAAAAACTAATTCTTTATCATCCTGCATATCTTTAAAATATGACATAGGAAGACCTTTCATTATTGTTAACATTGCGTTCAACTTTCCATAGTTTATTCCAACTTTACCTCTAATTGATTCTGCTGGGTCAGGATTCTTTTTTTGAGGCATAATAGAAGACCCTGTAAGCATACTGTCTTTAAATGAAATTAAATTGAAAGCATTAGAATTATAAATAATAAAATCTTCTGCTAATCTAGAAAGATGCATAGCACAAACAGCAGATGCGTATAAAAAATCAATCGCAAAATCTCTATCTGATACTGCATCAAGTGAATTATCTGTAGGTTTTTTAAAACCAAGTTTTTTTGCAGTATAATTTCTGTCTATTTTGTATGATGTACCAGAAAGTGCTGCCGATCCCAATGGACACTCATCTAGAAGTTTTAAATTATTTTCAAATCTTTTTTTGTCTCTTTTTAACATTTCGTAGTAGGACAAAAGATAGTGAGCAAAAGAGATAGGTTGTGCATTTTTTAAATGAGTCAATCCAGGCATAACAGTATCAATATTTTTTTCAGCTTTTTTGATTAAATTTTTCATAACTAAAGAAATATCTTTCAAAGTTTCTTTTGATGCCACTTTAATCCATAATTTAAAATCAGTTACTACCTGATCGTTTCTTGATCTTGCAGTGTGTAGAAATCCAGCTGCAGGACCAATAATTTTAAATAATGCTTTTTCAATGTTTAAGTGAATATCCTCAAATTTTTCTTTAAATTCAAAATTACCCTTTTCTATCTGGACTTTAATTTTTTTAAGTCCATTTATTATTTTTTTCCCATCCTCATTTTTAATGATTTTTTGCTTCATAAGCATTTGTACATGCACAATGGATGCGGCTATATCTTGCTCATAAAGTCTTTTATCAATATTAATCGATGCCCCTATCTTTTGAAAAGATAGAGACGTTTTGTTTTTAAATCTATTTGACCAAATTGTTTTATTTTTCATTTTACTGTGTTAATTTTAATTTAAATTAATATGAAAATTAGTAAATCTTTTAAAATCTATATTCACATAATA
>NHGD01000034.1 GCA_002170125.1 Candidatus Pelagibacter sp. TMED128
CCAATCAAAATAGGAAATCCAAGACTATGAAACAAAGATATCTTAGAAATTAAAGTCAAATTATGTTTCAAATTTTTACCAAAACCGATACCTGGATCTATAACTATTTTTTTATTATGAATATTTTTAATACCTTTTTCAAAAAAATCATAAATATCCAATAAAACATTTTTGTATTTTGGATTTTTTTGCATTGTGTTAGGAGTGCCTTGCATATGATGAAGAACTTTTGCAATGTCATATTTTTTTAATCTAGGTAAGGATAGAGTATCATAATTGAAACCTGATACATCATTTATCAAGTCTGCTTTATATTTAATTGCTTTAATCATTACTTCAGATTTTCTTGTGTCGATAGATAAACATATTTTCTTATGTTTCTTTTTAAAATTTTTTACAATATTCTCAATTCTTTTCCATTCCATATTTTGTAAAACAGTTTTTGAACCAGGTCTCGTAGACTCCCCTCCGATATCGATAATGTTTGCTCCGGCTTTTATCATATCTATAATATGATTTTTTGCTTTTTTATAATTATTAAATTTACCTCCATCCGAAAAACTATCTGGAGTTAAATTTAAAATTCCCATGATTGATGGTTCGAAAAAATTAACATTCTTTAAAAAATTTTTTCTTTTCAAAACTATCATTTTTAAATCTTGTTTAACTTTTTTCCTGCAGGCAGAGCTTAAATTATTAATATTTTTAAGATTAATAATCTTTGATGTAACTTTATTTTTTTTTCTTGAAATAATTTCTAATTTATCAAAAGCAATATTTTGATTACCACATAGTGGTAAAGCTATTTTTTTTTTTATTAGTTTTTTTGCATTAATGCCATAATAAAAATTACACGCTCTAGTGTAATATTTTGTCATGATTATTTAGATAGCTGGCTTTGGTTTTAAACCCAGTGAACCAAGAGCTGATGATGTTTTGCCATCATCCTTATCATCCTCTTTGAAAGATCTCGTTGGCTTTATATTTTTTAAAATTAAGTCTCTTATTTCATCTCCCGATAAAGTTTCATATATTAAAAGTGCTTTAGCAAGTTTATGCAGGTCATCAATTTTTTCAGTAAGCACTTTTCTTGCTCTTTCATATCCTTTATCTACAATTTTTTTAACTTCTTCATCGACTTTTTTAGCTGTATCCTCAGACATATTTTGCTGTTTTGTTACCGATCTTCCTAAAAATACTTCTTCCTCATTTTCTCCATATGCAATGGTTCCTAGTTCTTTACTCATTCCGTATTTAGTAACCATATTTTTCGCCATTTTAGTCACCATGTCTATATCTGATGAAGCTCCTGAAGTAACTTTATCATGACCAAAAATTATTTCTTCAGCAATTCTACCTCCCATTGCAACTGCAATATCTGAATGAAGTTTTTCTCTAGTTACTGAAAGTTGATCTCTTTCGGGTAATCTCATAACCATTCCTAAAGCTCTTCCTCTAGGAATAATTGTTGCTTTGTGTATTGGATCTGATGCTTTTTCATTTAATGCTACAATTGCGTGGCCACCTTCATGATAAGCCGTTAGTTTCTTTTCATCTTCGGACATTACCATTGATCTTCTTTCAGCGCCCATCATAACTTTATCTTTAGCTTCTTCTACATCTGACATTGTAACAACTCTTTTATTTTTCCTTGCTGCTAAAAGTGCTGATTCATTAATTAAATTTGCTAAATCTGCACCAGAAAAACCTGGAGTTCCTCTAGCAATAGTTCTTAACTTTACATCTGGTCCTGTGCTAATTTTTTTTACATGGACTTTTAAGATTGCTTCTCTACCAACAATATCTGGATTTCCAACCACTACTTGTCTATCAAACCTTCCAGGTCTTAGTAAAGCTGGATCTAAAACATCAGGTCTATTCGTAGCAGCAATTAATATAATTCCTTCGTTAGTATCAAATCCATCCATTTCTACTAAAAGTTGGTTTAGAGTTTGTTCTCTTTCATCATTACCTCCTCCAAGTCCGGCACCTCTACTTCTTCCAACCGCATCTATTTCATCAATAAAGATTATACAAGGAGAATGTTTTTTTCCTTGCTCAAACATATCTCTAACTCTAGATGCGCCAACACCCACAAACATCTCAACAAAATCTGATCCTGAAATAGAAAAAAAAGGAACATTAGCTTCACCAGCTATGGCTTTTGCTAATAAAGTTTTTCCAGTTCCTGGAGGTCCAATTAGTAATGCTCCCTTAGGTATCTTTCCCCCTAATCTACTAAATTTTTTTGGATCTTTTAAAAATTCAACTATTTCTTCAACTTCTTCTTTGGCTTCTTCTACTCCAGCAACATCATTGAAAGTTACTTTTCCTTGAGCTTCGTTTAATAATTTTGCTTTTGATCTTCCAAAACCCATGGCTCCACCTTTTCCTCCTTGCATTTGACGCATAAAAAATATCCAAACTGCAATTAACAATAGCATTGGAAACCAAGATAATAATATTCCTAAAAGAGACGGCATTTTATCTTCTTGAGGGGAAGCAACAATGCTAATATTCTTAGAAGATAATTTTTCCACTAATTCTGGATAGTTTGGAGAATATGTATTAAAAGTTTTTCCGTCCGCTAAAACTCCTGAAATATTATTTCCTTGAATTTGGACTTCTACGACTCTACCTGCTTCAACTTCATTCAAAAAATTTGAAAATGGAAGATTATTTTTTTCAGAATTAATGTTATTTGGATTCTGAAACATGTTAAATAATCCTACCGAAAGCAAGACTATTATGGCCCACATGATTAAGTTTTTTACATTCATATCGTTTAAATAAGTATTATTTTTTATTAAACAAGTATATTTTATGTCTAATTAAGTTGTAAATAAGTCATATTATAGCAATTTTAAGTAAATACCTAATATTTTCCCTATTTTTGTAAAATAATTTGATTTTTTTCCTTTAATATAAAACACCCGCCAAGAGTAAATTTACCAATTTTTTTAACTTTAATTTGATTAATTAAATTTATAATTTTTTTAGATCTCGGTGGATAATAGGCTTTAGTTACATCTACTATTGATTGACTGAATATTCTTATTTTCAATTCTTGATTAAAACTATTAAAATTTTTGATATCTATAAATATCTTATTTTTTCTCTTTTTAATTGTTTCTTTATAAATTTTGCTAAAATAAAAATCTAGTGTGTCTCGACTTGAAGCTAAGTTATTAATTGATCTAAAAATTTGATCATAATTAATTCCACTATTTTCAAGAGATTTTTTTAAATTTCTAATTCTAGTTCTTAAATATTTCTTATCTTTATTTGTAGGATCCTTAAAATATTTTCCAAAAATCATTTTTGATATTCTAATTAATTTAGTCTTTTTTATATCTAGAAGAGGTCTAACTAAATTGATATTCCCATTAATTTTATTAACTTGTTTCATCGAGGATAATCCTTGCAAACCACTACCTCTTGATAATCTAATAAAAAAAGTTTCTACTTGATCTTCTAAGTTATGAGCTGTCAAAATGGTCTTTATTTTTCTTTTTTTGCAAAAAGATATTAAAAGATCATACCTGATCCCTCTAGCATTGCTTTGAATATTTTTTGTTATTAATTTTTTATTTTTTAAAATTTTTAGATCTATTTTGTACTTTTTAAGCAATAGCTTAACAGAACGAGACTCTTTTGAAGAGTTTTTTCTTAGATTATGATCTATTAAAACATAGTAAATCTTACATTCTTTCTCATAACTATAAGCTTTTGATAAAGCTGCTAGAGCTAAACTATCAGGACCACCTGAAACAGCGATTAAAATTGATTTTTTTTTTAATAAACTAATTTTTTTTTTAAATGTAGAATAAATTTTGGATAATTCTTTGGAATTCTTAAAGCCTGATTTAAGAATTACATTTGAATTTTTTTTGCTCATACTGAGCTTTTTGTAACACAGACTTGCTTGCTTTTGGATACTCTTTTTTTAAGCCAGATATCATTTTACAGCCTTGGTCTTTTTCACCTAACTGAACCATAGTGATTCCTAATTTTAAAAGATTGTCTGGAGCTTTTTTACTTTTAGGATAATTTTGATATCCATCTAAATAAGCTGTAGCCGCATCAGAGTAGAGCTGTCTGATTCTAAATGTTTCTCCATACCAATACTGTGCATTGCCTGCCAAATCATGAGTTTTATTTTTTTCGATAAATTCTTTTAAGGCGAATTCTGCAGTTTCATAATCTCCTATCTTCATAAAGCTTACTGCAAATTCATACTGTTCTACGGGAGGTTTGTTTGGCAATAAAGATTCTTTTTTTTCAGGTTCCTCTGTAATTACTGTCTGTGCACTTTCTATAGAACTAGTCTCTTGTTTTTCAGGTAAGTTAGAAACTGAATAACCAGGATTTGCTCCAAAATCTTGTGGCTTGCTAGAACCAGGTAAATCTTTTTTAACTTTTGTTTTTTTTATTCCAGAGTCTGAATTTTCTAGATCAGAAAATCTTAATTGATTATCTGACTGAATTTTTGTTACTCTTGAAGATAATTTATCTAATTTAAAATTAACTTCTTCAAATTTGTTAGTAAGAGTCCTAAATTGATCTTCTATTTCATTTAATTTAAGTAAATGTTTAGTTAAAATATCCTCGTTAAGTCCATCTGTTTGCATTGATAAAGCTGAAGAGGAAGATATATCTGAACTTTGATAAACTGCTTTCTCTAATGTTTTTAAATCTTTTGTCAAAACTTGAATTTGATCAGCGACTGCTTGAATTAAAATATCCTCTTCTTCCGCTTTAAGAGAAGAGTGTGACAAAATAGTTATAAATATTAAAAAGGTTAAAGAATATTTTTTAATTAAATCCATATTGATTCTTTAAATATACAAAATGGCAAAAAAAAGACCCTTTAATAATCTGGTTATTAAAGGGCCTTAAATTTAGAAGAAAACTAATTTACTTTAACTGTTACTGATCTTCTGTTTTGAGACCAAGCTAAAGGGCTTGATGCAGGATTAACAGGTTTTTCTTTTCCGTAACTAATTGTCGAAATTCTTTTACCCGAAATTCCATAAGTCATTAAATAATCTCTAGCTGCGTTTGCTCGTCTCTCTCCTAGAGCTAAGTTGTATTCTCTAGTTCCTCTTTCATCAGCATGACCTTCTATTGTCACGTTAAGCTTTTTATTTTTTCTCAAAAATTTTGCTTGCTTTCTAAGAGTTGCTCTTGATGCAGTTGTTAAAGAAGATTTATTCGTAGCAAAAAATACTCTATCTGGAACACCAGAAGCTAAATATTTAACTGTTTCTTTTCCAGTATATACGTCGCCATCCATGTCCCCTGATTTTTTAGCCGTAGAACACGCACTTAAAATCAACGTTGTAAAAACTACTAAAAATATATTTTTTAAATTCTTATTAAATGTCATTTTTTCCCCTGGGTTGATTGTTGAAATATTTCAAATTATTAAACATTATTCAAGCTTTAATTACATAAAAAATACCCTCACTTTGATAATAAAGAAGACCAAGATGGGTCAGAAGCATCTGTTTTAGTCAATAGTTTCCTCTCGTTATATCCAGTTATATCAATCGACCAAAGCTTCGCCGAAAAACCCTCTCCTTTAGCTCCTGCTTTTGTCTCTCTATAAAATACTAAAACCCTTCCATTTGGAGACCATGAAGGAGCCTCTTGATAAAAATTTTCTGTTAATAGCCTTTCACCTGAACCATCGGCTCTCATTACTCCAATATAAAATCTTCCTTTTCTAACTTTTGTAAACGCAATTAAATCTCCTCTTGGAGACCATACTGGAGTTCCATAAATTCCTTTTCCAAAAGTAATTCTTTTTACATCACTGCCATCGCTTCTCATAACGTAAATCTGTTGTAAACCACTTCTATCAGAGTTAAAGCAAATATACTTACCATCAGGTGAAAATGAAGGAGAGGTATCAATTGATGAGTGATTTGTTATTCTCTCTACTACTCTTGTTTCTAAATCCATCGTATAAATATCTGAATTACCATCTTCAGCAAAACTCATTATTATTTTTTTTCCATCTGGAGAAAATCTAGGCGCAAAAGTCATACCTGGAAAATTTCCAACAACTTCTTGTATGCCTGTTTCTATATCAAGCAAATAAACTCTAGGCATATTTCTAAAATAAGATAGATAAGTGACCATTTGATTGGTTGGATTAAATCTCGGAGTTAATACTAGCTCATTTCCTAAAGTTAAATATTTTGTATTAGCTCCATCTTGATCCATAATTGCTAATTTCTTGACTCTTTGACTTTTAGGTCCATTTTCGGCTACGTAAATAATTCTTGTATCAAAATACCCCTCTTCTCCAGTTAGTCTTTCATAAATTTTATCAGATATTATATGAGCAACTCTTCTCCAATTAGAAGGTGTTGTAGTGAAAGCTAATGCTGTCATTTCCTTTGCGGCTGTTAGATCCCATAGTCTAAACTCTATTTTTAGTTTTCCATCTTTTACCAATAATTTTCCAGTAACTAGAGCCTGTGCTTTAATTAATCTCCAATCTTCAAACCTTGGCTTGAGATGAGCAATGTCGGGTTTTTGAACAAATGCCTCTTTCTTAAGGGGATTAAATAATCCTGTATTCTTAAAATTTTTTTCAATAACAGCTGAAATATTGCTACCTAGTTCCTTAATTTTTAACCCTTCATACTCTTGTGATTTAATATCAACATGTAATGGTGAAACAGCGATTGGCAAAGGATCTAGGTTACCTCTGGTAATATCAACCTCTATTAAAGCTTTTAAAGAATTAAATGAGAGTAAGTATATTGCAATAATTAGTGTTATCTTCTTCATATTATCCTTTTAACATTTCTGTTGGATTAAAATTTAACTGTAAATCTTTCCATCTTTCATATCCTGTAGGTGGAACTTTAAGAGGTTGACATAATCTTACAGCCCTTAAAGCACTTTCAGCCAATACTTTATAAAACTTTTGTCCTGGCCTGTTCATTCTTTGATGGTCTAAGATTTCTGATTTCATTATTGTTCCATCTTGTTTTAATTTAAGTTTAATTCTTACTAATAAATCTTTATCATAGGGTAAACCAAGAGGCACGCTCCAGCAACCAAATATCTGAGCTCTTAACGCATCTTCTTCTGAAAGAGACAATCCTGTAGCGAAAGAATTCTTAACATTACTTTGAGTTAATTTGTCTATTTTGTCTTTTTTAACTGCCTCCTCCTCTTTAGCTTTATCAATTAAGGCTGCTATTTGATTTGTGTCCACGATTTCTTTTTTTTCAAATTCTGAAGATTGTCTTATTGTAGGTTCTACCTCTTCAGGATTTTGCTTCTTTTTAACTATTTTTTTCTTTTCTTTTTTATCATCAGGTAAAGGAATTCTATCAGGTTTTTCTTTTGCTTTTGCAGCTGGCGGAGCTTGCTCTGAGACTACTCTTTCTTCCTTTTTTTTAGTTTCTTCAATAATCTTCCTAGCTTTAGGAGCGAAAGGAATATTTGTTTTATCTGAGATTTGAATTAATTCTACAGAAACTATAGGAGGTAAATCTATTGGTTCTCTAATCATGAAAGGTAGGCTTAAAACAGTCAAGAGAATCATCGCCGAATGAAATATTAAAGAATAAATTAAACTTTTTGTCATTTTTCATTTAATTTTTGTATGGCTCAGATATCAATGCTACTTTAGAAAATCCTGCGCCAGATAATGTTCCCATAACTTCCAAAACTCTTCCATAATTTATATTTTTATCTCCTCGAACATATATTCTTGTATCTGTTCGATTTTTTGCAATAGCTAAAAGCTTTGGAACAACTTTCTGATAATTCACCTTGTGTTCTTGAATATAAATTTCCCCTTTTGAATTAATGGTAATAGTTAATGGCTCTTGGTCGTCTGGTAATGAGTCAGCTGCTGACTCTGGCAAATCTACTTGAACACCCACTGTTAAAAGTGGAGCAGTTACCATAAAAATAATTAATAAAACTAACATAACATCAACAAAAGGAGTTACATTAATTTCACTCATAGGTTCATTTCTTGAGCGATTAAATTTAAAAGCCATTTTTTAAATAATTGATAAAAATCTNTTNGANAANTTATCTATTTTNGAAATATANCTTNTNGAGTCACTNNTAAATTTATTNTAAGCCACTACTGCNGGNATNGCAGCNANNAAACCTAANGCAGTTGCAAACAAAGCNTCAGCAATACCNGGNGCCACNATTGCTAAACTTGTNTTCCTNGAAATTGCAATAGACTGGAAAGAGTTCATAATACCCCAAACTGTTCCAAATAATCCAATAAANGGAGCAGTAGANCCTATGGTAGCAAGATAAGTAAAATTCTTTTCTATTTTTTTAATTTCGTTATCTGTAGCAATTTCTAANATTCTTTCAACTCTTGCAGATTGAACGGACGAGGATTGTCTCTTTGTTTTCATAACTTCAGCCATTGCTGTCTTAAAAATTATTGTCGCTGGATCTTTTGAGGTGGCAGGAAGATTATTGTTAAAACTTTCAGCAGATTTCGCTTTCCAAAATTTTTTTTCAAAATCTTCTGTTGATGCATTTATGCTTTTGAATAACTTAAATTTATCAAAAATTAATGCCCATGAAAAAATAGAACTAGCGATTAAAAGAATTATAACAAATTTTACTACAAAATCGGCTCGCAAAAAAAGTTTCCATAAAGAAAAGTCTGAACTTCCACCTAATCCTACAACTTGACTTGCTATTTCTTGTTCCATTAAGTTTAATTACTTTCAGAATGTGTCATGAATTTGGCGCTTTTAAAGTTAAATATATGAAAAATTTATTAATTACCTTTATTTGGTCTAGACTCACTAAAGAACCTTGCTATTAAAATAGCATCGGATTTGTTGACATCTTTTTTTTTCGCTAAATCTTTTGATAATAAGGGATACATCTCTATTGCTTTTGTCCTACTTGAGTCTTTCGAGGAATTTATCAATTCAAAATGTTTTTTCCATTTAGATGGTCTTACAAAAAAAATTGGCAATCCTAAAGCTGCACAAATCCCTTTAATTGCACCAAAAGTCTGTCCAAAATTAAACATGCTGGTAACTCCTTGACCTGGCATAGCATTTACTTGCTCTACTACAACAGAAACCTCCTCATTTTCTAAAATATTATCTTTTAATAATTTAACTAGCAAAGCACTATTAAGTTGCCTTTTATTTTTTTTACCTTCTGACATGACTGGCATGTCAAAAATATTAAGAACTTTATTATTTTTTAGAACCGCTATTGCTCCACTTAGACCTGGGTCAATGCCTATAATCTTCATAGTTTTATCTGTCCTAAGTTAGCATTTGTATATATATTTTGCACATCATCTAATTCCTCTAAAGTCTCCAAAACTTCAATGATTTTCTTATTTTGCTCTTCATTTAAACTTAAATAATTAAATGGCCTCCACTCGATTCCAGAGTATAAAAAATTGTCTAATTTTTTTTCCATTTGACTTTTTACTTTATAAAAATCTTCTTTTTCTGAAATTATTTCGTGAAAATTATCTAAGTTATTGCAATCTTTGGCTCCAGAATTTGTAGCTATTTCAAATATTTCTTCTTCGTTTAATTTATCTTTACTTATATGAATAACCCCGCAATTATTAAATAAATGTGTTGTGGATCCAGTCTCACCTAATCTGCCTCCATTTTTTTGTAAAACTGTCCTAATGCTTGAAGCTGATCTATTCTTATTGTCTGTNAAAGTCTCAATCACTAAAGCAATATTAAATGGACCGAAACCTTCATATCTTAAATTTTCGTAATTTTTATCTCCACTTATCTCTGACTTGCTTATTGCACGAGAAATATTATCTTTAGGCATGTTAGCTTGTTTGGCTGCCTGAATAGCAGTTCTAAGCCTTGGATTCATATCTGGATCTTTATCTCCTAACTTTGCTGCAACAGTAATTTCTCTAGAGAGCTTTGAAAAAATTTTAGATCTTTCCTTGTCGGCACGACCTTTTTTATGTTTAATTCCAGCCCAATGTGAGTGACCCGCCATATTTACCTAATTAAACTTCCGCCTTGAATTAACCTGCTTATTTTTTTTGCTAATCCTGTTTCCTGATTTGCATCAATAATTATTCCTGACAATGTAGCTTCTCCTTCTGCAGGAAAATGTTTAGTCGCGTTTTTATCTTTAAAAAATTTTTTCAATGAGTTCTCTTTATTCATTCCAATTACAGAATTGTAATCTCCACACATTCCTAGATCAGTCTGATAAGCAGTTCCTTTTTCTAAAATTCTTGTATCTGCAGTTGGAACATGTGTATGAGTTCCAAATACTCCCGTGGATATTCCATCAAAAAAATGTCCGATTGCCATTTTTTCACTTGTAATCTCACCATGAAAATCAACTACAATAAAATCAACATTTTTTTTTAATTTAATTTGTTCACTAATTTTTTTTGCTTTTTCAAAAACATCTTCTGTTTTTTTCATAAATACGTTTCCCATTAAATTAATCACTCCTACTTTAAATCTTTTGTTTTTAGTGGAATAAATTCCATATCCGTTACCAGGAGAGCCTTCAACAAAATTTGCTGGTCGAAGAAGTCTAGTTTCTTTACTAATATAATCCGACGTCTCTTGTTTATCCCAAATATGGTTACCTGAAGTAATTACGTCTACTCCCGCTAAAAAAAACTCTTCTGCTATAGATTTTGTAATGCCTTTACCATCATCGGCTGCGTTTTCACCATTTATTATAGTAAAATTTATNTCATTATCTTTAATAATTTTTCCAAGATTATTTTTAATTGCTTTTCGACCCGAAACTCCAACTACGTCACCCATTACTAGTATTTTCATTAAAAAATGCCTTTCTCAGTTAAAATATAGTTTAGTTTTACATCATTTTTAGAAACTGGAATCTTATGATGTCTTTGAAAAGAAAAAGCAACACCAATTGTAATAATATGTTTTTTAGTTTTTAAATATCTATTAAGATACCTATCATAAAATCCACCACCGTAACCTAACCTATTATGTTGATTATCATAAGCTAGTAAAGGAACCAACATAATGTCAGGTATAATATGTGTAGATAATGCTACAGGCTCTAACATGCCAAATTTATTTATTTGCAAGGCATCTAGTTGTTTCCACTTATAAAAATGCATTATATTTTTCTCGGACAAGACTGGAAGAAGAACTTTTAAATCTTTAATTATCTTGATTTCAAATAATTTTAAAGTATTTACTTCAAATGATGAAGGGTAATAACTTGAAATATTAATAGATTTTTCTTTATAATTTTCTTTGACAAGCTTAACCAAAGGATTAAAAAAATTTGAGCCAATTTTAAAATATTTTTTTTTTCTTATTATAAAATATTTTTTTCTTAATCTATATTTGTTCTTCATTTACTGAATTTTAGAAATTGATTCAGTATTCGATAGTATTTTTTCTAGTGACTTCGTTGTTTTGTCTAACATAGACTCATAAAGTTTATTGCTTTCTTGTGCTGTTTTTTTAAATTTATCTAATTCTTCATTAAGTTTTCCTATTTCTTGATCTTTTCCCTCCTTGTATATAATTGCTAATTTTTTCAACTCTTGAAACTTGTTAGCAAGATTATCTAATTTTTTCTTTTGTTGTGTAACTCTCTGTTTTAATTCAAAATATTCATCAATTAACTGGATAGTGGTAATTAATAAAAGTTTGTTTTCACCAATATTGCCCAGTTTTTCTTGTAACTCACTATACTTCTTATCTAGAAACTTAGTTAAGCTTTTTAATGACTCTTCTTGCCCGTCATCACAAGATAGAAGGTAGTCCTTNTTATTGAATTTAATATTTACGTTTGCCATTTTTCTATCTCATTTACTAAATTTTCAGTTTCTTGGCTCAATTCTTCAATATCTTGATTAAATTTATCCTCCATAGTGGATTTTTGATTAACTTCCTCTTGAAGATTGGATATTTTTTGTTTTAAATATTTATGTTCTCTCATTAGTTCTTGATTTCTTTTTTCTATTTCTAATTTTTGTCTTAGGATTTCATTTTTTTCTGTTTTAATTTTTTCTAAATCGTATGTAGGCTGTGAATAAGTTGATGTTAAAACATTCAGTTTATCAATTAACTCATTTAAGTTTTTTTCTTTTTTTTCAAAAATATTCATATTGTTTATTTTATATCATAATATTGATATACTTAGTTTAAGTCTATATAGGTAATTTAACTGTGAACTTAAAATTTAACCAATTATCAAACGCAATAAGATTTTTGTCTATTGACGCTGTGCAAAAAGCAAACTCTGGGCATCCCGGAATGCCGATGGGTATGGCAGATGTTGCTACAGTTCTATTTAAATACCACCTGAGGTTTAATCCTAAAAATCCCAATTGGATTAATAGAGATAGGTTTATTTTATCAGCTGGCCATGGTTCAATGCTTCTTTATTCTTTGCTTTATCTAACTGGTTACAAAAGTGTTTCATTAGAGGACATAAAAAATTTCAGACAATTGAATTCTATTTGCGCAGGTCATCCAGAATATAAAAAAAATTCCGGAATAGAAACAACTACAGGACCATTGGGACAAGGCTTAGGTAATTCAGTTGGAATGGCAATAGCTGAAGAAATTCTAAGAAAAAAATTTGGCTCTACATTAATTAATAATAAAACTTATGTAATTGCCAGTGATGGAGACTTAATGGAAGGTGTTAGTCACGAAGTAATGAGTTTAGCTGGGCACTTAAAACTTAACAATCTTATTGTTTTCTTTGATAATAATAAAATTTCAATTGATGGATCAACATCCTTAAGCGTATCCGACAATTATAAAAAAAGATTTGAGGGTTATGGTTGGAACTACCTTGAAATAAACGGACATAATGAAAAACAAATTTCAAAAGCAATATCTAAGGCATCTAAATCTAATAAACCTACTATAATCTCTTGTAAGACAGTAATTGGATTTGGTTCTCCAAATAAATCTGGAAAAGCTTCTTCGCATGGTGCGCCTTTAGGAGAACAAGAAATAACTTTAGTAAGAAAAAAACTTCACTGGAAATATGAGCCTTTTCAAATACCTGATGATATTTTTAATGCATGGAGAGNAATTGGAGAAAAAGGAATTAAATTAGAGGAAAAATGGCTTCAAACCTTAAACAAAAAAAATTTAAATATTAAAACAGAGTTAGAAAATATTTATATTCATTCAAAATTAGAAGATCTTGAAGATATTATAAAAAAAGAAAAGAAAAAATACTTTGAAACAAAACCGAGTATGGCCACTAGACAGTGTTCTTCCTCTTCAATAGAGGCTATTTCAAATATTTTACCCCAATTGATAGGGGGATCCGCAGATCTGAGTGGTTCTAATAATACTAAAACAAATAATTCTAAAGTAATTAATTCAAAAGATTTTGATGGAAATTATATTCATTACGGNGTNAGAGAGCATGGAATGGCNGCNATTATGAATGGNTTAGCNTTNTANNGNGGATTNATTCCNTATGGTGGAACTTTTCTAATATTTTCAGATTATTGCAAACCTTCTATAAGATTATCTGCATTAATGGGTCTAAGAGTCATTTATATTTTTTCACATGACTCTATTGGATTAGGAGAAGATGGTCCCACGCATCAACCTGTAGAACAATTAAGTGGTTTAAGAGCTATACCTAACCTAAATGTATTTCGTCCGGCAGACATAAATGAAACGCTAGAGTGTTGGGAGATAGCTTTAAAAAGTAAAAATACTCCTAGTGTAATAGCTTTATCTAGACAAAAACTTCCATACATTAATCCCAATTTTTCAGAAAAAAATAAATGTGAAAATGGAGCCTATATTTTAAAAATAACTTCTCATGATAATAAAGTTAATATTATTGCCTCTGGCTCCGAAGTTGAACTGGCTTTAAATGTTCAATCTGCTCTTAAAGAAAATAATATTGATTCAAAAGTAATTTCTATGCCGTGCCAAGAGCTTTTTGATAAACAATCTAATGATTTTAAAAAAGATATTATAGATAATGAAGCATTAATTATAACAATTGAAGCTGGTAGTGTTACTTCATGGAAAAAATATTTAGGAAAAAAAGGTATTTCTTTGGGAATTGAAAAATTTGGTGAGAGCGCTCCTTACAAAAAAATATACGACCACTTCAATTTATCAGTGGAAAAAATAGTGCCGCTTATTCAAAAACATCTTAGAAGTTAAAAAAATTTTTGATGGATAAAATAAAATATTTTTCTGAAAATATAAATGTTCAGAGTAAAACAATTATTCTTAGGCTAGATTTAAATGTTCCATTAAATGAAAAAAAGATTCAAGATAAAACTAGAATTTTGCTCAGTCTTCCTTTTTTAAAAAATTTAATAGTAAGAAAAGCAAAGATAATCATTATAAGTCATCTAGGCAGACCAAAAGGTATAAAAAATAACGAGCTATCCTTAACACCAATATATAAATTTTTAAAAGAACAGCTAGAAACAAATGTATATTTCTTTATGGGAGATATTAATGAAGAAACAAAAAGCAAGTTTTCATATTTGAAAGAAGGTGAGATTATTTTATTAGAAAATATAAGATTTTTTAAGGAGGAAAGCCAAAATGATGAAAATTTTTCAAAAAAACTCGCTTCACTTGGAGATATTTACATTAATGACGCTTTTTCTTGCTCACATAGAAAACAGGCCTCTATTCACAAAATTACTGAATACATAAAAGAAGCTTATGCTGGACCGCTTTTGGAAAAGGAAGTCAATGCAATCAACTCAATAGTAAAGAATAAAAAGAGTCCAGTTACCTGCATCATTGGTGGATCAAAAATTTCAACAAAAATTAATGTTATCACTAACTTAATAAAAAATGTAAATAACATTGTTATTGTTGGAGCTATGGCAAATAATTTTTTAACTTTTAAAGGTTTTAAAGTTGGTAAATCAATAGTAGAGAAAAATTCTGAAAAAATAATAGACTCTATATTTTTTGAGGCTAAAAAGTATAATTGTAATATTTCAATTCCTGGGGACTGTAGTGTATCAAAAGATTTTGAAGGTAGTGCAAAAATAAAAAAATATGATTCAATTGAAGAAAATGAAATTATCTTAGATATTGGTCCAAAAACAATTAAAAATATTGAAAATATTATTGATCAATCTAATACAGTTTTATGGAACGGTCCTGCAGGATATTTTGAAAATAAAGATTTTTCTATAGGCACCCTTTCAATAGCTAAAAAAATTTCTGAAAATACCTCAAAAAAATCGCTAATATCAATTCTCGGTGGTGGAGACACTATTTCTGCAATTAATAAAGGTAAGGATAAATTTACTTTTACACACTTATCAACAGCAGGTGGAGCATTTTTGGAATATCTTGAAGGAAAAGACTTGCCCGGCCTCAATGTTTTAAAATAAATATCTCCTATGAATTTAGAAGAAATAGCTAAAAAAATGTGTGCTAAAGGCAAAGGAATATTAGCTGCAGATGAAAGCACTGGAACTATAGCAAAAAGATTTAAAAGTATAAACGTAGAAAATAATGAAAATAATAGATTGATTTTCAGACAAACTCTTTTTAGTTCTAATGCAATGAAAAATTATATTGGGGGAGTTATCCTTTTTGATGAAACCATTAAACAAAAAACTACTATAGGACCAACTATACCTGAACTAATTTCAAAAAATAATGCTATCCCAGGAATCAAAGTAGATAAAGGCGCCAAAATTCTTGCTAGTTCATCAGAAGAAACTATAACTGAAGGACTAGATGGTTTAAGAGAAAGGTTGAAAGAATACTACGATCTTGGTGCGAGATTTACAAAGTGGAGAGCTGTTTATAAAATAGGAGAAAAATTTCCATCCCCACAATCGATAAAATCAAATGCTCATGCGCTCGCTAGATATGCAGCCTTAGTGCAAGAAGCACAAATGGTTCCAATAGTCGAACCTGAGGTATTAATGGATGGATCTCATGATATAGATAAGTGTTATCAAGTCACTACAGACGTTTTAAACGAATGTTATAACGAACTTTCAATTCATAAAGTAGATTTAAAAGGAACTGTTTTGAAACCAAATATGATAATACCTGGATCTACTTCTAAAAAAAGATGTAGCCCTGAAGAAATTGCAAAAAAAACACTAGAATGCCTAAAAAAAAATGTTCCCGGTGAGGTAACTGGTATAGCATTCTTGTCTGGAGGACAGTCTGAAATTGAAGCAAGTAAAAACTTAAATGAAATAAATAAAATAAATGATACAAACTTTTTAATTACTTTCTCATATGGTAGAGGGTTACAAGCAAGTGCTTTAAAAGAGTTTGGAAAAGATCAAAAAAATCAAGACAATATTCAAAAAGCTTTTAACCATAGAGCAAAAATGAACGGACTTTCTTCTAAAGGGGAGTGGTCTGAAAATTTAGAAAAAGAAGTTGCAGCTTAATTATTTTGAAGAAGATAGTATATTTAATCTCTCCAAATGATATTCAGAATAAATTTTACGAAGATTTAATTAAAGTTTTATCGGCAAAAAATGTTGGATTTTTTCAGTTAAGACTAAAAAAAGTTAAAAAAGATAAATTAATTAAAATTGCCAAAAAAATTAAAAAAATTACAAACAAATACAAAGTTAAACTAATAATTAACGATTATCCTGATATTTCAAAAACTATAAATGCAGATGGATGTCATTTAGGTCAGAACGATACTTCGTTAATAAATGCAAAAAAGTACCTTAAAAAAAAAATTATAGGTGTAACTTGTCATAATTCAAAGTTATTAGCCAAAATAGCGATTAAAAATAAAGCAGATTATTTAGCTTTTGGCTCTTTTAATAACTCAAAGCTTAAACCTAAAGCTAAAAAAGCTAATCTAAATATTTTAAAATGGGCAAGAAGAAATATAAAAAAACCTATTGTAGCAATAGGTGGAATTAATAATTTAAACTATAAAAAATTAATAAAATCAGGAGCAAAATATATTGCAATATCAAGTTATATTTGGGATAACCCAAAATTAAAACCAGAAATTGCAATTAGAAAGTTTAAATGAAAATTACTGCTATTGAAATAAAACCAGGTATGATTATAGAACATAAAAATGATTACTGGAATGTTTTAAAAACTCAACATGTTAAACCTGGAAAAGGAGGTGCATTTAACCAAGTAGAATTAAAGAGTGTTATCAAAGGGACTAAGTTAAATGAAAGATTCAGATCTAATGAGACTGTAGAAAAAGCAGAAGTTGATGAGAAAAAATTTAATTTTTTATATATCGATGGAGAAAATTGTCACTTTATGGATAATGAAACTTTTGAACAAGTTGAAATTCCAAAATCTATTGTGGGAGAAAAGTACAAGTTATTAAAAGAAAATCTTGAAGTAACAATTTCTTTTATGGAGGAAAAACCTATTTCGTTGGAGCTTCCAAACAATATAGAATGTACTATAGAAACCACAGATGCTGCTATAAAAAATCAAACAGCTTCATCTTCTTACAAACCGGCACTATTAGATTGTGGAATTAAAATAGATGTCCCTCCTTTTATTGAAAGTGGGGAAAAAGTTATAATAGATACTCGTACTTTGGAGTACGTAAAGAGAGTTAATTAATGAGATTAAATTCTCCTCAAATAAATATAATTACTAAAGCATGCATGAAAGCTTCAAGATCTCTAATCAGAGACTATGGAGAAATAGAAAACTTACAAGTTTCTACTAAAGGACCTGGAGATTTCGTTTCTTCAGCAGACAAAAGAACTGAAAAAATTTTAATTGGAGAATTACAAAAAGCACATCCTGACTACGGAATTATAACTGAAGAAAGTGGAATAATTAACAAATCAAATACTAAAAATAGATGGATAATAGATCCAATAGACGGAACTATGAATTTTTTAAATGGAATTCCTCAATTTGCAATTTCTATAGGTTATGAAGAGGACAATGAAATTAAATGTGGTGTAATATTTAATCCAATTATGAATGAAATGTTTTGTGCTGAAAAAGGTAACGGAGCATATTTAAATAATTCAAGAATAAGGGTTTCAAATAAAAAAAGGATTAAAGATGCACTTTTGGTAACAGGAGGTCCAAAACATGCAAGTAAAATTAAAGATAAAATTTTTTCTGAGTATATTAATGTATCTAAGCAAGTTTCTAATGTTAGAAAATTTGGAAGTGCTGCTTTAGATATGGCGTATGTTGCTTGTGGAAGATTTGATGGTTATTGGCAAAGAGAATTAAATTACTGGGATATTGCCGCGGGCTTGGTTATTTTAAAAGAGGCCGGAGGGCTAGTAAATTTTTTTGAAAAAGATAACGAAGCACCATTAAAAAGGAACATTTTAGCTTCAAATTCCAATATTCATGATGAAATGATTGATTTAATTCTTAAAAAAAATATTGAGTAAAAAGCTTATATCATATAAAACTCGCTTCATGAAAAAGAACATACACCCTGATTATCATAAAATAAAAGTTGTAATGACTGATGGTACTGAATTTGAAACTAGATCAACTTGGGGAAAAGAAAATGATATTTTAAAACTGGATATAGATCCTAAGTCTCACTATGCTTGGACAGGCGGAACACAAAAAGTTTTAGATAAGGGTAGAGTTAGTAAATATAATAAAAAATTTAGTAATCTTAGAACGAAAAAATAATTTATGTCAGAAGCACCATTCATGCCAAAAGCTACCGCAGTTTGGCTGGTAGAAAACACAACATTAACTTTTAAACAAATTGCAGAATTCTGTAATTTACATGAACTAGAGGTTAAAGGAATAGCTGATGGAGATGTTGCTAAAGGAATTAAAGCATATAATCCAATCTTAGCAGGACAATTATCTAGAGAAGAAATAGAAACTTGTTCGAAAGATGCTGAAAAAAAATTAAGTTTAATAAAAAAAGTCGATGAAGTAGAAATAAAAGAGAGAAAAAGACCAAAATATACACCATTATCAAAAAGACAGGATAGACCAGACGCGATTTTATGGTTATGTAAAAATGCTTCTGAATTGACGGATGGCCAAATCTCAAAATTAGTGGGAAGCACTAAAGGAACGGTGTCTTTAATTAGAAAAAGAAGTTATTGGAATTTTTCTAACCTCAAACCTAGAGACCCAGTTATTTTAGCACTTTGTACTCAAGAGGCGTTTCAAAAAAGTCTGGAAAAGGCTAAAAGAAGAGTTGAAAGAGAGAAAAAAGCTAAAATTAGAGAAGAAAAAAAAGCCCAATCAGCTTCGGTATAGACAATTAATCAATCAAGTGGTAACTAACGAGAAATTAACAGGAGGTTTTTATTAAAATAGACGTAAAAGATAATAATGTTGAACAGGCTATAAGAGTTTTAAAAAGAAAGCTTCAAAAGGAAGGTTTTTTTAAAGTAATGAAAATGAAGAGTACGTATGAGAAACCTTCAGAAAGAAAAAAAAGAGTTCAAACAGAAAATATTAAAAGAATAAAAAAACTCCAAAAATTAAAAAATAGGTACTAATTTAAATAAAATGAGAGGATCAATAATGCCATCGGGTAAAGTAAAATGGTTTAATTCAAAAAAAGGTTATGGATTTATTACTGATGATGAGACAAATAAAGATATTTTTTTACATGTTTCAGCTTTGGAAGAGTCTAAACTAAGAGTATTAAAAGAAGAGCAGCAAATAAAATTTGATATAAAGGAAGAAAAAAATAAACTTCAAGCAATTAATATTAAAAAATTATAGCTCATCGCGGGGTGGAGCAGTCTGGTAGCTCGTCAGGCTCATAACCTGAAGGTCGTAGGTTCAAATCCTACCCCCGCAACCAAAATAATGGCAAACACAATTAGAAACATAACAATCATTGCGCACGTTGATCATGGTAAAACAACTTTGATTGATAATTTAATGAAGCAAAGCGGTTTATTCAGAGACAACGAAGTC
>NHGD01000001.1 GCA_002170125.1 Candidatus Pelagibacter sp. TMED128
ATAGTCTTATGTCTATTATCCATTTGCCAAGATTGAGCAGCACCTTTTGAAATAACTTCTATAACATTATGCATGTTTAAACCTGCATTCATTCCAAAATTAATTGCTTCAGATAATCCCTGCACTAAACCTGCTATACAAATTTGATTAACCATCTTAGTTAACTGGCCGCTTCCAGAGGGTCCAAGTAATTTAATCTTTTTACTGTAGCAATCAATCACTGGTTCTGCTTTTTTAAATGGAGTTTCGTCTCCTCCAACCATAACAGTCAAATTTCCACCTTCGGCACCAGCCTGTCCACCAGAAATTGGTGCATCTAAAAAATCAAATCCTTTTGATTTAGCTTCTTTATATAGTTCTCGAGCAATGTTTGCTGACGCAGTCGTATTGTCAATATAAATTGAATCTTTCTTGGCAGTCTTAAAAAGTCCTTTGTCTCCTAATGTAACTTCTCTTAAATCATTGTCATTTCCAACACATGTAAAAATATAATCACTTTCTTTTGCTGCATCCATTGGAGTTTCAGCTAAGTTACCTTTGTATTCTTTAATCCATTTCTCTGATTTTGATTTTGTTCTATTATAAACAGTTACATTGTGTCCAGCTTTTGATATATAACCAGCCATAGGATAACCCATGACCCCTAAACCTATGAAAGAAACTTTACAACTCATAAATGATTAAACTCTCCTTAAGTAAAAAAGTAGTTATATTTGGATTTATATTTACATTTTTTTCTAGTTTTGGACAGAGTTTTTTTCTGGGTTTGTTTAACGCACCAATCAGAAATGAATTAGGTATAACCCATGGACAATTTGGCAATATTTATGCGACAGCAACAATTTGTTCTAGCGTTATACTTATTTGGATAGGAAAAAAAATAGATGATTATAGAATTTTTTATTATTCTTTTTTTGTAATTATCTTATTATTTTTATCCTCATTATTTTTTTCATTTATAAATAGTATTTATTTTTTAGCGGTAGCTATTTTTTTAATGCGATTATCTGGTCAAGGATTAATGAGCCATGCCTCCACAACAACAATTTCAAGATTTTTTGAAAGATCTAGAGGAAAAGCTTTAAGTACTATCTGGCTAGGTCTTTCTACAGCAGAATTTATTTTACCCGTAATGATAACTTATTTTTTTCTAATTTATTCTTGGAGGACAGTTTGGCAAGGTATAGCTATATTGATAATTTTATTATTACCTTTTGTTATTATAAACACTATAAAATCAGTAAATCTTGACTCTAGAGAGATTGACTTTAATTCTAAAAATAAAAAAACTAAGATTAAAAGTTGGAGAAGAAGAGACGTTATCAAGGACTATAGGTTTTATATTGTGTCCTTAAATATGCTAGCAATGCCATGGCTAGCTACTGGAACATTTGTCTATCAATCATTTATATCAGATTCTAAAATGTGGACTATCTATACTATACCCAAGGCATTTATGGTTTATTCGATCACTTCAATTGCTACTCTATTTTTATCTGGGTTTTTAGTAGATAAATTTACAGGTCGAAAATTGATTTTATTTATGAATATTCCACTGCTATTAGCTATGTATGTTCTATTTAAATTTAATCATGAGATATTTGCTTATATTTTTTTAGGACTAGTCGGTATTTCAAATGGTCTTGCAAATGTATTGGGCTCTTCAACTTGGGCGGAAATATATGGCGTCAAACACATTGGAAGCATAAAAGCTTTAACTACTGCATTAATGGTTTTTTCAACTGCTTTTGGAACAGCTATTTTTGGACTTTTTATAGACAAAGGTTTTACTATTGAAAATATAGCTTTTGTCGGAGGGAGCTATATTCTTATATCTCTATCGTTGTTAATTTTTTTTAGAAAAACTATAGAACCTACTAAATTATAAAATTAAGCTTGATTTATTAACGTTTATTTAATAAATAACCATCATCATGGCAAGAATTACCGTAGAAGACTGTTTAGATAAAATTGATAATCAATATGATTTAGTTTTACTGGCTAAGGAAAGAACTGTTCAGCTTAATGCTGGAGCTCAAATGTTAGTCGAAGAGGATAACGATAAAAGAACAATTATTTCCTTAAGAGAAATAGGAGACGGAAAAATCCCCATTAAAGAACTAGAATCAAGCGCTATTAAAAGACTAAGAAAAGAGCCTGATGAGGCAGAGCAGCAAGAAGAAATTGAAGAAGAAACTAACGATGATTTTGAAAATTTATATAAAGGACAAATTTCAAAAAGTGGAGTTGCTATATTGCCTTCAAAAAGAACTAGAAGAATCCCAGAAGTAAAAAAACCCAGCTTAGCTGATGAAGCATTATCTGAGTTAAAAGCAGAACAACCAGAAATTAAAGAAGAAAATTTAGAAACAGAAGAACCACTAGAGTTAAATCAAGAAGTTTTAGCAGAAGACGAAAATAAATCAGAATAAATATGATTAAAACTGTTTCAGTTGCACCAATGATGGATTGCACTGATAAGCATGAGATATATTTTTTAAGTCTTATTAGTAAAAATATTCATTTATATAGCGAAATGATTGTAGCTAACGCAATAATCAGAGGTGATAGAAATAAGTTATTATCATTTAAAAAAATTTTAAATCCAGTTACTTTACAAGTTGGTGGATCCAACCCTTATGAACTAGCAGAGTCGTGTAAAATTGCAGAAGACTATGGATATCAAGAAATTAATTTTAATCTTGGCTGTCCGAGCAAGAAAGTTCAAAAAAATAAATTTGGAGCATGTTTGATGCAAGAACCAATACTTGTCGCGAAATGTATTGAGGCTATGTCTAAAGCTAGCAAGCTTCCAGTTACAATTAAAACAAGAATTGGTTACAACGAAGTTGAAAATTTTGAGTTCCTAAAATCTTTTATTCAAACAACCAAAGGTGCTGGATCAAAAAAATTTATTATTCACGCAAGAAAAGCATTACTAAAAAAATTAAGTCCTAAAGAAAATTTGAATATACCACCTCTGAAATATGAATTTGTATATAAACTTAAAGAACATTTTAAAAATGATGAAATTATTATTAACGGTGGAATTAAATCGACAGAAGAAATTAAAAGTCATTTACTGAAAGTTGATGGTGTAATGATCGGTAGAGCTATTTATCACTCACCTTATTTTTTAGCTGACATTGAAAGAGACATATTTAAAAATGAAAATGTTCCCACAAGAAGTGAAGTAATGGAAAAATTAATACCTTACATTCAAGAACAAACTGCTAAAGGTGCACAATTAAACCATATCATGAGACACACAGTTGGCTTATTTCATGGACAGAATGGATCTAGAACATGGAAACAATATCTCTCAAAAAATATGTGCATCAGAGACGCAGATTTACAAAAGGTTAATCATATAATGGATCAGGTCAGAAAAACTAATCCTGTATCTTTAGAGAGATAATTTTGGATATTCTTCTTGAACCTGAAACATTTTATTTAATTTTAATAATGGTCATTACGGCAATACCTGCAGGTTTTGCTGCAGGTTTATTCGGTATTGGCGGAGGATTAATTACAGTGCCAATCTTATTTTATATTTTTGGTGCAGCTGGTATAGAGCCAGCATATTTAATGCACTTGGCAGTAGGGACATCATTTGCAATAATAATTCCAACATCAACTGTTTCAGTTTTAACTCACCACCAACATAGAGCAGTTGATTTTAGTGTAGTGAAAGGTTACGGAATTTTCGTTATTATAGGAGTTATACTTGGAACAATTCTAGCTGCAGGTTTAGAAACAAAACCTTTAATATTATTTTTTACAATTGTTGTTTATATTCTTGCCTTTTATTTATTATTTTTAAAAGAAAAAGAGTCAAATCTATCAATAAAAATGGGTTTACCAGCTAAGATTATTTCAGGGATCATCACAGGTTTTATATCTGCTCCAATGGGAATTGGTGGGGCTGTAATGAATGTTCCAATTTTAAAGTTTTTTGGTTATCCAATCAATAAAGCTATAGGAAGTGCAGCAGCTATTGGTTTTATTATAGCTTTATTTGGTGCAATAGGATTCTTTTTCTCTGGTAATTATTTAAATGCCAATTTACCTTTAAGTATTGGTTTTTTAAATATCCCTGCATTTTTAGTATTTTTTCCAATAACCACTTTTATGGCGAGGCTTGGCGCTAAAGCAAGTCATAGAATAAATAAAAAAAAGATGACAAAGTATTTTGGATTATTTTTAGTTGTTATTGGAACAAAATTTTTATACGAATACTTTAATCTTTAAATTTTTTGATCATATTCTCCAATTTTCCCAGTTTCTTGAAGCAAACCGTCTATAAAATTAAAAATAATTTTTTTTCTATCATTTGAGGTTGGGCTTTCCGTAACCACCACTAGAGAGGGTTTATTTGATGAAGCTCTAATTAAACCCCAAGATCCATCTGCTAAAGAAAATCTAACTCCATTAATAGTAAGGACTTCTGTAATTAATTGATTGTCAATTTTGATATTTTGTTTTTTTAAATCCTCAACTTTTTTAACAATTTCCTCTACAACCTTATATTTTTCTTCATCTTTACAAAAAGGTGCCATAGTTGGAGACTGATATGTTTTAGGCAGTTCACTTAAAATTTCACTCATCTTCTTATTTCGAATTGATAACAGATGACAAACCTGTATCGCTGAATTGATTCCATCATCATATCCATATCCTATGGGTTGGTTGAAAAAGAAATGACCACTTTTTTCAAATCCAGCTAAAGCTTTTTCTTTATTAACTTTTCTTTTTATATGTGAGTGTCCGGTCTTCCAGTAAATAGTTTCACATTTATTTTCTAAAAGAACTTTATCTTTAGAATATAGTCCAGTTGATTTAACATCTACAACGAATTTTGAATTTTGATATTTAGATGATAAGATTCTTGCTATTAACAATCCTATTTTGTCTGAATAGATTTCGTTACCTTTATCATCTATTACTCCACATCTATCTCCATCACCATCAAAACCAAAACCAATATCTGCATTTTTATCCTTTACTGCTTTTGCTATTGCATGAAGCATTTCAAGATCTTCAGGATTAGGATTGTACTTTGGAAATGACCAATCTAGATTACAATCTAGTTCAACAACTTCACAACCTATACCTCTTAAAATTTCAGGTGCAAAAACTCCAGCCGTTCCATTTCCACAAGCAACCACTGCTTTAATCTTTTTTTTAATCTTATTTTTTTTTGTTAAATCATCTGTATAAATTTTTTTAAAGTTTTCTATATTTTTAACTGAACCTTTTCCTTCAATGAATTTTTTATTTAGCGTGATGTCTTTTAATTCACTCATTTCTTCAGGTGCATGTGTTAACCCTTTTTTGATGCCCATCTTTACTCCAGTCCAACCATTTTCGTTGTGACTAGCTGTTATCATTGCTATAGCATCTGAGTTTAGATTGAATTGAGCAAAGTAAACAGTAGGAGATAATGATAAACCAATATCTTCCACGTGACACCCTGTTGAAGTTAAGCCATTTGTAAGAGTCTTTTTTATTTCTTCACTGTAAGACCTGTAATCGTGACCAACAATAACTCTTGGATTCGTTTTTTTTGTATGCCTAATAATCTGAGAACCTAATCCCTTGCCTAAATCTCTGATTCCCTCTAGATCGATGTCTTTTTCAAAAAGCCATCTAGCGTCATACTCTCTAAAACCATTAGGATTGATTTTCATTAATTATTAATATCAAAGAATATAGTGATTTCTTGATAATTGTTTATTAACAAAATTTTCCACTTGCAAAATTAATTAAATGTTCTTATATTGTTCTATTGATTTTGATGTTATATAGTATATTAACATTAATGTAACACAACATATAGTTGTTTTGTTAATAAATCGAACAAAATAAGGAAAATAATGAATAAAAACGTATCAATGGCAATAGAGAAAGCTGTCGGCACTATAAACCATAAAAACCAAAATGAATTAAAGAGTAATGGACCTAAAAAACCAGATTTATTTTCTTTGTCTGGAGATACTGAGCTTTTTCAAAATGATAGGGGTATAACAATTAAAATTGACAGATCTAGAGATGCTAACTTAACTGATTTCGGAAAAGCAACTCTCAAAGATAGATATCTAGGTCAAAACGAAAGTTTTCAAGATTTATTTGCAAGAGTAGCAAGTATTTACGCAGACGATAATTTGCATGCTCAAAGAATTTATAATTATATAAGCAATTTATGGTTTATGCCAGCAACACCTGTTTTATCTAATGGAGGGACAGAAAGAGGATTGCCAATTTCTTGTTTCTTAAACGAAGCTAATGATAGCTTAGAAGGTATTACAAATTTATGGGAAGAAAATGTATGGCTAGCAGCTCGTGGGGGAGGCATTGGTAGTTACTGGGGCAACCTAAGATCTATTGGTGAAAAAATAGGTAAAGTAGGCAAAACATCTGGAATTATTCCTTTCATTAAAGTTATGGACTCCCTAACTTTGGCAATTAGCCAAGGTTCTTTAAGAAGAGGCTCAGCAGCTTGTTACTTACAAATAGACCATCCTGAGATAGAAGAATTTATTGAAATGAGAAGACCAACAGGAGGAGATGTAAATAGAAGATCTTTAAATTTACATCATGGCGTTTTAGTTACAGACGAATTTATGAGAGCAGTAGAAACAGACGGTCAATGGGCGCTCAGAAGCCCTTATGATGGATCAATTCAAACAACTATTTCAGCAAGAAATTTATGGATAAGACTTTTAACAGCAAGAATTGAAACTGGCGAACCTTATATTATTTATATCGATACAGTTAATAGACAAATACCACAACATCATAAACTAGCTGGATTAAAAGTTAAAACATCTAACTTATGTAGTGAAATTACTTTGCCAACAGGATTAGATAATGATGGAAAACAAAGAACAGCTGTTTGTTGTCTTTCCTCTTTAAACATAGATACATACGATCAATGGAAAGATGATTCTAGGTTTGTTGAAGATGTCATGAGATTTTTAGATAATGTCATGTCTGATTTTATCAAGAGAGCTCCAGATGAATTTGCTCATGCAAAATATTCAGCGATGAGAGAAAGAAGTGTAGGATTAGGTGTAATGGGATTACATTCTTATTTTCAACAAAAGAGCATACCTTTTGGTTCAGTAATGAGCAAAGTGTGGAATAAAAAGATATTTAAAAACATACAAGAAAAAGTAGATTTAGCTTCGACCACGTTAGCAGAGGAAAGAGGCGCCTGCCCAGATGCAGCGGATTATGGAGTTAAAGAAAGATTTTCTAATAAAACGGCTATTGCTCCTACTGCATCTATCTCAATAATTTGTGGAGGATCGTCTCCGGGAATCGAACCTATTGCTGCTAATAGTTACACTCACAAAACTTTATCAGGTTCATTTAACGTAAGAAATAAATACTTAAAAAAAGTTTTAGAAAAGTATAAAAAAAATACCGATGATATTTGGTCAAGTATAACAACAAACCAAGGCTCTGTTTCACATTTAGACTTTTTAACAGCTGATGAAAAAGATACTTTTAAAACAGCTTTTGAAATAGACCAAAGGTGGATTATCGAATTAGGGGCTGATAGAACACCTCATATTTCACAAGCTCAATCAATAAATGTTTTTGTACCAGCAGATATTCATAAAAAAGAACTTCACAACATACATTTTCAAGCTTGGAAAAAAGGTTTAAAAAGCCTTTATTATTGTAGGTCAAAATCTATTCAAAGGGCAGAAAACGTAACAGCCGGATCTTCAACGGATGTTACTAAAAATGTATATTCAAAAGAAAACAAATCAAATAATCAAGAAAATAACTATGAGGAGTGTCTATCATGTCAGTAGTAGAAAAAATTAAGCCTGAAATAATTCAATCTAAAAAAATGGGTTTGTTAGTAGAAAATCCAGTATATAAACCATTCAGATACCCTTGGTGTTATGATGCTTGGCTAACTCAACAAAGAATTCATTGGTTGCCAGAAGAAGTTCCATTAGGGGACGATGTTAGAGATTGGCAAAAAAATATAACACCAGCTGAAAAAAATCTTTTAACTCATATATTTAGATTTTTTACACAAGCAGATGTTGAAGTAAATAACTGCTACTTAAGACATTATACAACAGTTTTTAAGCCAACAGAGGTTTTAATGATGATGACTGCTTTTGCTGCTATGGAAACAGTTCATATAGCTGCTTACTCTCATTTGCTTGATACTATTGGTATGCCAGAGACAGAATATTCTGCTTTTATGAAGTACAAAGAAATGAAAGATAAATATGATTACATGCAAGGTTTTGATGTTAAATCAAAACACAACATAGCTATGACAATGGCAGTCTTTTCTGCTTTTACAGAAGGACTTCAATTGTTTGCAAGCTTTGCAATCCTATTAAACTTTCCTAGACATAATAAAATGAAAGGTATGGGGCAGATTGTTACCTGGTCTGTTAGAGATGAAACATTGCATTGTAACTCTATGATTAGACTTTTTAAAGATTTTATTAAGGAAGAACCACAAATTTGGAACGATAAACTTAAAAAAGAAATCGTTGATGCTTGTAAAACTATAGTAGAACATGAAGATGCTTTTATAGATTTAGCTTTCCAAATGGGACCTCTTGAGGGATTATCTGCAGATGAAGTGAAAAAATATATTAGATTTATTGGGAACAGAAGACTAGAACAATTAGGTTTGGATCCAATATATGATGTTAAAAAAAATCCTTTAACCTGGTTAGACAATATGTTGAATGGTGTTGAACATATGAACTTTTTTGAGGGACGAGCCACTGAATACTCTAAGGCTTCAACTAAAGGAACGTGGGGTGAAGTCTTTACAAAATAAATGTATGAGTACGGACTAGTTTCAATAGGTTCACATACTGGCTTTTGGCTTCAACCCGAATTTAAAAGGTTTAATAAAAAAAAAAATATTTTAATTGAACCTGTTCCTTATAATATTATTGAATTAAAAGAAAATACAAAAAGTTATGATAATATTATTATAGAGGAGTCCGCAATAAGTGATAAAGATGAATTAATTCCTTTCTATTTTATAAAAAGAAATTCCATAGGTAAATTAAAAAAACATTGGGCTAGTGGAATTGGTTCATTTAGTAAATCCCACATTTTAAACCATCGAAATAAAAGATTTTTAGTTTCAGAAAGTGATATTGAATGCATAAATATCAAATGTTTAAGTTTCGAAAGCTTAGTAAAAAAATATTCAATTAAAAAAATAGACCATCTCATCCTAGACGTAGAAGGATCAGAATATAAAATATTAAAATCTATAAATTTAAATCAAATAATTATTAAAGAAATTTTTTTTGAAAAAAAACATTTTGATGGTCTTTTTAAAGAAGGTAAAAAACTTGAAGAAATCAAACAAAAATTACTAGAAAATAACTATTTATTAGAAGATAAAGATAAAGAAAATATGTTAGCTAAATTAAAAAGCTAAATATTAAGTAAAAGTCATCATTTTTTCTCTAAAATGATTGATAAATAATATAAAAACGCACCTTATTTTTAAAAAATATTCAAGTATGATTAAATTAAATGTCTATAAATATTAAACAATATGATGCCAAGTTTAAAAAAAAATTAAATCCTAAACTTGGTTTAGTTGCTTTATCTACTGACCAAACTATTGAAAAAGATTTTAATAGTGTTTGTAAGAATTTACCTTTAAATATTTTTATCAATCGAATCCACAATCAAAATCCTTTAACGAAAGAAAATTTACTAAAAATGGAGGACGATCTTGAAACAACAGTAAGCAAAATACTGCCTGAGGAAAAACTGGATACAATTGCCTATGGATGTACTTCAGGCACTATTGCTATTGGAGAAGAGAAAGTAAAAGAAAAAATACTACTGGCTAAACCTGATTGTTATGTCACTACACCAATTACTTCTGCAATTAAAGCATTTAAAAAAATGAATATTAAAAAGATTTCTTTATTTACTCCTTACCCAAATTCTGTAAATGAGGTGATCTTAGATTATTTTACTCAAAAAAATATCGAAGTTATATCATTTGCTAGTTTAAATTTAAGCTTAGACTCTGAATTTGCTAATGTTGATCCAAATTATATTTTAGAAATATCCAAAAAATTAGAAATTAAAGATGCAGATGCTTTATTCTTTTCTTGTACTGCTTTACCAGTCCTAGATATCCTTGATAAGTTAGAAGAAAAATTACAAATATTTGTATTATCTAGCAATCAAACTTTAATTTGGGATTCAATAAGATCAACTGGATATAAATCTCCCATAAGAGGGTACGGAAAACTTTTAGAAAATTAAATGCTTTTTGAAAAACAAGAGTACAGAGAACGTTTAAAAAAAGTTAAAATCGATATGCAGAAAAAAGGAATTGATCTGCTAGTATCACATGATCCCGCAAACATGAACTATCTTACTGGTTATGATGCCTGGTCTTTTTATTATGCTCAATGTATTTTAGTTCACGTTAATGAAGATGAACCCATTTGTTTTGTAAGAGCCCAAGACGCTGGAGGAGCACACATTAAAACATATTTACAAGATAAAAATATTATTGAATATGATGAAAAGTATATTCATACTTGGCCTCTACATCCTTATCAGTATTTAGTTCAAATAATAAAAAAAAGAAAATGGGATAATTTAAATATTGGTTTAGAAATGGATAGTCATTACTTTACAGCTTTTTGTTATCAAATTATTAAGAAAGGCCTTCCCAACGCAAAATTAAAAGATGCAGAACGGTTAGTTAATTGGGTTCGAGTTGTTAAGTCAAATGCTGAAATTAAATTTATGCAATCTGCAGCTAAAATAGTTGAAAGTGGAATGAAAACTGCATTTAAAAGTATCAACCCAGGTGTTAGACAATGTGATGCAGTAGCAGATATTCAAAAAGCTTTATTTAATGGAACAAAAGAATTTGGAGGAGATTATCCAAGTATTGCTACTTTACTACCAACTGGAAAAGGAACTTCAGCTTCACATTTAACAGCTACGGATGAAAAATTTGTATCTGGGGAGGCAACAATTATTGAGATAGCAGGAGCTTATAAAAGATACCACTGTCCAATGGCTCGAACAGTTTTGTTAGGACAAAAAGATCAAAAAAAAATAGATACTATGAAAGCTACAAACGAAGCATTAGATGCCGGTATTTCAGTAACTAAACCAGGCAACACAGTAGACGATATTGCTCAAAAATTTTGGGGCGTTTTAGATAAATATGAAATTAAAAAATATTCTAGAACAGGATATTCAATAGGCATTGGTTATCCTCCTGACTGGGGAGAACAGACATTTAATATACTTAAAGGTGATAAAACTATTTTACAACCTAACGTTACTTTTCACATGATTGCAGTAATGCAATTCGGAGATTGGGGTGTAGAAGCTAGTGAAGCCGTAAGAGTAACAGA
>NHGD01000002.1 GCA_002170125.1 Candidatus Pelagibacter sp. TMED128
GAACATCAAAAATACGGTCCCATCGTCTATCGGTTAGGACAGTTGGTTTTCATCCAACAAAGAGGGGTTCGATTCCCCTTGGGACCGCCAACTTGATAATATATATTTTTGATATATTCTACTTATAAAGATAAATATGTACGAAAAATTTGGTCAGTTTATAAATGGTAAGTGGCAGAAATCTTCTGGTGGTGAAACTTATGATGTTATAAATCCAGCAACAGAAGAATTGATAGGTAAAGCATCTAAAGCTAATAAAGAAGATATCGATTTATGTCTTAAGTCTGCTGAGGAAGGATTTAAGATTTGGAAAAATACCTCTCCATGGGAAAGATCTAAAGTTATTAGAAAAATATCTGATCTTATGAGAAAAAAAAACGATGTTTTATCTAAATGGTTGACTTTAGAGGTAGGAAAACCCTTAAAAGAATCTTCAGGTGAGTGTAGTGGTGCTGCAGATATTTTTGAGTGGAGCTCAGAAGAAGCAAAAAGAATTTATGGTGAAACTTTACAAGGTAGATCACCTGATACAAGAATACATGTTTACTATCAGCCCGTTGGAGTAGTTGCTGCACTAGTACCTTGGAATTTTCCAGTAACTCTAGCTTCAAGGAAAATTTCAACTGCGCTTTCTGCTGGATGCTCCGTAATTGTAAAACCTGATGTGATTACCCCAGGTTCAGTTATGGAATTAGTAGATATTTGTAATGAAGCAGGTCTTCCTCCAGGGGTAGTAAACCTTCTATCAGGAGATCCAGCTTATATTTCTGATCAGTTATTATCCTCTGATATTATTAAAAAAGTTTCTATCACTGGATCAACAAGAGTTGGAAAACTTATTCTAAAAAAAGCTGCTGAAAAAGTGCAAAGAGTTACAATGGAATTAAGTGGCCATTCTCCTTTTATAGTTTTCGAAGATTCCAACATAAACAAAGTTACAGATATGGCTATTTTTGCAAAGTTTAGAAATAATGGGCAAGTATGTATATCTCCAAGCCGGTTTTATATTCATGAGAGTAAAAAAAATGAATTTACAAAATTGATGGTTGAAAAAACTAAAAAGTTAAAAATAGGAAATGGTTTGGATAAAGATACAATTTTGGGACCCCTAACTACTCAGAAAAGATTAAATGAAATCGAAACATTAGTTGAAACGACCAAGAAAGAGGGTGCTGATGTTCTTTGTGGAGGAAAAAAACCTGCTGGATATAATAAAGGTTTTTTTTATGAACCAACAGTTTTTGATAATGTTAAGGATAATTTTACTATAATGAATCAAGAACCTTTTGGTCCTTTAGTGCCAATCCTTTCATTTAAAAACTTTGATGAAGTTATAAAAAGAGCTAACAGCAATGATTTAGGCTTAGCAAGTTATATTTACACAAATAATTTAGAAAAAGCACACAAAGCTTCTGAACTAATGGAAACAGGCACTGTAGCAGTTAACACCCCTGTAGTAGCTCTTCCAGAAGCCCCTTTTGGAGGAATTAAACAAACAGGATATGGAAGAGAGGGTGGTTCAATGGCAATAAAGGATTATCTCAACATTAAATATACACATTTGGGCTTATCTTAAAATAGATGAGCTATTATGTTTATATGCTCAAATCTAAAGGACCAAAATCAGTCACATATATAGGATATACTAATAATATTAACAAAAGATTAGCACTACATAATTCGGGAAAAGGAGCAAAATTTACTAGAGGCAGAACTTGGAAATTAATCTATAAAGAGTTTTTTAAATCAAAAAGTAAAGCAATTTCTAGAGAATATTATATAAAGAAAAACAGAAGCGTAAGAAATAGAATAAAAAATAGATACTTATGAAAATTTCCATTTTACTTCCTTATAAAGAAAATTTTTCGCCAGACTATCCTGGTGCCGTTTCTTTATTTGTTTTTGAAACGAGTAAAAACAGTATATTTAAAAAAAATATAAATGTTTTTGGAAGCACAAGATTAAAAAAAAAGATTTCCAATAAAATATACTAATATTTCACTATTTGATCTTCCTCTAACCAGTCAAACCAAAAACTATGTAAATAAATTTATAAAGATAGAAAAAGAAAAAAATTCATCGATTATAGAAATTCATAACAGACCAAGTTATGTAAAAATAATTTCTACACAAATAGAAAAAAGAGTAATATCGTTATATTTTCATAATGATCCACTTTCTATGGATGGTTCAAAATCTATAAATGATCGAAAATTTCTTTTAAACAAGTGTTATAAGATAATATTTAACAGTAATTGGTCAAAAAAAAGATTTTTAGAGGGATTAGAAAACAAATTTGTAAATAGCAATAAACTTGCTGTATTTTACCAGTCTGCAAAAAAAGGCTCAATCGCTCTTTTAAAGAATAAAGATAAATGGATAACATTTGTTGGAAAACTTAATAAAGCAAAAGGTTATGATATCTTTTCTAAAACAATAGTAAAAATTTTAGATAAATACCCTGGGTGGAAAGCAAAAATTATAGGTGATGAAAAAAGAGAAAAAATTAAACTTTCCCATAAAAATGCTGATATTCTTGGATTTAAAAAACATGGAGATGTAATAAAGATTTTCAAAAAAACTAGTATCGCAGTAGCCTGCTCTAGATGGGAAGAGCCATTTGGAAGAACAAGTTTAGAAGCATCAGCGAATGGATGTGCGGTTATAATAACTAATAAAGGCGGTTTACCAGAAACTGTTACTAATGCAAAGATTTTAAATAATTTATCAGTTAAAAATTTGGAAAAAAATATTGTTCAATTAATTACAAATGTAAAATTGAGAAAAAAACTTCAATATTTATCTGTAAAGAATTTTAATTTAACACATGAATTTGTAACTAAATCGATTGATAACTATAGGTCTGAAAAATTAATAAATATCAATAAATTTAATACAAAAAAATCTATTAACAATTTAAGAATTTTACACATAACTAACTTCAATGAAAGACTAGATGGTAGATTATTTTTTAATACTGGTAGAAGAATAAATAATGGCTTTATTCGTCTTGGTCATAGTGTTTTAGGTTTCAGTGATAGAGATATACAAAAATATTATAGGTCTCTTAAAGATCTTAAAGGAGCTAAAATTCTAAACGAAAAGTTAAAAAAGACTTGTTATAATTATAAACCTGACTTAATTATTATGGGTCATGCAGATTTAATTTCGGCCAATCAAATTGAAGAGCTTAAAGACGATTACCCTAATGTTAAAATAGGCCAGTGGTTTTTAGACCCTTTAAACAAAAAAGGCCCAGATTTTTCAAGAAATAAAGAGAGAATTTTAGATAAGATTAATGTAGTGGACTCGACTTTTTTAACGACTAGTCCTACAGCTCTTAACTTTTTACCCCGAGATAAAAATATTCATTATATTCCAAATCCTAGTGATAAATCATTTGAAATTTTAAATAACTACGAATCCTCATGTAATGTAGATGTTTTTTTTGCTTTAAGTCATGGTGTTCATAGAGGTGTTTTAAAATCAGGAAAAACTGATGATAGAGTTAATTTTGTAAATCATCTAATGAATATAACTCCTGATGTTAAATTTGATATTTATGGTCTTAATAATGTTCAACCTATTTGGGCCGATCATTATTTTAAAACAATTTCTAATGCCAAGATGGGCTTAAATTTAAGTAGAGGAGAGGCTATAAAATATTACAGTAGTGATAGGATAACACAAATTATAGGTAATGGTTTAGTTTGTTTAATTGATGAAAAAACAGAATATAAGAATTTTTTTAATGATAAAGAAATGGTCTTTTACAAAAATGCAAGTGATCTTTCAGAAAAAATTTCGAAAATTTCAAATGATGATAAATTAAGAAAAATGATTGCTAAAAATGGTAAAAATAAATATATGAAATTTTTTAATTCTAATTTGGTTGCTCAATTTATTATAGATAAAACTTTAGACCTTAAAACTAAGAATAAATTTTTATGGGAGAAATAATAATATGAAAATATTTTATGGAAAAGCAGTTTATGATAATAAGGAAATAAATGCAGCTATATCAGTTCTAAAACAAAAATCTTTAACTTTAATAGATGGACCCTCTGTTAAAAGTTTAGAAAAAAAAATTTCTAAATTATTTGGCAAGCAATATGGACTTATGGTCAATTCTGGTTCTTCAGCTAATCTACTTGCTTTAGCTTCACTAGGATTAAAAAAAGGTTCAGAAGTTATTACTCCAACTTTAACTTTTTCTACAACGGTCGCTCCAATATACCAACTTGGACTAATACCTCATTTTATTGATGTAGGGAAAAATACTTTTGTTGCAAATTTATCTCAAATAAAGAATTGTATTAATAAAAAAACCAAGGCCATTATGATTCCAAACCTTTTAGGCAATGTCCCAGACTGGAAAGAGATATTTAAGATAGCTAAAAAGTATAAACTTAAGATAATCGAAGATTCAGCCGATACTATTGGTTATAGGGTAAAAAATAAAAATTATGGAAAATTTTCAGATATTTCCACAAATAGTATGTATGCATCTCATATAATTACCGGCGCAGGCTTTGGTGGTATGGTGTGTTTTAACGATAAAAAACTTTATGATAAAGCAAAATTATTAAGAGGCTGGGGTAGATCATCAGCAATTTTTAATGAGTCTGAAGGTATTAAAAAAAGATTCAATACAAAAGTTGATGGAATTCCCTACGATGGAAAGTATATATTTTCTGACATTGGTTATAATTTTTTGCCATCAGAAATTTCAGCTTCTTTTGCACTAGAACAGTTAAAAAAATTACCAAAAAATATTAACAAAAGAGTACAAAATTTTGAAAAACTAAAAATTTTCTTTTCTCAATATGAAAAATTATTTGAACTACCGATACAACAAAAAAATCTTAAAACTCCTTGGTTAGCTTATCCTTTAATTATTAAAGATAATTCTAAAATTAAAAGACAACAATTACAAATATTTTTGGAAAAAAGAGGTATTCAGACAAGAACAATCTTTACAGGGAATATTTTAAGACAGCCTATAATGAAAAAAAGAGTTTACAAAAAAGTGAAAAATGCAGAAATTAATAGTAATAAAGTCATGAGTAATGGTATCTTAATTGGCTGCCATCACGGTTTAAATGATAAAGATTTAAGGTATATTAAAAAAGTATTTGTGCAATTTATAAGTAAAATTTCAAGATAAAATACTTTATGAACTATCTAATATTTCGTACAGATAGAATAGGCGACTACTTAATTATTTCTCCTTTAATAAAAGCCATAAAAAGAAATAACTCAAACAATAAAGTTTATATAGTTTGTTCAAAGAAAAATATAGACTTTGTTATAAAAGATAAATTAGTAGAAAAAACTTTTGTTTTAGATTCTAATAGATTAACAGATAAATTTAAACTCTTTTTTGAATTAAAAAAAAATAGATTTGATAAAATTATAGTTTCAGATAAAAAAAATAGATCAATTTTAATAACTTTATTTTTGAAAAGTAATAACAAGGTATTCAATATTTCCAAATATTTTCAAAAAAAAATATTAAACCTTTTTTATAAAAACGTTTTCTTAGATAATGACAATAACAAAAATGAGTCAATAAAAGATATTTTAATTAATAATTCTAATGCCTTAGGCATTAATTTAAAAGATGAAGATTTTCATTATTTACAGTTAAATCAATTCTTAAAAGAATTTACTAATGAGGATTTTTTAAAATTAAAAATAGATAATTTCGTTTTATTCCATTATGATGAGAAGTGGGAATTAGATAATTATAAAAAATTATATAAAAAAGCATCAACTTTTACTAAAATCGATACTGACTTGGAGACTTTTAAGGAATTTCTTTTTGAATTGTCAGAAAAAACATCAAAAAAAGTAATTATTACTACTGGTACTATTAATACGAAACTTTTAAGTAAACTCAAAGAAACATCTTTAGAAATAAATAAATCTTTTTATGAAATTACTATAAAAGGCAAAAAAATTTATCTACTAACAGACGAAAGTTTTTTTTCAATTTCGCATTTAATATCAAAAAGCTCTTTATTTATTTCTTGTCATGGAGCTTTTACACACATAGCATCTAATTATAAAGTTAAAATACTAGATATTATAGAAAAAAATAAAACATTACATTATGGCAGAATTACTAAACACATGAAAAACTACAAATATTTATTTAGAGATAATTTTTCAATTTTATCGAAAGAAATTATTACAAATTTATGAAATTTTTAGAAAAATATCGAAATAAGAAAAATATTAGATTTGAACTTTTTAAAAAAACTCTTGAGATAACAAAGGCTAGGGGCGTTAAAACTATAGTTGAAACTGGCACTTCTAGAGGAAAGATTAAATTTTTCTTTTTTAAAAAAGACAATTGGAAAGATGGGATGAGCACATTGATCTTTTCGGAATTTGCAAACTATATAGGAGGCGAGCTACATAGTTGTGATATATCAGAAGAAAATATTTCAAATGCAAAACATTTCACTAAGAAATTTAAACAAAATACCTATTTTTATATTCAAGATAGTGTTATTTTTTTAAAAAATTTTAAAAAACAAATCGACTTTCTTTATCTTGACTCGTTTGATGGACATAACCCAGAATTAGCATCTAATCATCAGCTTATGGAGGCCAAAATGGCTATAAAAAACTTAACTAATAGCTCAATAGTTCTTTTAGATGATAAGGGTGCAAAAACTAATTATTCGATCAAATTTTTTAAAGATAATGGTTTTAAGATATTAATTGAGACTAATAATCAAGTCTTATTAAGTATCTCTGTTTAATCTGTTGGAACATTATTTAATCTCATTGATGATTTTTTATTAAGTATTGAATTTTTTAAACCATCCCATCTACAATAATATTTTATAAATTTCTTATTTTTAGTAACTTTATAGAATAAAACTCTTAAAAATATTCTTAGTATTATTGGTATAAAATATACAATTGCAAAAAATTTTCCATAATGTTTTTTAAAATAATAGAATTTTGACCATATAAAATGCCAAGTATATAAATTTTTTAATTGTTCAGCTTCTTTAATGCTTGTTACTTGAACTGCTTTACCTTTTTCATGTTTGACCTTAACCAAATTTAGTTGATACGCATTATATCCATTTTTTGCTGCTCTTTTTGTATAATCTGTTTCTTCCCAGTATAAAAATATCTTTTCATCAAAACCTCTATTTTTTTGATATATCTTTTTATTAAAAAAAATTGTTGATCCATGAACATTATGAATTTTTTTAATTTTATGTTTTAAATTTGTTTGATAATGACCTTTTTTAGAAGCATTTGAAAAGTGAGGTCCTATTACAGAAAATTTATCATTAATTTTTTTTGCATAAGTATAAAACTTATTTAATGCATCTTTGTTTATTCCAGTAACATCTGGTTGAACTACGAAAAAATAAGGTGTTTTAATTTTTTTCACTGCATAGTTAATAGATGAACCATATCCTGAGTTTTTCTTAAAAAAAATCTTTACGTTTTTATTTCTTTTAAAAATATTTTTTAATTTATAGTCTTTAGAATTATCTATAATATAAATAGTTAATTTACTTGGTATATTTCTTATAAACCTTTTTAACTTTTCAGAACTGTTATATGAGATCAAAACAATTGTTATATTTTTTATATAATCTTTCATATTTTAATTTTATTTAATGCATTGTTTTTAAATAGATTTGCTTCTTTAATGTATCGTCTTACCATTTCTGAAGATTTATGTCCTGTCATAGCCATAATACTTCTTTCTTCAGCTCCTGACTCTGCCGCAGAAGTAGCAAAACCTGACCTTAAACTATGACCAGAGTAATTTTTACTATCTATTCCTGCTTTATTCAGATAATTTTTTATCAATAAAGCAACGGTTTGGTCTGTTAGTCTATTTAAAGTTAATTTTGAACCCTTGGTAAATCTTCTAAATAATGGCCCTTTTTTTATTTTTGATATATTAAGCCATCTTTTTAAAATTTTAACTGGACAATAAATGCTGTCCTCAAAGTAGGGGATTGCTTTAATAGATCCCTCTCCAAATTGATCTGTTTTTGATCTTTTTACAGTAATTTTAAGGCCTTCATAAACAAAGTCTAAATCTTCATAATCCAGCGAGACTATCTCATTCCTTCTAAAGCCACCTGCAAATCCTATTAAAATTAAAGCTGTATCTCTTAATTTCTTTATATCTTCTACTTCCTGATTACTTATTACTTCTATTATTTTTTTTAACTCATTGATTAATATAGGTTTTTTTCCTTTTTGAACTGTCCCTTTTCTTCTTTTTATTCCCATTAAATTTTCAATTATCACAGGATGTTTGGTATCTAAATAATGACCTTTTATTTTATGTATTACTCCAATTGAAACCAATCTTCGCTTGATTGTGCTTAATTTAACTTCTTTAGTAGATAGGTGGGTTAAATACAAAGACACGACTTTTGGATCCGAGGGAAGGTTTTTAAAGCCATTTTGTACGCAAAATAAACCAAAGTCTTTAAAATCAGATTTGTAAGCTCTAACTGTATTGATAGCCTTTGAGCTTTGTAAATTTTTTAATGTTTCTTCTTGCAAAGCTTTTATATCCGTCACTAAATCTTTCATAAATTTCTATATATTACTATTGATAACCATTAATTATCGTTAGTAATATAATAGATGATTTCTAGTGTCAAGTGTTTAAGTTAAGATGATGTTTGAGAGTCGAAAAAGATTACTTTTGGATCGCGGGCCGAGCTGGCCGGACTATGATAAAGCTGAGCCATTCATGATCAGATACTATTTGCTTTTTCGTAAAAGACCCAAGTGGTTTCCTTTCAATATTCTTCTTCATAAGATTTTAAAGAGCGATCTAGGTGATTTGCATGATCATTATTGGCCCTACATAACAATTATACTAAAAGGCGGGTACTGGGAAACCAATGAAAATGGGACTTTTTGGAGAGGTCCAGGCTATATAGGCTTTAGAAAAGCCTCGGATAGGCATAGTTTAAAGATTCCTGATGGGAAACCTGCTTGGACTCTGCTATTAGCAGGGCCAAATAAAGGTTCTAAACAGTTTGCAAAATACTCGAAATGAAGCTAAATCGCCCGTCAAATAATGATTTTAGAGGGACTAAATTTCAAAAAAAGGTATGGAATTATCTTAAGACTATAAGAAAAGGCACCGTGAAGAGCTATAGACAGGTCGCTATAGGTATAAATAGGCCTAAATCTGCAAGAGCTGTAGCTAATGCTGTAGGAAAAAACCCTTTTGCGCCAAAAATACCCTGTCATAGAGTAATTAGATCAGATGGTTCATTAGGGGGATATTCGGGCAAAGGTGGTTTAAAAACTAAAAAATTACTACTAAAAAGAGAGGGTATAATCCTCTAGAATTGTTATTTGACGGGCGATCTAGTCTAACTAC
>NHGD01000003.1 GCA_002170125.1 Candidatus Pelagibacter sp. TMED128
AATCGGTGGATATTTAGGTGAAGCTGGATACATTCAACCATTTGTAGGTTTCGTAATCGGAATGGCTGGATGGATCTACATCTTGTTTGAAATATTCTCAGGTGAAGCTGGAACTATGGCGGCAAAAGCTGGTAACAAAGCTATGTCTACCGCTTTCAGTGCTATGAGAATAATCGTAACTATTGGTTGGGCTATATATCCTTTAGGATATGTATTCGGTTATCTAACTGGTGGTGTAGATGCAAACGCATTGAACATTATTTATAACTTAGCTGACTTTGTTAACAAGATCGCTTTCGGTCTAGTTATCTGGGCAGCTGCAATGCAAAACACAAGATTATCTTCTAGATAATAGATTATAAACTTTTAAAAGGGCGAGTATGTTTTACATACTTGCCCTTTTTTTTTAGATACTTATATTAATATAGAATTTTATGCCTAAAATTACGTATAAAGATAACCAAGGAAACTCTACAACTTTAGAAGTAGAAAATGGGCTTTCAGTTATGGAAGGGGCTATACAAAACAATGTTCCAGGTATTGATGCTGACTGTGGAGGCTCTATGGCTTGCGCTACTTGCCATGTTTATGTCGAAGAAAAGTGGTTAGATAAACTTCCTCCAACAGAGGACTCAGAGGAAGATATGATTGATATGGCTTTTGAGCCTAAAAAAAATAGTAGACTAAGCTGTCAAATAATAGTGAATGATAAACTTGATGGCTTGACTGTAACAACTCCAGAAAAGCAATCTTAATGATTAAAACTGATGCCATTATCATAGGAGCTGGTCCAGTTGGATTATTTGCAATTCATCAATTAGGTATAAAAGGTCTTAAGGCTATAGTTATTGATAATTTAGATAAAGCTGGCGGGCAATGTATCGAACTTTATCCAGATAAACCAATTTATGATATTCCAGCTATTCCAGAGTGTACTGGCGAAGAGTTAACAAATAAATTACTTGAACAGATTAAGCCTTTTAAAACTAAATTTTATCTTAATGAGAGAGTTGAAGAAATTAAAAAAGACCAAGATAATTGGCTAGTTAAAACTAATAATAAAAATGAATTTATATCCCCAAATATCATAATTGCAGGAGGTGTAGGTTCTTTTGAACCTAGAAAACTTACTCTTAAGGAAGCAGAAAAATTTGAAGGTAAGTCAGTTTTCTATTCAGTTAAGAATAAAGATAAATTTAAAAACAAGAATATATCTATATTTGGAGGAGGAGACTCCGCTTTAGACTGGGCTCTAGAGTTATCTAAATTTTCAAAAGTAACTTTGATACACAGAAGGGCAGAATTTAGAGGAGCCCCACATACTTTAAGTAAAATTCGAAAATTAGAGGATAATAAAAAATTATTTATCAAAACTCCTTGTCAACTAGATAGCATTGAAGGTGATAATGAAATTAAAACCATTACATTAAAATACGATAATGAAAAGAAAGAAAAAATCAAAACAGATATTATTTTAAGTTTTTTTGGTTTGATCATGAAACTTGGTCCTATAGCAGAATGGGGATTAAATATGGATAAAAAAACTATTTTAGTTAATTCTAAGAACTTTGAAACTAGTGAAAAAGGAATATTTGCAGTTGGAGATATATGCAACTATCCAGGTAAACTTAGACTTATATTATCAGGGTTTCATGAAGTTGCCTTAGCATCAGTTGAGTGCTTTAAGAGAGCAAAGCCAAATGAAAAGTATAAATTTGAATTTACCACTTCTTCTAAAACTATTCAAGATCGACTTGGAAAAAAATGATTGAGCTTTTAACCGCTGATACTCCAAACGGTAAAAAAATTTCAATTATGTTAGAAGAAGTAAAATTAAACTATAAAGTAAAAAAAATAAATATTTATAAGAATGATCAATTTAAACCAGAATTTAAAAAAATAAGTCCTTTCTCAAAAATACCTGTAATAATTGACCATGATAATAATAAAAGTCTTTTTGAGTCTGGAGCAATCTTAATTTATTTGGGAGAAAAAAGTGGAAAATTTTATGACAAGGAGCATAGGACTGACATTAATCAATGGTTAATGGGGCAGATGGCTTATGTAGGACCCATGTTAGGGCAACATCATCAATTCCATCACTATAATCCTGGCAAAAGTGAATTTGGGGAAAAAAGATATTTTAAAATAGCTGCACAAATATATAGAGATTTAGACGACAGATTGTCTTATTCAAAATATCTAGCTGGAGAAACTTATAGTATAGCTGATATCGCAACTTTTCCTTGGATAGCTAGACATGAATGGCATGATATTGGTTTAAAAAAACATGTTCATTTAACAAGGTGGTATAAAGAAATTTCAAAAAGAAAAGCAGTTCAAAAAGGTTTTGATTTACTAGGGAAAGGTGAAGTTATACCTGAGGTTTAATCATCAACAAAAATTTTTTCATCTCTTTCATGTTTTTCTTGTGCCTCAATAGAAAGCGTTGCTACTGGTCTAGCCATCAATCTTTTTAATCCAATAGGTTCACCTGTCTCTTCACAGTAACCATAGGTTCCATCTTTTAATCTTTGTAAAGCAGAATTTATTTTAGAAATTAGTTTTCTGCTCCTATTTAATGCTTTCATTTCTACTGATTTATCTGTGTAAGAAGATGCTTGATCGACCATGTCAGCGGATGAAACGCTATCATCAGAGGAATTTAACAAATTTCCTAAATTATTTGCTTTAATTATATCCTTTTTCCATTTAATTAACTCTTCAGTAAAAAATTTTTTGTGCTTAGAGCACATATATTTTTCTTTTGAATTGGGAGTATATTTTTTTTTTACAGTTTTTTTCTTTAGCATTTTTTGAATTTGGGGAGTATAAGTTTGAATTTAGTCGTGTCAATAGTTTATAAATTGTATTAATTTAAGCAAATGATTGCTGAAAAAAACGTATTTAATGTTTTTGTAATATTTTTAGTTTCTCATTTAATAGTTTGGACACTAGTCCCATCACTATCTAATGAGAATTTACCTTTAGATACCATAGAACATTTGGCTTGGGCAAGTAACCTAGAATGGGGATTTGATAAACATCCTCCACTTGTAGCATTTATTTTAAATTTTTTTTTTAAAATCTTTGGTAATCAGGATTGGGCCTATTATTTTTTAAGCCAGATATTTGTTATAATAGCTTTTCTTACAGTTTATAAATTTGCAGATGAATTTTTTAATAATAAAAAATTAGCTTTACTATCCGTACTTTTATTGGAGGGAATTTACTTTTATAATTTTACAACTCCGGAATTTAACGTAAATGTATGCCAACTTCCTTTTTGGGCTTTAAGTATTTATTTTGGATGGAGATGTATCAAATTTGAAAAATTACTAGACTTTGCTTTTTTAGGCTTATTTATTAGCTTGGGAATTTTATCTAAATATCTTTTTATATATCTAGTAATTGGAATTGGATTATTATTTTTATATTCTTTACAAAAAAGAAAAAAAATTAAATTTTTTAATTATTTTACTTTAATATTGATTGGGACATTAATTTTATTACCTCATTTGATTTGGTTGGTTCAAAATAATTATACAACCATTCTATATGGTTTACAAAGGGCTGAAGGAACTGGAAGTTTTTTAGATCACTTGATTTATCCGATAATTTTTTTAATAAAACAAATCGTTATATTTATTCCATTATTTATAATGTTTTTTTTTCTTATTAAAAAATTAAAAGTAAAATTTAAATTTGATTTAAAAAATGAAAAATTAATATTTTTATTTTGTACGACTATAGTTCCAATATTATTAATTGTGTTTACCTCTATTATAATGGGTGCCAAAATTAGAACAATGTGGATGACTCCTTTTTATTTGTTTTCAGGAGTATTGATAATCTATATTTTCAAAAAAAGTATTTTAAAAAATGATTTTAAAAAATTTATGGTGATTTTTCTTTTTTTATTTTTTTTATCACCATCAATTTATCTTGGAATTTCTCTAGCTAATGAAAATAAAAGGACTGACTATCCTGGAAGGGAAATAGCTCGTTTAGTTCAAAATAAATGGGAAAATAATTTTAATAATGAAATAAAATTTGTTATTGGTGATGAGTGGTCAGCAGGAAATTTATCATATCATCTTAAGTCTAGGCCTAAATGGATGATTAGTTTAGAGGATAAAGTATCAAAAATTAATGTTAATCAAGGAGTTATATACGTTGGAAACCCTAAGATACTCAAAAAAGTTTGCCCTGGAGTATTTGGTGAAATTAAACCAGTTGGATATTGTATGATAGGTCAAAAATGAAAAAAATTATTTTTTTATTGCCCGTTTATAATGATTGGAAATCTCTATTAAAAGTTTTAGGAGAAATAGACTTAATCATAGAAAAATTTTCTCTATATGAATTTAAATGTGTAGTTGTTAATGACTCTTCTACAATTCAAAAACCTAAGATTGTTAAACCAAAAAATCTAAAGTCTTTGACAATCATAGATATGAAAGAAAATAGAGGCCACGCAAGATGTAACGCTTTTGGCTTGAGATATATAAACTTAAAAGAGCCATATGATTATGTAATTGTTATGGATAGTGATGGAGAGGATAGACCAGTTGAAATAATAGATTTGATTAATAAAATCAGAGAAAATTCGGAAATTTCAGTCGTAGCTAAAAGAGTAAAGAGGTCGGAAGGCTTAATTTTTCAAACTTTGTATCAAATTCATAAAATAATTACTTTTATTTTTACAGGAAAAAAAATTAATTTTGGAAACTATAGTTGTTTAATTAAAAGAGATATTCAAATTCTTTCTGATAAACCAAGTTTATGGAGTAGTTTTTCTGGTTCAATAAAAAAAAACTTGTCGAATCTTAATGAAACAAATTCTATTAGAGGTATAAGATATTTTGGTCCCTCGAAGATGTCACTTTTTAATCTTGTTGTACATTCATTTTCAATAATTGCAGTTTTTAAATATACAGTTTTTTTGAGATCAACTTTTATAATTATAATATTATCTTTCTTAACAAACGTTTTAGGTTTAATCACAATTACCCTCCAGTTTTTAATTGTACTTTTCAATTTAATAATTTTTGTTGTTTCTATGAGAGAAAATAAGAAAGCATTGTTAGAAAGCAATAGTAACATCCTAAATGTTAGTAAGATTACACACTAAAAAGTTGTATTTAGAGTCCTTAAGTGAATCAAAAGTGAATCAAAAGGAGAACATTTATTTCATAATCTGCTCCATTGTGAATACTCTTAAAAATAGGTATTCAAGTATTAATTAATAATTAAAGAAATATTTATGAAAAAACTATCTTGTCATTGTGGAGCTGTCGAAGCAGAAATAAATATTAAAAAATTTGAAAAAATTCTTAGATGCAATTGTTCTATATGTAAAAGAAAAGGAGCAATTATGTCTATGGTAAAAAACGAAGATTTTAGGATTATTAAAGGAAAAGAAAAATTAAATATTTATCAATTTCACTCAAAAGTTGCTAAGCACTTTTTTTGCTCAAATTGTGGTATCTATACTCACCATAACCCAAGGTCTAATCCTGCTATGACAGGATTTAATTTAGGATGTATAGATGATACTGATACTTTCAAATTTGAAAATGTGACTATAAATGATGGCCACAATCACCCTTTAGATAAAAAATAATAAAATGAATTTAAAAAGTTCTGATTATTTAGATATTAAAAAAAAGTATTTAGAATTTTTAAGAAAAAAAGAAGTAGCTGGTAAACCAATAATAGATAAAATCGGTAAACTAAATACATTTTACTTACCACTATCAGAATGGATTTATTCAATATTTAAAAAAGATAATAAAATTAAAATTATTGGATTATCAGGTGGGCAAGGTGTGGGTAAAAGTACTATTACAGGAATTTTAAGATTTATTTTAAAAAAAAAATATAATTTGGATCTTTGTGTTTTTTCAATAGATGATTTTTACAAAACTAAATCTGAAAGAAAAAAAATGTCACAAAATGTTCATCCTTTATTTCTCACAAGAGGAGTTCCAGGAACACATGATATTAGTTTAATTAACAAAACTTTTAAAGATCTTAAAAAAAAAAAATTTAAACCAGTTTTTATTCCAAAATTTGACAAATCAATTGATGACAGGTCTAAAAAAAATAAATGGACAAAGATTACAAAACCTCCAAATGTTATTATTTTTGAAGGCTGGTGTATAGGAGCAAGACATCAGAAAGACAATCTTCTTAAAAAACCTTTAAATTTCATAGAAAAAAAATATGATATAAATATTAAATGGAGAAAAAAAGTAAATAATCATTTAAAAAAACATTATAAAAAACTTTTTAGTAAATTAGATAAACTAGTTTATTTAAAAGCACCAAGTTTTAATAATATACTTCAATGGCGATTACATCAGGAGCAAAAATTAAAATTGACTTCAAAAAATAAAAAGACTATGTCAAAATCTAAAATAAGAGAATTTATAATGTTTTATGAAAGAATAACCCGGCATATGATGATAGATTATCCTAAAATATCTGATTTAACTATCTTTTTAGATAAAAAACACAGATCTAAGAAAATGATTTTTTATAAATAAATGAAACTAATATTAAACATAATTTTGGTATTATTTTTTGTTAACGTAGCTATCGCAGAAAATCATATTCAATATTATATTGATGCTGCATTAAAAAATAATTTAAAATTAAATGCTGAAAGAAAAAATCAAAAATCGATTAAGCAGAATGTTAATATTTCTAGAAGTGAATTTTTGCCCAGTATTTCTCTATCAGAAGATCAAAGTAGTTCTCAGTCAACAAATAAAACTAATCAAAATGGATCAAAATTACCTGACTCAAATCTAGATACAGAAACAACAACGGTTTCTATTGATCAAAAAATATTTCAAGGTTTTAAAGGTTATAATTTATTAAAAAAATCTGAATTGGAGGCAAAGCAAGCTGATTTTAGACTTAAACAAACTGAGCAGCAAACTATTTTAGATACTATTTCTGCTTATTTTGATTTTGTATTTAAATCAAAAAATGAAGAGTTTAATTTATCTAACGTTAATTTATTTGAACGACAAGTAGAGTCAGATAGCGCTAGATTACAAAAAGGTGAAATCACTTTAACTGATTTAGCTCAATCAGAATCATCTCTAGCTGGGGCTAATGCAAATTTAATAAAAGCCAAGACAGAATTATTAACTTCAAAAACAAATTTTGAGAGGGTAATTAGAGAAAAAGCTCCTATTTCAATTAATGACAATGAAAGTATAGAGATTGATTTACCTATAACTCTACAAGAGGCAATAAATGTTGCAAAATTAAATAATGCAGATTTATTAATTGCAAAATTAGACTATCAAATAGCTGAAAAAGATTTAAGCATAGAAAAAGCTAGATTATCTCCATCTGCTTCATTAAATTATTCTAAATCAAAAAATAAAGATTATAGCTCTACAATCGATGAATTAGAGCAGGAATCTGTTAAAGCAACTATAACTTGGCCAATAATCAAAGGTGGAGAAAACATTTCTTCTATTAAAAAATCATCTTTGGAGAAACAAAGATCTTTATTATTGTCAGAAGATGCAGAAAATAGAATTGTTACTGAGACCACTAACGCTTGGTCTAAATATCAATCATCTGAAAGCGTATTAATGGCTACTCAATCTCAGTTAAAAGCTGCTGAAATCGCAAATGAGGGAATTACCTTAGAGTATGATTCAGGTAATACTCGAACCACTCTTGAAGTTATCCAATCCAGAAGTTTGCTTTTAGACTCCAGAATAGCATTTGCTAAAGCTGAAAGAGACTTCATCATCTCTAAATTTGAACTTGCTTTTCAATTAGGCACTTTATCTTCAAGCTCTATAAAGTCTCTATAAATACTTATTTTAAAGGCTTTTTTTATTATATCTTGCAAAAAAGAACAAAATGTGTACATTTATTATAACGATTCGAAACAAAAAAAGGATAAAAAATGACTAAAAATAATTTAAAAGTTGTG
>NHGD01000004.1 GCA_002170125.1 Candidatus Pelagibacter sp. TMED128
AACATATAATCTTGGCTGGGGCACTAGGATTCGAACCTAGGATGGCGGTATCAAAAACCGCTGCCTTACCGCTTGGCTATGCCCCAATATTAAGTTTTTGATATATCATAAATCTATTAATTTAAATAGTTTTTGCAATCAATGCCCAATATTTAGGATACTTTAACCTAATTCTAATAAGAGCATCTTTAGCTGCTTTTTTACTTTTAAATACACCATAACAAACAGATCCTGAACCCGTCATTCTTGAAAAATAACATCCTTTTTTTTCAGCTATTTCTTTAATTAATTTTTTTATAGTAGGGTATTTGTTTTCAACAATTAATTGCAAATCATTATTTTTACTTGTAAGAAAGTTCAGAAATTTGCTCTTATCACTAATCTTTTTAAAATTATATAACAATTTTGGAGAATATTTTTTAATTTTTGAATAAATATATTTCGTTGAACATTTTATATTTGGATAAACTATCAAAAAATACAACCTATGTTTTTTGGGAAAATTAATAACTTGATTAAGATTTTTTAAAAAACCTTGTTTATAAAAAAACAATTGTAAATCAGTTCCTACTTTTTTTTTAAAAATACCCATCAAATTCTTATCTATTCTATTTCTAACAAAGTATTTTATTAAACTATAGGCATTGCTAGTACCGCCTCCCAAGCCGGCAAACACAGGTATTCTTTTATTTACAGAAACATAATAGTAACTATATATTATTTTTTTTTCTCTTAAAATTTTTAGTACTTCTAAAATTGAATTGTCTTTTATTTTTACAAACTTTGCAAATTTTCCTTTAAATTTTATGGTATCTTTTGAAGCTTTAATTTTCTTTATTTTAATCTTATCAAATAAATCAATTAAACAAAAATAGGATTGTATATCATGTAGTTTATCTTTTTTATATTTCTTAACCACGTTTAAAGAAAGATTAATTTTAGAAAAAGATTTTAGTTCCATCCCTATAGGCCAGATATTAATTTTTTCTTGATAGTATCTTTTAATTCTTTTTCTGTATCTTTAAGGTTTAGTACATAATTCCAATAATATCTTGCTTGAATTTCCTGTCCATTCTTCCAAAGTACATCACCATAATGATCGCTAATTATAGGATCTTCTGGCATTAGTGTTACTGCAGATTGAAGATATCTTTCTGAGTCTTTATATCTTTTTAGTTTAAATAATGCCCACCCAAGTGAATCAATAATATAAGGATCGTCTGAGCGTAAGCTATTTGCTCTCTCTAGCATTTTTAAAGATTGAGATATTTTTACACCTTGTTCTATCCATGAATAAGCTAAATAATTAATAACGTAAGCTTGATCTGGGCTTTGTTTTAAAGAAGATAAAAAATCTTTTTCTGCTTTATCCCATTGCCCTATCCTTTCATAACATACTCCTCTTCCATCAGTAGCTTTAGGATAAAGAGGATGTGTCTTTTTGATTTTTTGAATTATTTCGCTATATAATCTTATCGAATCTTCATATTTGCCATTGTTTTTTAAGAATGTTGCATAATCAATTTTTTCATAAACACTTTTTTCTGGAAATTTATCATAAGCGTCTCCTAAAGTTTTAATTGCTTTTTTCTTTTGTTCCTCTTTAATTAATATTCTTGCTTTTTGCTTCGAAGAATACCAAAGAAAAATAGAGCTTTTTTTTCCAAGTTCATCATAAATTTCTTTAGCTTTATCAAAATTTTCTATTTTATAAAAATTTTCAGCTAGTAAAGCATCGAATGAATAAAAGTCTTTGTTTAAATATTTTGCTAAATTTAAATAAAAATTTGAAAATGTAAAGATAGACTGAGAGGATAAAGCATTTGCTGTTATATAAAGTATTTCAGCAGCAATAAAAGAAATGTTTTGACAGTTAAAATTATCTTCTCTTTTATTTTTTAAAACATACTTAAATTGATTTAATAGTAAATTTCTAGGATATAAATCAAGTGCAGAATTTAAAACTTCTTTTGCTTGATCTATTTTACCCATTTTAGATAAATACGATGCATAAAAATAATTATATCTAGAAAAGTCTATTCTTTCATCTGAGGTAATATTTTTAAATAAAATTTCAGTTTTAGGACTATCATAAAAACAATGTAAAAATGCATTTTGAATATTTATTAAATTTATGAATTTAGGATCTATTTCATTAATCTTTTTTTCGGCATTACTTAAATCTAAGTTACTAAAACTTGACCAATTAAAGAGAGAATTTGATACAAAGTTATTAAGTATGAAATTAGATTTTTCATTTTTAAGTTTTAAAAAATATTTTTGAGCTAAATCATACTTTTTATTTTTGAGGTAATAAATTCCTATTATTAGATCGCTTTCAAAACTATTAAGGTTTCTTTCATCTAGTTTTTTAGAGTAATTAAAAGCCTCATTGAATTTACCTAAATTAATTAATGAAAATAGATATTTTATAGAATAGTTTTTGTGGCTGTTTTCTAAGCCATCTACTTTTTTTAAAAACTTATAAGACTCGCTGTATTCATTGTTATCTAAAAGCAATATTCCTGAAAAATAATTTGAAATATAGTCCCCATGATCAAACTTATCTAGACTTTTAGCATTAAGTGTTGAAAAAAAAATAGTGACAAAAACTATTTCTAAGATAAGTTTAAATGATATTTTAAATATATTCATAAGTTTTTATGGTAAAAAAAATTAACACTAAAACTGTTAAATTAATTAAATTTTACAATTCTATTAATTATAATTTAATTTACAACAATAGTGCAATCAATAGATATAAAAAAGATATTTTCGGTATTTCAGCTGATAAAGCTGAAAAGCTTAATACACTAAAAGATTCTATTTCTAATATTCATAATTGTGAATTAAAAAAAAATGCAGCCAACATAGTCTTTGCGGATGGCAACCCTAAAACAAAAATTATGTTAATTGGTGAAGGACCTGGTTCTAATGAAGATAAAGAAGGGCTTCCTTTTGTTGGCCGTGCAGGGGCTTTATTGGATAAAATGTTGTCTTCAATAAATTTAGATAGAAAAAAAGTCTATATAACTAACGTAGTAAATTATCGTCCACCTGAAAATAGAAAACCTACAGAAGAAGAAATAAATAGGTATTTGCCATATCTTAAAAAACATATTGAAATTATTAGTCCTAAAATACTAATTTTATTAGGAAGCACAGCGTTAAATGCTCTTATTGGAAGTGAAGTGGTTATATCTAAAGCTAGAGGAAAGTGGATAGAAAAACAATTTGGCACATGCAAAACCTCTGTGTTAGTGACTTATCATCCAGCTTTTTTGATGAGACAACCGGCTCAAAAAAAGATGGCATGGATAGATCTTAAAATGATAAGAGAGAGAAAATCTAAATTAAAAATTTAATTGAAACGAAATATTATTACTGCTGGCGTTGACGAGGTAGGAAGAGGCTGTCTAGCAGGTCCTGTAGTTTCTGCAGCAGTAATATTAAATGAAAATATTAATTTAAAATTATTGAAAGACTCAAAAAAAATTAACTTTAAAAACCGAATAAAAATAGCAGAACATATTAAATTAAACTCATATTATGGAATAGGTGTTGCTTCTGTTGAAGAGATATTAAAATTAAATATTCTTCAAGCAGCGTTGCTTTCTATGAAAAGAGCAATTAATAAATTATCAATTAGACCAGAATTAATTTTAATTGATGGTAATTTTGCCCCAAAAGGAATAAAAAATTTTAAAACAATTATTAATGGAGATGAAAAAATAAAGTGTATAAGTGCAGCTTCAATTATAGCCAAAACATATCGTGATTTATTAATGATAAAATTGTCAGAAAAATTTTCTAATTATGCTTGGGAGAAAAATTTTGGCTATGGCACAAAAGCTCATTTAGATGGTTTAAAAAAATTTGGAATTACTTCTCACCATAGAAAAGCGTTCAAGCCAGTACACAAGATATTGTCGAAATAAGAATCTCAAACACAAATGGATTCCTTTTTTTTATAAAAAGATTTGACCTTAGATTCAATTTAAGGTTGAATCTTTGATATGTTTAAATTTTCTAACAAAATTCTGAATGGTGACTGCTTAAAGGAATTAAAAAAAATTCCAGAAAAATCATTTGATCTAATTTTTGCTGATCCTCCTTACAATATGCAAATAGGAGAAAGATTAAATCGTCCGGATGCAAGCAAAGTAAATGGGGTCAATGATAAATGGGATAAGTTTAACAGTTTTAAACATTATGACGAATTTTGTAAAAATTGGCTAACCGAATGTAAAAGAATATTAAAAGACAATGGAAGTATTTGGGTTATAGGCTCTTATCACAATATTTTTCGCCTGGGTTATCATTTGCAAAATTTAGATTATTGGTTACTTAACGATGTAATTTGGAGAAAGAATAATCCTATGCCCAATTTTAAAGGTACACGATTTACTAATGCTCATGAAACTTTAATTTGGGCTTCAAAAAATAAAAAATCAAAATATACATTTAATTATCAATCCTTAAAATGTTTTAATGATGATATTCAAATGAGATCTGATTGGATGCTCCCTATTTGTAATGGAAAAGAAAGATTAAAAAAAAATGGAAAGAAAGTTCATTCTACTCAAAAACCTGAAGCTCTTCTACACAGAATCATTCTAGCTACAACAAATAAAGGGGATTATATCTTTGACCCTTTTATAGGTACTGGTACAACAGCAGTGGTTGCAAAAAAATTAGGAAGAAATTTTTCTGGTATAGAAAAAGATAAAAAATATTATAATGCAGCTATAGAAAGAATTGCTAAAACAAAAAAAATTGAAGATGATTACCTGGATACATTAGAAAATAATAAATCAAAACCAAGAATACCGTTTGGATCTTTAGTAGAACTAGGAATCTTAAAGCCTGGCGCGACTTTATTCGACTCAAAGAAAAAAATTAATGCAAAAATAATGATAGATGGGAGTATTAAATATAAAAATGCTGAGGGTTCAATTCATAAAGTTGCAGCAAAAATTATGGGAACCGAAAGCTACAATGGTTGGACATACTGGCATTGTAATATCAATGGAACAGCTGTTGTAATAGACAATCTAAGGCAAAAATTTATCTTGAATAAACAATTTTAATTTTTATACACTTTACCTAAATAATTATCGATAAAAAATTTTTTTTTTAATAAGAAATTCATAAAAAAATTTCTAGTCAATTGCATAAAATTGTTCGAAAGGTGAAAAACAAAAAAATTAAGATTTGATCTATTTCTAACTATTTTTGCTCTTTTTGATCTTTGAAGAAAATAAGTATTATTAATGTTGGAACTGTCATCTTTTAAAAGATTAAACAATTCGTAAGCACTTTCTATAGATTGACCAGCACCTTGAGCTAAAGTTGGCAAAAAACTATAAAAAGCATCACCAATGTAAAAAACTTTGCTATTTGAAGAAGGTAGTATCCTTGGAGTGGAATACAAAGGCCAAGATTTTATATCTTTGTTAAAGAATTTCTTTAGCTTTGAATTTTGATTTAAGACCTTTTTCTCAATTAAAGATTTAATATTTTCAGGCTCGTATTTATTATTTCTGATTATACATACTATATTAAGGTCCTTATTTTTATTTATTGGATAAACCACTAAATGACAATTTTTACCCATTATTAAACTAATTTTATCTTTGTCTATGTTAAATTCAAATTCTGATTTTAATATTGTTCTTACTGCTATTGCTTTTTTAAATTTTGGCTCATTTTTTTTTTTTTCAAAAAAAGATCTAGCGTTAGAAAAAATTCCATCCGCAACAACTACGATATCAACAAGATCATTAGTATTATCATCAAATTTCAATAGAACTTTATTCTTTAATTCAGATACTTCTTTAATCTTTTTTCCAAACCTTAAGTGCTGAGAGTAAATTTCGTCTTTTAAAAACTCAATTAATGTTGATCTTTGTAGAGTGGTATACTTATTTTTATCAGTGTTAAACTCATCAAGATCCAAATTACAAATTTTTTTATTTTCAATATTATAAAAATCAAATCCTTTAGGGTGATAAATGTGGTCTTGATTTACTCTTTGAAAATCAATTTTATTTAAAATAGAAATACTGTTTGTAGACAATTGGATTCCATAACCTTCCTCTAAAGATAAATTTTCTTTTTTTTCATAAAGCATAAATTCAAAGTCAGAATTTTTTTTTAAAAGATTCGCTAAAGTTAATCCAGCAATTCCCGCACCAATTATTGCTATTTTTTTTTTCATTAGAATAAAACCGATACTTGTTTGAATATCTTTTTTGTAAAAGTTGGAATGAACTCTTTATTCTTATCAATTGAGTACCAAATAAAAGATGGAGGTATTTTGTTTGAAAACTTATAGTATAAATTAATATTTAATTTCTTATTTGAAATAGAATTTTTATATTTTTTTAAAAATTTCCAATTACTAGTATTTGTATTTTTTTTAACTTCTTGAATCTCTGGTAAACTAAATTTATTCAGGAATCCAAGATTATTTTTTTTTGTAAGAGCAATTTGTTTTTTTTTATTAATATAACAAAAAACATTATAATTTTTATATTCTATCATTTTATATTTAATTGTTTTAATCTTTTTTGAAGATTTAAAATATTTACAATTTTTTTTCAAATTACAAATATGGCATTTTGGGTCTTTAGGTTTGCAAACTAGTGCTCCAAATTCCATCAAAGCTTCAACAAAATCTGAATTTCTTTTTGAATTAAAAAGTCTTTTTTTATTTGTCTCAATAAATTGATCAAAATCAATTAAGCTTTCTTTTTTATTAATTATTCTTGAAAATACTCTTTTTACATTTCCATCAATAGCAATTGCTGGTTGGTTATGAACTAATCCTAACAATGCATTTGCTGTATAATTCCCAACACCAGGAAGATTTTTAATTTCTTTTGTTGTTTTAGGTAATATGGAATTATATTCGTTAACTAATATTTTTGATGTTATTAAAAGATTTCTTGCTCTTCTGTAATAGCCTAAACCTTCCCATAGTTTTAAAATTTTTTGTTCGCTACTTTTTGAAAGTAACTTTAAAGTTTTAAAATTTTTAATAAATTTTTTAAAATATGGAATAACTGTTTTAACTTGAGTTTGCTGCAACATGAATTCACTTAAAAGTCTATAATAAAGCTTTTTTGGTGAATTTTTGCCAACACGCCAAGGTAAACTGCGTTTATTATTATCATACCAACATAGAATTTTTTTTGATAAATTAAATCTTATATGCATGACAAAGATAATAATAAATTAAAAAATTTCATACAAGGGCTTAGACCTTTCTCAAATTCAATACCCAAATCTTTAAAAAAACATTTAAAGAAGGGTGGATATAATTACTCTAACATTGTTGAAAATTGGACAAAAATGGTGGACAAAAGAATATCTGACTCTTCTTATCCAATAAAAGTCAAAATGGGTAAAGATATGAAAAATGGAATATTAATACTTAATGTCATTCATGGAAAAGAAATGGAAATTGAGTATGAAAAAAAAGAGATTATAGACAAAATAAATAGTTTTTTTGGATACAATTGTATAAATCAAATAATTTTAAAAATTGAAGAAAACGAAATTAAAACTAGTCAAAATAAATTTCCTAGAATAAAGAACTTTTCTAAAATCAATGAAAAAATAAATAAAGTAAATAATAATCAATTAAAAAATTCATTAAATAATTTTTTAAAGGCTTTCAATGAAAGAAATTAAAAGAATTTTTTTTAAAACAATTTTATTTATTTTTTTATTTTCTCCAGTAAATGCTGAAAATAAAATTTTGAGCTTAGGTAATTCAAATGCTAAAGTTACTATTAAAGTGTTTTCATCTCTGACATGTCCTCATTGTGCAAATTTTCACAATAGTATTTTTGAAAATTTGAAGAAACAATACATCGATAAGGATATTGTTAAATTTGAACACCATAGTTTCCCGTTAGATTTAGCAGCTCTTAATGCAGAAATAATTATAAGGTGTGAAGAAGATAATAATAAAAAATTTCAATTATTAAGTGAAATTTACAAAAAACAAAATCAATGGGCTGTTGGATCTGATATAAATATTATTAACGAATCTATTAAAAAAATTGGTTTAGATTTAGGGCTTAGTAATAGTAAAATGGATAATTGTCTAAATAATGAAAATACCCAAGATGAAATCTTAAATGAGAGAATTCAAGCACAAAAACAATATAAAATAAAGTCTACTCCCACTATATTTATCAATGAAAAACAATATAAAGGTAAACGTGAATATAAGTCTTTGAAAGAAGCAATAGATAAATATTTATAAATGCAATTTAAAAAATTAGAAATTAATGGTTTTAAATCTTTTTCCGATAAAACAACTTTCTTGATTCAAGATGGTCTGACTGGAATAGTTGGTCCAAATGGATGCGGAAAATCTAATATAGTTGAATCTTTAAGATGGTGTATGGGAGAAAATTCTGCGAAGAGTATGCGAGGTTCTGGTATGGAGGATGTAATTTTTTCTGGAACATCAAATAGACCTTCAAAAAATATTTCTGAAGTAGCTTTGATGCTCGATAATAAAGATAAAAATGGCCCCACGCAATATAATGAATTAGATGAAATAGCCATTAAAAGAAAAATAGAAAAAGATAAAGGATCAAAATATTATATAAATGACAAAGAAGTTAGGGCGCGAGATATTCAAACTTTTTTTGCTGATTTATCTACAGGAGCGCACTCTCCCTCTTTAATTAGTCAAGGAAGGATTGGCCAACTTGTTACAAACAAACCTATTGAAAGAAGATCTATACTCGAAGAAGCTGCTGGAATTTCTGGTATTCATGCTAGAAGACAGGAAGCTGAAACAAGACTTAATGCAGCAGAAAATAATCTAAAGAGAGCTGATGAACTAAAAAAACAACAACAAAAACAGTTAGATAACTTGAAAAAACAAGCCGAGGAAGCAACAAGATACAAAGAAATTTCTAAGGAAATCAAAAAAATTGAGTCTGGGTTATATTATTTGAAAATACAAGAGATTGAAAAAGACAAAAAGCAAATTACCGAAAAACTTAGTGAATTAGATGATGAAGTAAGTGCGATAAATATAGATTTAAATCACAATAATAGTCTTTTAGAGGAGGAAAACAAAAAACTTTCCCCATTAAGAGATAAAAAAATGGAAAGTCTAGCAAAGCTCCAAAAACTTAATTTAGATATGACAAGTTTAGATGAAGAAGAAGCTAGAGTAAAATCTTTAAAAGTTAAACTTGAAAAGTCTATTAAAACGGTTGAGTCTGATTTAGAAAGAGAACGAAGTATTGCTTTAGATGCAGAGTTAAATGAAAAAAGAATATTAAAAGAAAAAGAAGAGTTATTAAAAACAGAAAATGAGCTTATTGAAGTAGAGTCAGTTTCTTCAAATGAGCTAAGTACATCTAAAACTAAACTAAATAATTTACAAACAGAATTAGATGCAATGCTAAACAAAATAGAAAGTTTAATAGATCAAGAAAAAAAATTAACTAAAGAGATTTTTAAAGAGTTAAAAGAATTAGTAAAAAAAATAACTTTATCTCAAGAGGAATATGCAGAAAAATATGGGAAGAATAAGTCAATACAAAGCGACTCCATAAAGAGAAAAGAAAGAATTAAAAATATAGATATTGAACTTGAAAACTGGAGAAATTTAAAATCAAATTCTAATAAAATGACTTTAGAGCTTAATGAGAGGAAAAAGAAGATAAAATTAGAGTTAGATGAAAATCAAAAAAATCCTGAACGCATAGCAACTTCAAAGGGTCAAAATTTACAAAATTTAGATAATACAAAAAAAAGAAATGAAGAAATTGAGATTGATTTAATCGAAGCCGAAAAAAAATATAGTTCAATTAATCAAAATTTAAAAGAAATTCAATCACGTTTATCTGTTGCAAAAGAAAATAAAGCTAGAAATGAAGCAACAATTGAAGGGATAGATGAAAGAAAAAAAGATTTATTATATTCAGTTAAAAGTGAACTAAATATAGAAAATGAAACATCTTTATTGACTCAATCAGATTTAAGTATTTTGTCTGTAGAGAATTTTCCTAGCATAGAAGATCAGAAACAAAAAGTTGAAAAGATTAAAAAACAGAGAGAGTCTTTAGGTTCAGTTAATCTTCGAGCAGATGAAGAAACTAAAAAATATGAGACAGAAATAAAAAAAATGGAAGATGACAGGGCTGACCTTTATTCTGCAATAGTAAAATTAAAAGCCAGTATAGATGAGCTAAATCAAAAAGGAAGGGAAAGATTGCTGGAAGCTTTTACAAAAGTTAATAGAAAATTTAACGAAGTTTATACAAAACTGTTTAGTGGTGGAACAGCTAAAATTGAATTGGTTGACTCAGATGATCCTTTAGAAGCAGGTTTAGAGATGTTTGTTTCTCCTCCTGGAAAAAGATTACAATCAATCACTTTATTGTCTGGGGGCGAGCAAGCTCTAACAGCTCTATCATTAATTTTTGCAGTGTTTTTGGTTAATCCCTCTCCTATTTGTGTTTTGGATGAAGTAGATGCCCCTTTAGATGATGCTAATGTAACGAGATTTTGTGGACTACTAGATGAATTAACAAAAATTACCAAAACCAAATTTATAATAATAACCCACCATGCCCTTACGATGTCAAGGATGCACAGATTATATGGAGTTACTATGGCAGAACAAGGAATTAGCCAATTAGTGGCAGTAGATTTACAAAAAGCTGAAGAGCTAGTAGCCTAGTAATTTATCATGAAAAATCCTGATGATTTTAAAACTCGCCTTAAAATTGCAAAATCAAAAATAAAAAAACAAATAATATCAAACCCTTCAAATAAAGGCTCTTTTATGGGCAATGCTTTTAAATTAGGCACCGAATTAGTTGCTGCAGTAGGGGTTGGGACAATAATTGGGTTTATTTTAGATAGTTGGTTTGGTACTACACCATGGTTAATAATAATTTTCTTTTTTTTAGGAGCTGCCGCAGGCATATTAAATGTTATAAAAGTAGCTAATCGAATGCAAAAAGAAGATTAAACATAGGATTTATTATGGCAAGTAACCCAATGGAACAATTCAGTGTCTATAAAATAGGACCTGAAATTAAAATAGCAGGAATAGATTTATCCTTTACTAATGCAAGTTTATTTATGTTTATAAGCGTTGCATCAATTGCTTTATTTTTATTTTTAGGAACAAGAGAAAAAAAAATAATACCGGGCAAAATCCAACTAATCTCTGAGATGATATATAGCTTCGTTGCTAAAATGATAAATGACACTGCCGGATCAAAAGCTAAACCATATTTTCCGTTTATTTTTAGTCTATTTATGTTTGTTTTGATATGTAACATGGTTGGTATGCTTCCTTATGCTTTCACTGTCACCAGTCACATAATTGTTACCTTAATAATGGCTTTATTCATTTTTGTAGCGGTTACTATTATAGGATTTGCTAAACATGGCTTTAAATATTTAAGTATATTCGTACCTAGCGGAGTACCAGCTGTGCTTTTGCCTTTAATTACAATAATTGAAATTATATCTTACTTAAGTAGGCCAGTTAGTTTATCCGTTAGATTATTTGCTAACATGATGGCAGGACATACTATGTTAAAAGTTTTTGGAGGATTTGTAATTAGTTTAGGATTATTAGGTGGTTGGTTACCACTTAGTTTTTCAGTCGCATTAACTGGTTTAGAAATATTAGTAGCATTTCTACAAGCCTATGTTTTTGCAATATTAACCTGCATCTATTTAAATGATGCATTAAATTTACATCATTAATTAATAAAGGAGGAA
>NHGD01000005.1 GCA_002170125.1 Candidatus Pelagibacter sp. TMED128
AGGCTGGGTGTGGAAGCGCGGTAACGCGTGAAGCTGACCAGTACTAATAGCTCAATTGGCTTGATTTATGCACTGAAAAAAATTTTTTAAAAAAATTAGATTCGTTTCTTAAAATTGATAAAATCATTGTAATCGTCAAATTCATACCAAACTTCTTTTGTGCTTTTAAAAAATACTGGGCAGTTTCGTTTAACTAATTGATTTAAAAATGTTGTTAGATGCATTTTCTTTTTATTTTTCAAAAGTTTATAATTTTTTATAACAATAGATCTGAATTTTTTTGGAATAAAAATTAACCCCATATATTGGTATTTTGTTTCTGATACATCTTTTATTTTTTTTCCTATCTCTAAAATTTTATTCTTATAAACTTTTATATGTTCTGCGTCTTTAAGAGGGTCTTTATTTCGGATTTTCCAAATTTTAAGCCAATTTTTTTTTAAAGGAACATATAATCCGTTTTTTTTTCTTAAAATTTTTTTAAATGATTTATGGGAAAAAATTATATCAGAATAACAAAAAAACAAATCATCGTTATATTTTTTTAAAGCTAAGTAGAAAGAATATAACATATCGGTATTTAAAAACTTTCTATTATAAATATAATCAATTTCTTTAAAACTTAAGAGCTCTTTCTTGATTTTATTTTGTTGAAAGCCTGTAACCACAGTTATTTTTGCTTTTTTATCAGCTTTTTTAAGCTCTATTATAGCTCTAGATATTAAACTTTTTTTTTTTATTTTTAATAAACATTTTATTTTTCCAATTTCTTTGTAGATTCTACTACTTTTTCCTGCAGCTAAAATTATAAACCTCATGAAATTTTAAAATGTTTCAAAATAATCTTATTAACTAATTTTTGAGTTTTATTATGTCTTTCAGGGTGAAACATACAGCATAAAATTTTTTTCTTTTTGCATTCAGCTAATTCAATAGTTTTATCGTTACATTTAGCTAAAATATCAAAATTTTTTGGTAGCTTATAAATTCCATAATTATGAAAAGAATTAATATTCAATTTATAATTTTTAAAATTTAAATTGTGATATTTTCTCACATGCCCTTTGACTTTAAATAATTTACTTTTATACTTTTTAGCTATGAATTGAAAACCATAACAAACACCCAAAACTGGTAATTTTTTTTTTAATCCATAGTTTAATAAAAATCTATCGTTTTTTTCTCTAAGAATATTTTCTTTATTTTTAATTATGGAAGATAAATCATTTCCCCCAGCTAATATAATTCCAATAGGTTTTAAATGATCTAGATCCCTTTTCCTAAAAAGCTTATAATTGATTGGCATAAGCTTTATATTTTTTTTTGAAAAATAGTTTATCCAATTATTTTCTAAAATACAGTTTGAATTCCTATATTTATCTTTTTTTATTTTTGTTGATATTAATATTGTTCTCATCTTACAATTTTAAAATATTTTTGGTTAGCATTTATCTGTACAAAATTATTTTTATTAATTGCCTGAAAATTTTTAGTTCCAATACCAATTATTGCAGGTATCCCTAATTCAAGACATCTAATTGACATATGTGAATTTGCACCACCATATTCAGTTATTAAACCTTTGATATTATGTGAAAAAATAAAATCGTACCCAGGGTCTGCATTTTTGAGTAAAATAATTTTATTTTTCATACTTTTAAAATTTTTTATATTTTCATAATTTATTAATTCACCCGTGATATTTTTATTTGTTACATAATTAGATAAATTATTTTTTAATTCCTGTGAATATATATCGTTAGAAGAGTTTATAAATTCTGGAAATTCAATTAAGTTACTAATTTCTTGGAATGATTTATTTTTTCTAATTTCATACTTTAAAATATTTCTGATTTGATCAATATCTAAATTACTATAAAGCTCTAAAATTTTTTTTATAGATATATATTCAAGGTCATCCCTCTTAATATGAATTTTTTTCGATAAATTCATAAGACTATTAAAAATCTCATCAATTGATTTTGAAAATACCATTTTTGATAGCTCTCTTAATTCGATGGATCTTCTTGCAAATTTAAAAAAAGACTTACAATTAATATCTAATTTATGATTTTTAAATAATTTGTCGATATTTCTTATTTTTTCTTTATCTAGTATAAATTTTTTATAATTTTTTTTGGATGCATTGTTTTTTGTGGAAAAATAATTTTTAAAATTTTCTCTATAGTTTTTTGAAGATATATTATACATCGAAGGTCTAATATGGCCATATTTTCTCAAAAAGGCATTTCTTGATGATGAACTTTTTTTTATTATTGAGCTTTCGTCGCAAATTTTTTTTGCTATTGTTTGAATAGATTCATAGAAATTTTGATGGTCTTTTTCATCAATTATCCCTAACTCTAAAATTGTTCTAAGCAATTTTGTTGAAATAAAAGCACACCTAGCAATTCCAGCAAAAGGCAATGTTCCATATTTTTTACAATATTTTACGAAGAAATATATTTTTTGAATATCACTTATATTGTCATTATTTGTTTGAGATATCTTTTTTTCAAGAAAAGATATTTTACTTGTTTCATTTTCTAGTATTTTATTTTTATTAGAAATAATATTATTTAGCTGGTTTTTTAAGCATTTTAAGTAAATATTAGTTTCTTTTTTATTTAAGAATAATGCTATTTTATCTCTACTTTTGAAATCGTAACAAGTTTCCACAACATCAAATTCAATTTTATCCTGTAGTTTTGGATTTTTCTTTATTTTATTTAAATAATAATTAATAGCTTTTTTTTGAATTTTATCTGGTAAGCTTGCTGGAACGAAAGAATTAAAATCTACTCTAAGATCAATATAAGGAGAACCACCAAAGTTAATCATTAATGGATTAGGTCTAACGTCTTTATAACCATAATCTTTTCTTTGTTTAGCCCAAACCTCATCAGTTATTAATTCAGAGTATAAACTATGAGCAAGAACAGACGGTCTTACACCAATCATTTCTGCAGGATTCCAATCACTCATATTGCTAAAACAATTTTTATTTCCTATTAAACTATGAATTGGTTTAGTGAATTTCTTAATTTTTTTTTGAATATTTTTTAATCCAATCCTTAAAATTTTGTCATTTTTTAAATTTGTTGACCTTTTTTTTAATGGACGACATTGAAGCAAATAAAAAAATTTTTTTTTTATACAAAATTCTATATCTAGCCTATCATTTTTTATCTTTTTTTCTAAAAAGTTAATTTTATTTAAATATTTTTCCCATAATCCATTTTTTAAATTATCTTTATAAATATAAAGAGTTCTCATCGTAGGATTGTTTTTTCCACTTGTTATTAAATTAGTTTTTCCAGATTTATCATAATTGATTACATAATATGGGGAGTTAGAAATAAAAGATCTAGTAAAAATTACACCAGCAATATCTGGATTAGATATGAATTCTTGAATTAAAATTTGATCTTTTAAATTTTTAAAATCTTTAATCATTACTTCAATGCTAGAAACAATTTTTTCTCTATTTTTTGCATTAATGTTTTCAAATGATTTATATTTTCCAGCATTACTTTCCTTTGATGTATCTTCATTTAATGCTGAGGAACGAATGATAATCTTTTTATTTTTAAAGCTTTTTTCTATTTTTAAAACTAATTTTTTAGAATTTTTTTGAAACTCTCTTTTAGTAAAAAAAATGGATTTTGGGATCTTAATACCAATCTGATTTTCGAACTTTTGAAGATATTTTAGTGTTTCTGCTTTTGAATATTTTTTCATTTCTATGAAGTTTTTACGATGGGCATTTAATAATTATTTTTTTTATTAATTTTTTTGATAATGCATTAACACTTTCTTTAAAATTATTGTTTATTGTAATATGAGGATATTTAGGAAATTCGGGCTTAATATTTATGCCCACTACTTCTTTGCCAGTAGAATAGAATTTTTTATCTTTTCTTCTAATTAATTTTTTTAGATCAGTTTTTAAATAAATTTCACAATAATTTTTAATATTCTTCTTATTCCAAAGCCTTGCTTTATTAAATAGACCAACTACTGCAAAAATAACATTAATATTTTGTTTAGTTAAAAATAGAGACAATTTACAATATTTCATAACCAAGGAAGATCTTTCTTTATAAGAGTATCCTTTAAAATTAAATATGTTTCTTATATCATCTCCACTAATGACAACTGTGGGACCATAGAGCTTTTCAACATTTCTCTTAATTTTTTTTGCTACGGTAGTTTTTCCTGAGCCGGATAGGCCAGTTATCCAAAATAAATAGCCATTTTTAAGCTTTTTTCTATTAACTTTTTTTTTCACCTAATTTTTTTCTTTACTGTTCAATTTTTGAACGATATCTTGTTTTTTTACATATTTATTATAAATAATCAAGAATTTTATTATGAATAAAAAATAAGGATACATCTAAATGCTTAATGAAAAACGTATATCAGTCATTATTCCCGTATTTAATCAAGAAAGATTTATAGGAAGATGTCTTAGGTCTATACTAAGCCAAAATCTTCATAAGTCCGAATATGATGTAATTGTAATTAATGATGGAAGCAAAGATAATACTTCAAAAATTTTAAAAGCTTTTGGCAATGAAATTATAGTTTTAGAAAATAAAAAAAATAAAGGACTTCCTTTTTCAATTAATAAAGGAATTCTAAAATCAAAATCAAGATTCATAGTTAGACTAGATTCAGATGACTATGTTAATAAAAATTTTTTACATATTTTGAAAATTTTTTTAGAGGAGAACAAAGATATTGATGCAGTAAGTTGTGATTACTTGTTAGTAGATGATAAAGAAAAAATTTTGTCTAGGAAAAATTGTATTAAAGAACCAATAGGATGTGGAATTATGTTTAGAACTGAACATTTAATTAAACTAGGTATGTATGATGAAAAATTTTTTAGTCACGAAGATAAAGACCTACGTATTAGATTTAATAAGAAATATAGTATTTCTAGAGTGCCATTACCTCTTTACAGATACAGACGACACGCAACTAGTATGACACGAAATAAAAAAAAGATGAAAAAACATATGAGTAAACTAAGGAAAAAACACAAGATTAAATAAATGACAGTTTTTAATTATTCAAAAATAAAAAAAAACAAACAATTTTATTTAATTGCCGAAATAGGAGTTAATCATGAGTGCTCAGTCCCAAGAGCAAAAAAATTAATTCTACTTGCGAAAAAAGCAGGAGCACATGCAGCTAAATTTCAAACATACAAAGCAAACAAAATAGCCTCGAAAGAGTCAAGGGCATATTGGGACACTTCTAAAGAAAAAATTAAATCACAATTAGAACTATTTTCAAAATTTGATAAATTTAATTATAAAGATTATAAAATATTATCAACTTTTTGTAAAAAACTTAAAATTGATTTTTTATCTACCCCTTTTGATTTGGGTGCCGTTGATATGATAAATCCTTTGGTCCCATTATTTAAGATTTCTTCATCTGATATAACCAATGTTCCACTGTTGAGAAAAATTTCGTCTAAAGGAAAACCAGTTTTACTATCAACTGGAGGCTCTAATGAACAAGAAATAAGATTTGCACTTAAAGTTCTTAATTCAAAGAAAAAATTAAAGATAGTATTAATGCACTGTATTCTTAATTATCCCACAAAAGATAGAGATGCCAACCTTCTAATGATTGAGCATCTAAAAAATAATTTTAGAGGTTATCCTATTGGTTATTCTGATCATACGCTGCCTAATAAAGATATGTCAAATATTACAACTGCCTATTTACTTGGAGCTAATGTTATAGAAAAACATTTTACAAATGATAAAAAGAAAAAAGGAAATGATCATTATCATTCTATGAATTCTGATGATCTAAAAATGATTATTGAAAAAATTAATCAAATTAATAAAGTTTTAGGAAAATCAAAAAATAAAAACTTTATAAAATCTGAAATAAAATCTAGAAAAAATGCTAGAAGAGGGATCTTTATATCAAAATCAATTCAAAAGGGTGAAAGATTGGATAAAAGTAATTTAATTACTTTACGACCAAATATTGGAATTTCAGCAGAAAATTGGGATAAAATTTTGAATAAAAAAGCAAAAAAAACTTTAAAAACAGGAACCAAACTTAAATGGAAAAACATAAGATAAATTTTTCAAAAATATTTGATCAACTATTTCCCTTAAATAGAAGCATCTTAGGCAGTGGGTACAAAAAATCATTGGAAATAATAAGTAATTTTATACCCTTTAATAAATTAAGATACAAAAGTGGAAAAAAAATATTCGACTGGGTTGTTCCTAAGGAATGGGAGATCAGAGAAGGATTTATAAAATATAATGGAAAAAAAATATTAGATTACAAAAAAAATAATTTACATGTTTTGTCATATTCAGATAGGGTAAATAAAATATTAGATTTAAACCAACTTAAAAAAAGAATATTCTCTTTACCAAAAAAACCTAAGTTTATTCCTTATGTTACAAGCTATTATAATAGAACTTGGGGTTTCTGCATGTCCTTTAACCAGAAAAAAAAATTAAATACAGGACGCTATCATTGCGTTGTAGACTCATATTTTAAACAGGGTGAACTTATAAATGGGTTTGCACAAATTAAAGGTAAATCTAAAAAAATTATTTTGATATCTACTTATTTATGTCATCCAAGTTTAGCTAATAATGAACTCAGCGGACCATTAACAATGATAGGTCTTTATAATAAGATTAAATTATGGAAGAACAAAAACTTTACTTATATTTTTTTAATTAATCCTGAAACAATAGGAAGCTTATGTTTTTTATATAGTCATGGAAAAAAACTAAAAAGATTACTGGACTCTGGTTTAGTGCTCACTTGCTTAGGAGGTCCAAAAAAAAAAATATCTTATAAACTTTCTAAAAAAGGAAATTCAACATTAGATAAGTTATTCATTTATCTTAATCAAAATAAAAAAATCTTACTAAGGGAATTTGACCCATCGGAAGGAAGTGATGAAAGACAATATAATTCTCCAGGTTTTAATTTGCCTGTAGGAAATATTTCCAGAACTGTTTATGAAAAATATAATCAATATCATAATTCTGGAGATGATAAAAAATTCATGAATATTTCTATGATTGAAAAATCAGTAAATCAATTGAGTAAAATTTTAGAAATTAATGATTATTTGCTGCCAATAAAAAGAATAATGCCTTACGGAGAGCTTATGCTCAGCAAAAGAAATCTTTATTCCACAATTAATTTTCAAGGAAAAGATAAAGATATTAATAATTTTAATATTGTGGAAAAAAAAATATTACTTAATATCTTAAATTATGCAGATGGGAGTCTTAATATTCTAGAGATTTCAAAATTGAGAAAACTTAATTTTTATAAAGCCATAGAAGTTCTTAAAATTTGTTTAAAAAAGAAGTTAATTAAATTTTTATGATTACAATTATCACTGGAGATCATCCTAGACATCAATTTTTAGTAAAATCTATAGCTGAAAATAATATTATAGATACTTGGATAATACAAAAAAGAGAAAATTTTCAAACAAATAGCTATACAGAAAATAATTCTTTATCAAAACTAGAAAAAATACATTTTGATAAAAGAGATAAAGCTGAACATGATTTTTTTAGCAGTTATAAAAAAATTAATCAGAAAAATATTAAAAAAATAATAAAGATTCAAAAAGAAGATATAGAAAATGGAAATTTAGCAAAAAAACTTAAAAAATTCGAAAATATAAATTTAATTACTTATGGATGCCAAAAATTAGGCGATGAAATTTTAAATTTATTTAAACTAAATAGATTAAATATACATGGAGGACTATCTCCTTGGTACAGAGGTAGTGCCACTCACTTCTGGCCGTCATATCTTTTAGAACCAGAGTTTACTGGAATGACTTTTCATCATCTTACACAAAATATTGATGGAGGTGATATAGTTCATCAAACTGTAGTAAATTTAAATGCCAAGGATAACCTCCATGAAAACGCTTGTAGATGTGTTAAGGATTTTATTATTGAATTAAATTTATTTGTAGAAAAAAAAGTTTTTGATGAAAAAATTATTGGAGTTAAACAAAAAACAACAGGACGAATTTGGACTTCCAAAATGTGGCACCCAGCTCTTCTTGAAGTTATCTATAATAAATTTGAGGACAAAATTAACAAATTTTGTTTAGAAAATAAAAAATTAAGAAAACCAAAAATACTGAGTAACTTAAGCAGATGATATCTTTTGTAATACCAAGTCATAATTATGGTTATCTGATAACTAATTGTATTTTAAGTATACTGAAAAATGAAAAAAAACTCGTTAAAGAAATTATTATTATAAACGACTCAAGCAATGATAATACTGACCAAATTATAAAAAAATTAAAAAAAAGATACAAAAAAATTAAATACTTTAAAAAGGGATTTAAAAACTTGTCTAAAACGATGAACTTTGGAATATCTAAAACTACTGGAAAAATTATATGCAAAGTTGATGCGGATGACTCAATTAACCCATCATTTGCTAAAAAAACTTATGATTTTTTTTTAAAATCTAAAAGTGATTTTGTTTATTCAAATGTAATCATTAACGATAAAATTAAAAAAAAAAAATACATAAAAAAACAAATATCTAATACTTTTATTAAGAATTTATTTTATCCATTAGGAAGTGGTTGTTTGTTTAAAAAAAAAGTATGGGAAAAAGTTGGAGGCTATAATGAAAAAAATTTTTATCAAGATGATTATGATTTTTGGTTAAAAATAAAAAAAACTAAGGGAATTAAAATTAACCATTTTGATAGAGCATTATATATTTATAATAAACATGAAAATAATATGTCAAAAAATATTTTAAAAAAAAATTTAACTAAAATTAAAATTCTTCTTCAAAATACTTTTAATTAAATGATACTAATAACAGGCAGCTCAGGATTTATTGGAACTAATATAGTAAGATATTTTTTAAACAGAAAAGTTAAATTTTATGGAGTAGATCTTAAAAAAAACAGGTACCTGAAATTTAAAAATTTTTCAAAATTAGACTTATCTAATGAAAAAAAAGTTGCAAAATTATTTAGTAAGATAAAACCAAAACTAGTAATTCATTTAGCAGCTATATCAGGAGTAAATACTTGTAACGAAAATATAAATGGAGCATATAAAAACAATATTCAAGCAACATTTAATATTTTGTTAAATTCTTCTAGGTTCAGTTGTAAAAAAGTTTTAATAGCTTCTTCTCAAGCGGCTGAGAATTTTTATAACAATCCAAGTTTTTATGCTCTAACTAAGAAAACAAATGAAGATATGTCAAAATCATTTAAAAGAAATTTTAAACTAAATGTATCTATTCTAAGATTTTCAAATGTTTATGGACCTTACTCCCTTCATAAGTCGAGCGCCATCCATGAAATGATAAAATGTTTAAAAAAAGATAAACTTTTTAAGATTCATGGAAATGGTAAACAATTAAGAGATTTTATTTTTATTGATCAATTAATTAAGAAAGTTTTAAAAATTTCTAAACGAAGAAATTTAAACAATTTATATAATATAAAAACAAATAAAAAAAATAGTATTAATTATATTATAAAAAAATTAAATAGTTTTTCTAAAAAAAAATTAAAAATAAAAAAGATTAAAGCTCCTTCAGGATATGATGTAAGCTTTTTTAGTAGATTTAAAGAAAAAGAAAATTCAAATTTAAATTTAAATTTGAAAAGAACATTTAATTGGTATAACTCTTGAACAAAATGAAAATATTAATTTTAGGTGGAGACGGGTATCTTGGTTGGCCTACAGCATTATTTTTTTCAAAAAAAAAACATGATGTAATCGTAGTAGATAATTTTATTAAGAAAAAGATGGAGCTAGAATTTGGATACAAACCACTAATTCCTCAACTAAGTTTGCAAGAAAGAGTTAAAAAATGGAATTTAAATCAAAGTAATCCAATTAAGGTAGTTATAGGAGACTTGCTTAACCATAGATTTATTAGGGATATTTTAAGTGAGTATAAACCTGATGCAATAGTTCATTATGCTGAACAACCTTCTGCTCCATACTCGATGTCAAATAGAGAAAGAGCAGTATTTACTCAACAAAATAACGTCATAGGAAATTTGAATTTATTATTTGCGATTAAAAAAAATTGTCCATCTGCACATTTAATTAAATTAGGGACTTTGGGAGAGTATGGCACTCCCAACATAGATATAGAAGAGGGCTGGATAGATATCGAACATAAAGGAAGAAAAGATAGAATGCTCTATCCAAAAAAACCAGGAAGCTTCTATCACCTATCAAAAGTTCACGATAGTGCCAACATAGAGTTTGTTTGCAGAAACTGGGGTTTAAAATGCACAGACCTGAATCAAGGAGTAGTTTATGGAAACTATACAGAAGAAATATTAATGGACTTTGAAAATTTAAGTACATCTTTTCATTATGATGAAGTTTTTGGAACAATAATAAATAGATTTTTAACACAAGTAATTACGGATTATCCTTTAACAATTTATGGGAAAGGAACTCAAAGAAGAGGTTTTATTAATTTAATTGATACAGTTAACTGTATCAATATTGCAGCAAATAATCCTCCAAAGTCTGGAGATTTTAGAGTCTTTAATCAATTTACGGATTTTAAATCTGTAAATGAACTCGCCTCAATGGTAATTAAAGCTTCTAAAAAAATTGGATATAAAGCTTCTTCTAAAAGCATTTCAAATCCTAGAAAAGAAATGGAAGAACACTATTATAATCCTAAAAACACATCCTTAATTTCTCTAGGTCTTAAACCAATTAATTTTAATGAAGAGATTATTAATAAAAATATTAAATTAATTGACAAGTATAAAACAGAAGTTAACAAAGACTATTTTTCACCGTCAATTAAATGGGAAAAATAATATTTTAAAATGTTAAAATTAAAAAAACCTTATTTGATTGCAGAAATTGGTAGTAGCCATATGGGTAATCTTAAACTAGCTTATAAGTCTATTTTCGAAGCAAAAAAAGGAGGAGCAGATTGTGTTAAATTTCAGATTTATGATGAAAAAACTATTGTTCATCCAAACTTAAAAACTCTTAGCTATATTAAATATAATAAATTTAAATATCAGGCTCAGAGATTTGCTAAAATGAAAATTTCATTTTCTAACTTAAAGAAACTTCATCTTTATGCAAAAAAAATAAAAATAGACTTTTGCGTAACACCATTTGATCCTAATTTGGTTAAACGTTTATCTAAATACGTTAAGTTTTTTAAGGTTGCTTCAGGAGATCTTAATTATTATCAACTTCTTAAAGAAATTAAAAAAACAAAAAAAATGGCATTCGTATCAACAGGTATTTCAAAATATAAAGATATTGAAAACTCCTTAAAATTTTTGAACAGAAAAAAGGTTATTATTTTTCATTGTGTATCATCTTACCCAACAAAATTAGAAGACATAAATTTATCAAATATTAGAGAATTAAAAAAAAGATTTAAAATTGAAACAGGTTTTTCAGACCATACGCAAGGTATAGAAGCGACTATTGCGTCAGTCTTTTTTGGTGTAAAAATAATCGAGAAACACTTTGTTCCATCTATAGGATCTAGTAAGTCAGCAGATTATCCTTTATCAATTAATTTTAAACAAATGCAAGTCTTAAGAAAAAAAATTGACCAAGCATTTTTAATGATTGGTAATAAAAAAGATAAAATTTTGAATTGTGAAAAGTACGGAGAAAAAAATCTAAAGAGAAGTATTTATTCATCTCAAAAAATTAAAAAGGGTAGTAAATTTAACAAGCATAATGTAATTTGTTTAAGACCATTCAATAATAAAGGCGAAAAAATAGAAAATTTTTACAGTGTCCTTAAAAAAAGAGCAAAAAAAGATATTGGAATTAACAAACTAATTAAAAGAACTGATCTAAAATGAAAAAAAACTGTTATTTGTGCAAAAAGAATACATTTCACAAAATAGTAAACAAAGAAATAAGAGGTAAACAGAAATGTGATGTTTATCGATGCCAAGTATGTAAATTAGAATTTTTAAATAAAAAATTTGTCAAAAAGTTTTTAACTCATTCTTTTTATAGAAAAGAATATGTAAAATTATACGATAAAAAATTTTTTTCTAATAAGAATAATCATTATAACAAAATTTTTTCAAAAATTAAAAAATATACTAAAAATAAAAGAGTTTTAGAAATTGGAGCTGGGGGAGGTTATTTATATCACTATTTAAAAACTAATGTAAAAAAATATGAAGCAGTTGAATTGAGTGGAGTTCAAAGAAAATACTTATCAAAAAAATTTAATATTAAAACATATAAAGAAATTGACGATGCTCCAAAAAATTCATTTGACGTAGTAATTATTATTTCAGTTTTAGAACATGTCACTGATCCAATTAACTTCTTAAAAAATTTAAAAGTTCTTTTAAAGAAGAGAGGAAGAATAATTATAGAATGTCCAAGCATCAATGATCCTTTAGTACAATTATATGGAAATCAAAGTTATAAAAATTTTTATTATAGACCAGTACATATTAACTATTTTAATAAAACTCATTTAAAAAAGATTGTTAAATTTAGTAATCTGAAATTAATAAAGACATTTAGTGTTCTTGTTTATAGTATAACTAATCATTTGGGCTGGCATTTTAATAACAAAGGCTCAAGTGACTCAGAAGGAGCAACTAATATAAAGTTTAAACATTTAAAAAAACAAAATTTACTACAAAAAATTTTCTCCAAAATTAATGATGTTTATTTTCATGAATTAAGTAAGCAAGATTATGCAGATATGGAGATCGTAATCTGTGAGAAAAAATAATTTTTTTTTTATAGTTGAAACAAGAATTACCTCTAAAAGGTTGCCTGGTAAAGTTTTAAAAAAAATATTTAAGAACTATCTTGCTTTAGATTACGTTATCAAAAATATTTTACGAGCAGGAATTAAAAAAGACAAGATAATTATTGCAACTCCAAACAACAATAAAAATAGAAGTATTTGGAATTTTGTTAAAAAAAAATACAAAATTAAAATTTTTAAAGGACCAGAAGAAAATGTTTTCAAGAGAGTTTTTGAATGTTGTAAAAAGTATCAAATTAAGTATTTTGCAAGGATTACCTCAGATAATATTATGTTAGATCCAATATTTATTAAAGCTGCTATTCAGCAATTTATAACTGCCAAAGCTGATTACATTTCTTCCAATACAATAGAGCATTCTCCAAATTGGAAAGGTCGCTCCGAGTATAATGAAGGAACTTCTATCGAAATATTAAATTCTAATTTATTAGAAAAAATTAAGAACTCTATTAGTAAAAAAAATTATGAATATCCAACTTGGTTAATCTTTTCAAAACCTAAACGATTTAATTTACAAAAGATGAAATTAATTAAAAGATATCGAGGATACAAAATTAAGAAATTTAGAACTACATTGGATACTTTTGAGGACTTAGAATTTCTCAGAACTGTAAGTAAAAAACTTAATTTACTTCCAGGAAATAACAACTTTTTAAGATTGATTAAAAAAAGTAAAATTGTTCATCCGTTTCTGAAGATCAATAAGAAAGTAGAAAAAAAACTCGCCTATAAAGTGATTAAAAGAAGATAAATAAATTAGCTTTACTTGTTCAATGTTTGAACATATAATGTTCAAATAATGAACAAAAAAAAATTTAGCCAAGATCACTTAAATGTAATGAGAAAAATTCAAAAAGAACCAAATAAATCTCAAAGAGATTTAGCTGGCGAGTTAAATTTTAGTCTTGGAAAACTTAATTATTGTTTAAAAGAATTAAAAAACAAAGGTCTTATAAAAATAAAAAACTTCAAAAAAAATCCTAAAAAAATTAACTACATCTATATTTTGACACCCAAAGGAATGATCGAGAAAACTAATTTAACAATAAATTTTATGAAAAGAAAAATGAAAGAGTATGAAGAACTTAAGAGCGAACTTGATAAAAAATAATGTGGGTTATAGCAAAATACGAAAAAAAAAAAATTAAATTTTTTTATTAATAATTTAAAAAAAAACTTAGGTGAGGATTTTGTAATCTATAGTCCTTTCATGGAAGTAAAATCATTTGTTAAAAATCAAGTTATAAAAAAAAAGATTAATATTCTTGAAGATTACATTTTTTGTTATAGCAAAAAATTTAGTAAAAAAAATACTTTTAACCAACTTAGATATCTTAAAGGTTTAAAATATTTTTTAGAGGGATTTTTTGAGTCACAAAATGAAATTTCAGAATTTATAAAAAAGTGCAAAGACTCAGAAAATATCAATGGAGCAATATCTTCAAATTTTTTTGAATTAATATTAAATAGAAAATATAAATTTAATAGTGGACCATTTCTTAATGCAGTATTTAAATTAGTTGAAATACGTAAAAGAAAATTAAAAGTATTGATTGGAAATAAAGTTACAACGATTAATAAAGATATTTTAGTTAGACCAGTTTAAAAAAATGAAAAAAATGAAAATGTGTATTTTTCAGAGTGCGGAGCTTTGCCTAGATTAAAATGAATAACAATATTTTAAAAAAATTATTCGATAGTTTAAAAATTATCTTAAACAAACAACAAAAAAGATCAGCATTAAATCTTTTTTTTATAATGGTTATAGGAATGATTTTAGAAATTTTACTGTTAAATAATCTTTTTATTTTATTAAATTATTTATCAAATACGAATTTAGAAGTTCCAGAAATAATTAAATATATTTCAGATACAACAAACTCACAAAATATTTCTCTATTAGTTTTACTACTTTTTATACTTACTTTTTTTGTAAAGACTGTTTCCACAATTATCGTCAAATGGAAAGAGGGAGAATTTGTCTTTTCTTTAAAAGCAAAAATATCTGAACGTTTATTTATTGGATATTTAAATCTACCGATGATATTTCATCAAAGAACTAACACTGCTCGCACTCTTAAAAATATAACTACAGAAGTAGATCAATTCTCATATTTAGTAAATGGAATATCTACATTAGCTCTTGAACTTTTGGTTTTAGCCGGTATTTCATTTTACCTTATATTAATAGATCCAATTATATCTATTTCATGCATAATATCTTTTGTAGCCTTTGGTTATTTCTTCAACATGTTTAATAAAGGAAAAATAAAAACTATGAGTGAAAATCGATTGGTTCATCAAGATGGAAAAATTAAATCAATTATGGAGGGCTTAATTGGCATGAGAGAATTAAAAATTTGGTCAAAAGAAAACTCATTTCTAAAAATGTTCAGTGTACATAATAATGAAATAGCAAATATTTCAACTTCCACGACCTTAAGAAATAATATGTCTAAGCCTGCTTTTGAGATTTTTATGCTTATATTATTAAGTATTTTCTTAATTTATTTTCTTTCAAATGATTTACTAAATGCTTCAGTAATACCAATGTTTGGATTATATCTAGCAGCTGCATATAGATTAGTTCCATCTATAGCAAAAATTGTCCAAAGCATTCAAAATATACAGTTTAATCTTAGGTGTGCAGAAAATCTTACAGAAGAAATTGAAAAATTTCCAAGCTCAGAAGTTACAGAGAAGAATTCTAAAATTAAGATTAATTTTTTTAATGAAATTAAAGTAGAAAATTTAACTTTTTGTTACGATTTAAATAAATCATCCAAACAGAATGCTAACGTATTGGAGAACATTAATTTTGAGGTTAAAAAGGGAGAATGTGTAGGAATTGAGGGAGAAAGTGGCTCTGGAAAAAGTACTTTGATAGACCTTTTAATAGGTTTGCAATCTCCAACTAAAGGAAAAATTTCTGTAGATGGCATAAATATCAATGACTCGATTAAAAATTGGCAAAAATTAGTAGGATGTGTTCCCCAAGAAGTCTTTATTATAGATGACACTTTAAAAAAAAATATTGCTTTTGGTTTGTCCGATACAAATATTTCAGAAGAACAGGTAAAAAAATGTTTAGAATTTTCTAATTTAAAAGAATTTTCTGACACTCTAGAAAATAAGTTAGAAACTGTTATAGGTGAGAGAGGCGCAAGACTTTCAGGAGGTCAGAAACAAAGAATTGGTATAGCTAGAGCTATTTACCATAATCCAGAAATCTTAATATTTGATGAGTCTACAAGTTCACTTGATTTAGAAACAGAAAAAAAAATATTGAAAGAAATTTATAGTTTTAAAAAAAAAGAAAACTATTTTTATTATTTCTCATAAAAATAAAACATTGGAAAATTGTGATTATATTTTAAAAATTAAAGGCAAAAAGTTAGAAAAGATATAATTATATTTAATTTGTAAAACATAAATTTAATGAATTTCAGAAGTTTATACAAAATAATTTATATTTTTTTTAATACAAAAATAACTTTTAAATCCCCAAAAAAATCTGATTTAGTTATTTTTGATGTGAAATCATTAAATGATGCTAAATATTTTTTTGATAGATATGATTTTTTTTTATTAGAGACTAGAACTAGTATATTAAAAAAAATTTATTTTTCTCCAAAAGTTATATTTCATATGATTAAGAATTTTTATCTTGGTAATATTTTTACTGTTTATTTAATATCTCTTATAGACATCATTAATCCTAAAGTAGTTTTAACAAAAATTGATAATGCTATTAAATTTTCAGAAATTGCCAAGCTTCGTTGGAAAAACTATAAATTTATAGCTATACAGGCAGCCGCAAGATATGATTATCTTTACCAAGATTATTTTTTTAAAAGCAAAAAAACATCTACAAACTTTAATGAGAAAATTTTTATTCCACATTTTTTTTGCTTTGGAGATTATGAGAAAGAAAAATTCAAAGAATTAAATCTAGATATAAAAAATTTTTATCCTATAGGTGATTTACAATTTTCAGATTATTTAGAATATAAGAAAAATAATATTAAGATTAACAAAAAAAGTGATATTTGTTTCATTTCTGACTATGTACATAAAATCTTTAATCATGCTTACTTAGGATATGACAGTGCGACTTTTAAAAAATTTAATGATAAAAATGATATTAGAAACATAAACATAAAGCTAGGTCCTTTAAAACTTTTAAAATATGTTTTGAGATATGCTAAAGATAAAAATTTAAAATTAGAAATTCCTTTAAAAAGAGATCCAATCCTTAATCCAGATCTATCAAAAATTGAAATTGATTTTTTTAAAGAAAATTTATCAACTAAAGAATTCCAATATTTTAAAGAATGCGTAATAGTTAAGAATAGAGCTAAATATACAAGTTTAGAGTCCGTATTTAATAGTAAGGTAGTTGTAGGTTGGGCTTCAACCTTACTCAGAAACAAGATTGGTATAGGAGGGAAAGCTTTATCATGTAATTTCATAAAAGATAAACTTTATGATTTTCCTATAAAAGGTATTTGTCACTTAGAAGACTGCTCCTATCAAGAATTTGACAGCAGAATGAATGAGATTATAAAAATTTCAGAAAAGGAATTTCAAAAAAAAATTGATAAGGAAACCGGTTATGTAATGAAATTCAATGAACATATTTCTACTTCAGACGTTTTAGCAAAGAAAATATCAGAATTTGGAGTACATAAAAAAGCATGAAAGAAGCTTATCTAATTTGTAGTTTTAAAAATATTAATTTTCTTATTAATTCTCAAAACTTAAATTTGAAGAAATCTAATAAGCTAATTATTACGGATAAATTAGCAATTTATATTTTTTTAAAAAAGGAGGGATTTAAAAATATTCAATGCCTTGATCACAAATTTAAAGGTTCAATTAAAAAAAATCTTTTTATTAAAAATTATAGATATTTCGATCAAAAACTAATGTCCATCGGAATTAAGAATAAGATTAAAATAGATAATGTAAGGATTAATAGTATTTACAATACTTTTTGCTTTGATTTACCTAGGTTATATGCAGGTGTTAAATTCATACTAAGCTCTTTAGACCAAGTTATAAAAATTCATAGAATTAAAAGGATTAATTATTTAGACGATTTAGAACATGATTTTTTAAGTAAAACTTTTTATAGAAAGGTATTTCAATTTCATCTTAAAAAAAAAAAAGTATTTTTCAGCACATTTAGTAATACAGAAAATAATTTTAATTTTCTGTTTATGTTTAAAAAGATCTTTTTACAATTTTTTTTCATCTTAAATGAGATTAATGTTTCTATAATTATAGTAAAATTCAAAAAAATGTTTTCAGATATTTACTTTTCAAGTATTAAATCAAACGTAATAATCGAACCAGCATTAGATTTAAATTATTCAAATTATAATATAAAAAAAACGAAGTTTGTAGATACAAATGAAAAGTTTTTAATTCTTTTTGAAAATATTTGTTTAAAAAATTTAAATTTTGAAAATATAAATTTTAAAGATTTAGAAAGTATTTTTATTTCCTACATCTTAGAAATAAATAAATTTTTTGAAAAATATTCAAAAGAGTCTTTAGGATATTTGGAAAAAAAAATTGTTTTTAAAAAGTTAAAAAATATATATTGGGGTCAATCTCCTAGTTTTCTTATAAGAAACTTACTTATATTATTAAAAAAAAAATATAAGATTTTTGGAGTTCAACATGGAGGATCTTATTTTGTAACCGAAAAAGACCTGATGCATAAACATTCAGATTATTTTTTTTGTGACACTTTTCTTTCCTACGGTATAAGTAAACTTTTTGATAAAAAGAAATATTTAACTAAAACAAAACTTTTACATACCGGAAGTTTTAAAGAGCCTTACATAAGCGAAGTTACAAAAATAAAAAATCTTATAAAAAGCAATATTATGTATTTACCTATAAGTTTAAATAATTTTTTTAAACCAAATTTTCAATCATCTCAAACAGAAAGATTTAATGATCAAATAGAGATTTGTGAAATTTTAAATAAAAAAAATTCTTATAGAACTTTTGTAAAAGTATTGCCAATGTCGTTTTATAAAAAAACTTTGATAAATTTATATAATATTGAAACAAATCCAATTTATATTTACTTAGAAAAATTTAAAAATCTAGTTGTGAGTCATAATACCCTTCGAACAGCAGTAAAGAAAATAAGGCCAGGAATTTTAATATGTGATTTTTTCAGCACACCAATTTATGAATTAGCAAATTCAGATATAGAGATAATTTTAATATTAGATAAGAACAATATGCCTAAAAAAGATATCTTAAAAGTAATGAAACAGAGGTTTTATATTATTAAATCACCTAAAGAAATTAATTTAACCTTAAAAAAAATTAAACAAAAGAAAAACAAAAAAAGTAATGATTTTCATGATCTATATTATAAAAGTAAATTAAACTACAGAATTAATTAAATACTATGATTAAAGAAAAAAGAACAGCAATGATTTTATGCGGAGGTAAAGGAACTAGGCTAGGAGCGCTTGGAAATAGAATACCTAAAACTCTTGTTAAAATTCATAAAAAAGAAATTTTATGGTTTATGATAAATTTTTTAAAAAAGAATAATTTTAATCATATTATTTTACCTTTAGGATACAGGGGAAATCAAATTAGAAATTTTATAAATAAAAATAAAAATTTTGATTTATCTATTGATCAAGTAAATACAGGTGAAAACACTAAAATTGGTTTGAGAATACTTAAGGTATTAAAAAGAATATCTTCATCAGACGTATTGATAATAAATGGAGACTCAATCTTAAATTTTGATCTAAATAAAATTTTTATTAAGCATGTTCGTAATAAATATGATGTAACTTTTTTAAGTAACGAAAATCAATATCAATTTGGTACAGTTTGTTTGCAAGGAAGTAAAATTGTTGATTTTAAAAGAAATATTATTTTTGACTCGGTAAATGTAAGAAAAAAAAAAAATTATATAGCGTATAATTATGCAGGGATAATCATTATAAAAACAAAAAAACTATTAAAACATTCAAAAATTTTTAAAAAAAGTGATAATTTTGAAAAAGATTTTTACCCAATTTTAATAAAAAGGTATAAATCGAACTTGGTTAAAATAGATGGTTTTTTTCATTCAGTAGATAATATGAAAGATATTTATATTGCAAATCATAAATTTTCTAAAAATATTTTTAAGAATATTTCTACTATTAAAAAAAAATATATTAAAAATTTTTAAGAGACTTAAAATATTAAATAAAAAATTTAAATGATAAAGGGAGTTAAAATTACAAAACTTAAGATCATTCAAGATGATAGAGGAAAAGTTATGCATATGCTTAGAAAAGATAGCGAAGTATTTAAAAATTTTGGTGAGATTTATTTTTCAACTATTTATTTTGATAAAATTAAAGCTTGGCATTTACATAAAGAGTCTACTTTAAATTATACTTGTGTTAAAGGAAAAGTAAGACTAGTTCTATTTGATGATAGATCTGATAGTTTATCTAAAGGTTCAATACAAGAAATAATATTATCACCAAATGATTATAATTTAGTTACTATCCCAAATAATATTTGGAATGGTTTTAAAGGTTTAGACAAAGACGAGTCAATTATAGCAAATTGTCTTGATATGCCTCACAATGAAAATGAAATGGTTAGAATAGATCCATTCGATAAAACCATAAAATATAATTGGAAATAAAGTGAAAGTAGTCTTGTTAGTTGCTGGTGGTAGAGCGGGTTCAGATTTCTTTCATAGCTTAATTGATGATCACCAAGAAATTTTACAACTACCTGGATATTTAAAAATAGATGATAATTTATCAAATATTTTAAGTAAAAAATTTCCAAATGATATTTCGAAAGAGTTTATAAAATCCTACCCAGTTTTTTTTGACTCTCGGATAAACAAAGAAGAGAGATGGGATAAACTAGGAATTAAAAAAAATAAATTTTTTAAAGTTGATAAAAAGAAATTTTGTGAAAAGTTTAAAATTTTATCAAAGAACAAAACCATAAATAAATTTACAAATCTAAAAAACTTGCATTTAGCATATGCATTAGCTCGAAACAAAGACGTATCCAAAAAAAAAATATTTTTTGTTCATACTCATTTACTTCAATGGACCAAGCTTTTTCTGAAAATTTGTAAACTAAAAAACTTTGAAATAATTTACACTACCAGACATCCTTTAGCTTCCTTAAGTTCTGCTTTTAAAGCTTGGATTAATTATGATAAAGGAAGTAGTTTTTTTCCAAAGGACTTACACAATGAGATTGGAAGAATAATAAACGATTCTTTTGAATTAAATAAAATTGGCAAGGTTAGTATTATTAAACTTGAAAAAGTACATCTTGAAAATAAAAAAACTATGAAAAATTTTTGTAAAAAATTTAAAATTAAATATGAAAAATCTTTAACTCAATCTACCAAAAACGGCTTAATATGGTGGGGAGATATTTTTTCAAGAAGATATTTATCAGGGATCAATAAAAATTTAAAGATCAAGATTAATGAAAAGTATTTTTTTAAAAGAGATTTAATTTTTTTTCAAAATTTATCATCAGATTTAATAAAGAATTATCATTATAAGTTTCTATATCCAAAAAAAAATATTTTATTTAACTTAGCTCCGATGAAATGTGAGTTGATTGTTTGGCGAAATACAATAAAAAATCTTTTTTATAAAGGGTTTAGATGGAAACATCTACTGTCAATTCCTTTTTTTTATATTTTACGAATATTATTATTTAATAATATATTAATAAGAAATAGAAAAAATTTTGTCACAAAATCAATAATTTAAAAGAATGATGAAAGTTGTAATTTTATGTGGTGGATTGGGTTCAAGATTAGCTGAAGAAACTAAGCTAATACCAAAACCTATGGTGAAAATTGGAAAAAAACCAATAATTGATCATGTTATAAATATATATAAACACCACGGGTTTAAAAAATTTATTTTAGCAACTGGATATAAAAGTAAGATTATTGAAAAACATTACGCTAATAAAAAAAATATAAGCTGCGTCTATACCGGTAAAAAAACTCTTACTGGAGGTCGATTATTAAGGTTAAAGAGATTTTTTGGTAAGAATGAGGATTTTTTATTAACATATTCAGATGGACTTACAAATCATAATTTAAATAAAGTAGTAAAGTTTCATAAATCTCATAAAAAAATTGCAACTCTCACCTCTGTTAAACCTCCAGCAAGATTTGGAGAGTTAAAAATGAATGGTAATAGAGTAAAATCTTTTAAAGAAAAACCTCAATTACAAAATGATTGGATTAATGGAGGCTTCTTTGTTTTTAATGCGAAAATATTTGATTACATTTCTGGTGACGATGTAATGTTAGAAAGAGAACCATTGCAAATACTCACTAGAACTAAAAACTTAATGGCATATAAACATTACGGTTTCTGGCAATGCATGGATACCATGAGAGATAAAGAATTACTTCTTAGATTGATGAGAGAAAAAAAGGCACCATGGCTAAAGCTAAAAAAAAAATAAAAATACTTATTATAGGAGGTACTGGCTTTCTCGGATACCATCTTGCCGAGAGATGTTTAGAAAAAAAATGGGATATAACTATTTTTTCTTTAAATAAACCTAAAAAAAAACGATTCCTTAAAAAGATCAAATATATAAGAGGAGATATTTCAAAAATAAAAAGTTTAAAGAAAATTGATAAGTTCTATAATTATATTGTAAATTTCGGCGGTTATGTAAATCATATAAATAAAAAGGAAGTATATCGGTCACATGTTTTGGGCTGTAAAAATTTAACTAAAATATTTTTAAATAAAAATATTAAATTATTTTTACAGATCAGTAGTGGAGAGGAGTATGGAAAACTAAAGTCTCCTCATGATGAAAATGATTTTTGTAAACCTAAATCGATTTATGGAAAAGCAAAAAATTTAGCTACTAAGCATTTACTACAAAAATACAAAAGAAATAATTTTCCATGCGCTATACTACGTCTGTATCAAGTTTTTGGTAAAAAACAGGACCTAAATAGAATTATTCCTTTTGTCATTGAATCTTGTCTTTTTAATAAGAAATTTCCTTGTTCTAGTGGAAAACAATTTAAAGATTTTATAAATGTAGAACAAGTAATTGCAGCAATTTTAAAAACTTTAAAAAATAAAAATGTAAAAGGTGAAATAATTAACATTGGTTCAGGAAAACCTATACAAATTAAAAAGCTAATCAAAATGATTAATAATAATATAGGAAAAGGTGAACCAAATTTTGGGGCAATTAAGTCAAGAAATGAAGAAAATTTGAAATATTTTCCAAGATTAAGAAAAGCAAATAGATTGATAAATTGGAAACCAAAAAATTTTTTTTTAAAGCAACTTTTAAATCAAATAAATTATCAAAAAAAAGATATAAAACTCAATGAATAAAAAGAAAAAGATAAATGAAATATTACAATTTCAAGAAAAAGAATTAATAGTTCTAAGTTGTTTTGGACATGTTGCAATTGACTACGTAAGTAATTTATTTGATAACAATAAACAAATTATAAAAATACCACCATTATCTTTTTTTAGAAAATTAATGGTTTTAAAAAGAAGAAAAAAGATTTTTATTGATCAGTATAAAAGTAAAAAAACTTTATCTATGTTTATTAGAAAAAACTTTTTGAAGAAAAGTCCTATGAAAAGTTATAATTTTTTCAAAAATAGTGCTCAAAAAAAAAAAATTTGATAAATATTTTATTGACTTTTTAAATACAACTCAAGAAAAGAAATTTGAAAAAAAAATATTTTTAGCAATTAATTACAGCATAGCTAAGATTCATCATATAAATATTTTAAGCAAAAAATATATTTTTACCCAAGAAGATAGACCTAACTATTGTCATTTTTATTCAAAATTTTTTAATGTTAAATATCTTTTTGTAGTCAGAGATCCAAGAGCTACTTTTTCTGGATCATTCAAAAGTCAAAAACTTCATAAAATTGGCAAGACATATGGATTCGATAGGGTTTTAGGCAATTATTTAACAGCTGCCGAATTTATTGAAAAATTTTCGAGTAAAAAACTTTACCTTCTTAAAAATGAAAGTTTTCAGGGGAAAAAAAATCTTAGAAAACAAATGAAAAAAATATGCAAATGGTTAAATATAAGTTTTTCCAAATCTTTACTTCAGCCAACTTATTTTGGAAAAATATGGTACGGAGATAGTGCTTACCTTGGAAAAAGAGAGCAAAAAAAACCTCTACCAAAGAATTATTATGAATTGAAGAATATTAGAAAAAGATGGAAAAGTAATTTAACTTCAAATCAAATACTTGATATTGAAATGTTGCTATTTAGATTAATGAAAAGATACGGATATGTTCTTGAGAATAAAGTTAGTTTAAAAAATTTAATTAAAGCTTATTACAGAGCGCTTTTTTTATATAAGGATGATTATAGTTTTTTGAAGAATATTTATTATACTTTTAAAAATGTAATCCGAAGAAGCATGATACTCACAAATGCACTTTATGCTTCAAAATTTGTAGATTTAGATTAAATATAATTTTTTACTAATGAAATCAGAAAAACCTAAAGTAAGCGTTATAGTAAATTGTCATAACGGTGAAAAATATCTTAAAGAATGTATAAAAAGTATAATAAATCAAACCTATAAAAATTTAGAAATAATTTTTTATGACAATTTTTCTAATGATAAAAGTGTTTTAATCGTAAGAAAATTTAAAGATAAAAGAATAAAAATTTTTAGATCAAAATCATTTTTATCCTTATATGATGCAAGAAATAAAGCTATAAATTTTAGTACAGGAAAATATATTGCTTTTCTAGATACAGATGATTGGTGGCTTAAAAACAAAATTAAAGAACAAATCAATTTTTTAAAAAAAAATGATGAATTTAAAATTATCTGCACAAATATTTTTCTTTACAATGATGGTAATAAGAAAAAAAAGAAATGGCATTTAAACTTACCAAGCGGAAAAATAACTCAGAAACTTTTAGATAACTACTCTATTGGAATTTCCTCAATACTAATTGATAAATCAATTTTTAAAAATAATATGTTTAATAGAATTTACAATATAATAGGAGACTATGACCTTTTTATCAAATTAAGTATTTCTTACAAAATAGCTAGTTTAAATACTCCTTTAACCTTTTATAGAATACACGATTCAAATTTTTCAAATAAAAAATTAGACATATATTATTTAGAACTTAAAAGTTGGTTAAAAAAAAATGAAAGAATGTTTAAAAGAAATAAATTGAGAGTCACTAAAGTAAAATATTTGTTATTTAAATTAAGAGTAAAAACAATAATTAGGAAATTAAAATTAACTTTTTAAAATTATTTTAATATAAAAAATGATCAACAAGGTGAAAATAATTAAAAGGGCGTGTAGTTCAATGGTAGAACGCTACGTTGACATCGTAGAGGTCATAAGTTCGATTCTTATCACGCCCACCATTTATGTTGTTAAAAGATGATTATAAGATATAAGTAAAAATTACATAGAACTTAAAAGATTATTTACATTAAATGAAATATAATTTCTGGAAAAATAAAAGAGTTTTAATAACTGGCCACACCGGTTTTAAAGGTAGCTGGCTTACCTTAATTTTGAAGACATTAGGCTCTAAAATAGCAGGATATGCATTGAATCCTATTTCAAAACCTAATTTTTTTGATGGATTAAATCTAAATGTATATTTAGAAAAAGATTACAGAGAAAATATTTTAAATTTTAAGAAACTTAAGTCTGTTATTAAAGTATTTAGACCACAGATAGTTATACACCTTGCAGCACAATCAAGTGTTTTAGAAAGTTACAAAACTCCTAGAGAAACAATTATAACTAATGTCATTGGCACAACAAATATTTTAGAGGCTACAAAATCTTTTTCTTTTATTAAATCTTTGATAATTGCAACTACTGATAAAGTTTATTTAAACTTAGAAAAAAAAATACCTTTTAAAGAAAATGATAACCTTGGCGGTCATGATATTTACAGTGGTAGTAAAGCAGCAAAAGAAATAATTTCTCAAAGTTATAAAAAATCTTTTTTTGATAAAAAGAAATCATGCAATATCGCAACGGTAAGGTCTGGCAACTGCATTGGAGGGGGTGATTGGACGAAAGATAGAATTATCAAAGATTGTGCAGAGTCATTTTTAAAAAATAAAAAACTTGTTATAAGGAGCCCTAAAGCAACCAGACCTTGGCAACATGTTATTGAGCCTCTTTTTGGATATTTAAAATTAGCTCAAAAGCTTTATGTTAGTAAAAAATTTGAAGGAGCATGGAATTTTGGACCCAAGATAAGAAGTAATCTAAAAGTAATTGAAGTCGCCAAATTTGGAAAATTAATTCTTAAATCCAAGTCAAAAATTATAATTAAAAAAAATAAATTTTATGAGTCTACGAACTTATCATTAAACAGTAGTAAATCTTCGAGATATTTGAACTGGAAAACAAAAATGAGTGGAAAAAAGGCACTCCAGTTGTCATTTGACTGGTATAAGTTTCATAATGAAAATTCTAAAAAAGATACGATTAAATTTTCAATTAATCAAATCAAAGACTATATGCAAAATATAAAATAGCATGAAGTGTAGAAATTGTAGATCAAATAAATTTAAAAAGATAATAAATATAGGGAGCCAGCCTGTAAGCAGTAAATCTTTTAAAAAAAAGATAAGACTTAAAAAATATCCACTTGATTTATATAAATGTAATATTTGTGATTTAGTTCAACTTTCAAAAGTAGCTCCAGCTAAAGATATGTATGGTTCTGGTTATGGATATTGGACAGGTTTAAGTGATCTTATGGTAAATCATATGAAGAAAAAAATCAAAAGATTAAAAAATTTTAAAAAGAACTCTTATATTTTAGATATAGGTTGCAGTGATCCAACATTTTTACATTTATTAAAACAATCAAATAAAAAATTAAAACTTTTTGCTGTAGACCCATCTTCTGAAAAATTTAGAAACAGTTTCGAAAAAAAAAAGATTAATTTAATTGTAGATTATTTTTCAAAGAAAAAAATAGATGAATTTTTAATAGATAAGAGTCTTCCTAAAAAAAAGTTTTCTTTAATTACTTCTTTTGCAATGTTTTATGATATTGAAGATCCAAATTCATTTTGTAAAGATATTAATAGTTTGCTAGATGAAAAAGGTGTTTGGATAGTTGAGTTTTCTTATTTTCCTCTTCTACTAAAAAATCTTACCTATGATCAGATAAACCATGAGCACGTTACATATTATACCTTAACCACATTTAATAAAATTTTAAAAAAAAATAACCTCAAAATATTAGATGTAAACTTTAATGAAATTAATGGAGGAAGTGCAGAAGTGATTGTGGTTAAAAAACAATCTAAGAAAAAAATCAATAAAAATAAAATTTTTAAAATTTTTGAACAGGAAGCTCTTATTAATGACTTATCATATAAAAAATTTAATCTAAGATTACAAAACGTAAAAAAGGTTATTAATAATTTTCTTGATAAAAAAAGGGAAAAAATAATTGGTTATGGTGCCTCAACAAAAGGTAATATCATTTTGAATCATTGCAAAATAAGCAATAAACACCTCAAATTTATTGCTGATGGAAATTCACAAAAATGGGGGCGATACACACCTGAGTCAAATATTAGGATCATCTCTAAAACAAAAATGAGAAGATTAAAACCTCGTTATTTATTTGTTTTAATCTGGTCCTTTAGGTCAGAGGTAATAATGCAAGAAAAAAAATTTATATTAAGCGGAGGTAAGTTAATTTTTCCACTTCCAATTTTTCATATTATTGATAGGGATAACTATAAATATTACTTAAATGAAAAACTAAGTGCTTTCGGATTTGATATTTAAATTTTGATTATGAAGAATTTAAAAGTAAGACTATCTACACCTACAGTCAATTACAAAGAGCTTAATAAGATTAAAGCTATATTTAAAAATTCTTGGTTAGGCTATGGTCCGAATGTAGAAAAATTCGAAAATCTATGGAGTAAATATTTTAATGTAAAGCATTCTGTAGGTTTAAATTCTTGTACTGCCGCACTTCATTTATCATTAGCAGTTAATAATTTTAAAAAAAATAAAAAGGTTTTAGTACCAGCTATGACATTCAGTGCCTCTGCTGCTTCCATTTTATACTGTGGTTTAAAACCAATATTTGTAGATATAGATCCTAAAACTTTAGTTTTAAGTTTTGATGATCTGAAGAAAAAATATACTAAAGACTGTGTCGCAATCATAGCGGTCCATTTCAATGGGCAGCCTTGTGAAATGGAAAAAATTGTTCCTTGGGCCAAGAAAAAAAAAATGATCGTTATAGAAGATTGTGCTCAGACATGTGGCGGAGATTATAAGGGAAAAAAATTAGGAACATGGGGAGATTTTGGTTGTTTCAGTTTTCAAGAAATTAAAATTATGACATCCGGAGGTGATGGTGGAATGATAACAACCAACAATACAAAATTAATAAAGGATTTAAAAACTTTAAGTTACCATGGCTGGGATCAAGATCCTTTAGCAAGGCACAAGAAAAGTTTAAAAGGTAACAAAAAAATTAAACACTGGAATTATTCTATTACTAAACTTGGTTTCAAGTATAACATGACAGATTTAATGGCATCAATTGGGATGGCTCAATTAAAAAAATTAAGTTTTTTCAATAATAGAAGATCAAATATAATTAAATCTTATGTGAAGTCTTTAAAAGATTGTAAAAAAATCAAGGCAGCTTTTCCATATGAATTTAAAAAATCTTCATTTTGGATGTTCTCTATTAGATGCAAGAAAAGAGATTTGTTAATTGATTTTCTTAAATCAAAAAAAATTGCTACTACAGTATATATTAAACCCTTACCATTACATCCTCTTTACAAAAAATTTAAATCTAAAATACCTAATTCTCTCAAAATTTGGAAAGAACTCGTTACTGTTCCCACTTACCCAAATATGACTAAATCTCAACTAAGATATGTTATAAAAAGTTTAAAAGAATTTGATCGAAGTTTATAAAAATGATTAAGCTTGCAGATAGTACAATAGATAAAAAAGATTACAAAATCTTAATTAAATTTTTACAAAAAAATAGTTATTTAAATCAATCTAAAATTACAAAAAATTTTGAAAAAAAATTTTCTAGAGCAATAGGTACGAACAATTCTATTTTTGTAAATTCTGGTTCCTCAGCAAATTTATTAATTGCTCAAACTTTATTAGAGGGAAATTTTCTAAAAAATAAAACTGTAATACTGCCATCCTTGTCCTGGTCAACTAGTGTAACACCTTTCTTACAACTAGGTTATAAAGTCATATTATGTGATTGTGATAACAAAACTTTAGGGTTAGATAGTAAACACTTAAAAATTTTATGTAATAGATATAAGCCAGGATTAGTAGGAGTAGTTAACGTTCTTGGTCACTCAAACAATTTTAAAGAAATATTAAAATTAAAGAAAAAATTCAGATTTGAATTAATAGAGGATAATTGTGAAAGCTTAGGTAGTAAATTAAAGGGTAAGAGTCTTGGAACTATAGGACTAGCTTCTTCCCATTCATTTTATTTTGGCCATCACATTTCAACCATTGAAGGGGGAATGGTTTCAACAAAAAATAACAAATTTTACAACATTTCGTTAGCTATTCGATCACATGGCTGGTCAAGAGATATGGAAAATAAGTATAAAAAGAGTTTAGAAAGAAAATATAAAGTAGATGAATTTAAATCTCTTTTTACTTTTTATTTTTCTGGTTTTAATATCAGATCAACAGATTTTAATGCCACTCTAGGAATTGAACAGTTAAAAAAGTTAGAAAAAATTTCAATCATAAGGCATAGAAATTTTTTATATTACAAAAAACTATTAAAAGATTTTTGGTTTCAAGATAGTAAGCTTAACAGGATTTCAAGTTTTGGTTATGCTACTTTTGTAAAAAATAGATTTAAGGTATTTAAATATTTAAATTCAAAAAAAATACAAACGAGGCCATTAATTTGTGGAAATATGGCTCAACAACCTTTTTTAAAAAAGATCAATTTAAATAAAACAAATTTATCAAATGCCAGATTTGTTGACAAATTTGGCATCTATTTACCTAATCATGCAAACATGAGCTTTAAAGATATTGAGTTTGTTGTTAAACATTTTAAATCTGTTGCTAAACCTATAAAATTTTAAATAGTCTGAATATGCTTATCTCTATATGTATACCAACATATAATAGGTCTCAAAGTCTTTTAAATTGTCTTAATTCTCTTAGCCTCCAAACCAATCATGACTTTGAAGTTTGTATCTCAGATAATTGCTCTAACGATGACATTGAAAGCTTTATAGAGCCTTATAAAAAAAAACTAAAAATAAAATTTTCCAAAAATACTGAAAATCTTGGAGCAGCATTAAATTTTTTGAAAGTTGCTTCAATGGCTGAAAATGAGTTCGTATGGTTTATAGGAGATGATGATCTATTAATGCCAAATGCAGTTGAAGACATTACCAACTTGATAAATAAAAATAGAGATTGTGATTTTTTTTGGGTTAATTCCAATCATTTAAATTCTGATTATTTAAAAAAGTTTGAATATCCTTTTAATACGAAGAATCTTCCTAAAAATATGGAAACATTATCCAGACTTAAAAATGATGAAAAGTTAAAGTTTTTTGACTTAATTAAACATCGAATTGCTTTCGATTACTTGCTTGGAATATATGTTTGTGTTTTTAAGAGGAAAGGTTGGTCAGAAAATTTACATGTTATTGATTATGAAAAAATAAAAGATAAAAATTCTTGGTCTAATTTTGAAAATACTTGTTTTCATATCAAAATATTTTGTGAAGCTTTTAACAATTCAAATGCATATTTTTGTGCAAAGCCATTAAGTATAAATTTACATGGTATAAGAGAATGGACAAATTTATATCCGTTAGTCGAGATTATTAGAATACCTGAAGCTCTTGATTATTATAGAAAAAAGGGATTAAACATTTACCAATATATTTATGAAAAAAACTATTCACTAAGAAATTTTTTTAATTATTTTTTTAAAATTTTTATAAATGGAAAAAAAATGGGTTCAGAATACGTTAATTTTAGAGAGCATTTTTTTAAAAATCTAATTTATCCAAACTCATGGTTATCAATTTTTTATTTTTTAAAAAAAAGATTTAAAATGCTCCTAAATAAAATTTTTAGAATTAATTAAATTTTTAAATACACGTACAATTTTTGTTATTTAAAGCTAATAATAACCTGTTTACAATTTTTGATAAAGATATTATAAACTCTTGCCTGGTAATTATTGCGAAGGGGCCACACCCGATCCCATTCCGAACTCGGAAGTTAAGTCCTTCAGCGCCGATGGTACTTTGTCTTAAGATATGGGA
>NHGD01000006.1 GCA_002170125.1 Candidatus Pelagibacter sp. TMED128
AACGCTTATTTGGAATGTTTAAAATTATAAAAAACTTTAATTGGATTATTTTATCTTCATTTTTATGTATTTTCATGGGGATTGTAACTTTTTTAACCTTTATTAATGAAGGATTTATCCCTTTATCAGATCAAAATCTGCAAATTTTATTAGTTATTGATATTATCTTATTATTAACTTTCTTTACACTAATTTTTAGAAATTTTTATAGATTTTATAATTCTGGAAAAAAAAATAAAGCAGGATCCCAAACTAATTTAAAATATATTTCTATATTCTCAGTCTTCACTCTTATCCCTTCTTTAGTAGTTGCTATATTTTCACTATTTATTTTTAACTTTGGTATACAAAATTATTTTGATAAACAAATTACAAAAGCGGTTAATAATTCTTATGATGTAGCTAAAAATTATTTAGCTAAAAGTAAAGAAAACGTTAAATCAGATGTCATTTTAATGAGTGTCGGTTTAAACAGGGCTTCTGTTGTCTATTACTCTAATCAAAATAGATTTAAACAAATAATGAAGTCAGAAAAAATTTTAAGAAGAGTAGACGATGTATATTTAATTGATAGTCTAGGAAATATTCTGGTATCAGATGTACGAGATATCACAGATGAATTTGTAGTTCCATCTGACGAAGATTATGATCAGGCATTAGAAGGAAAAACAGTTTTTATTACAAATAATTTAGAAAATAAAACAACTGTTATGATCAAATTAACATCACTTGTAGATACTTATTTGTATATTTCTAGAAATATTGACTCCGAGATTTTAAGATATTTGAACGAAACAGAAGAGGCTGTAAGTTTTTATTATTCTGTCGAAAACAATCAAACAGGAATTAAAGTTACTTTTGCAATTATTTATGTAATTGTAGTTACTCTGTTATTATTTTTATCAACTTCTATAGCTATAACCTTTGCCTCAAGATTAACAAGACCAATAATAAATTTAATTGGAGCTTCAGATGCAATAAGCAAAGGAACCCTAGATGTAAAGGTACCAAATATTGATTCTGATGATGAGTTCAAAAAATTAAATAATAATTTTAATTCAATGATTGATAGACTTAAGAAACAACAAGATAAATTACTTGCTACAGAAAGACATGAAGCATGGGAAGTGGTAGCTAGAAAACTGGCTCATGAGATTAAAAATCCATTAACACCAATTCAACTTTCTATTGATCGACTTAGAGAAAAATACTCAAAAAAGATAAACAATGAAAGTGAGGATTTTGAAAAATATTTAGAGACAATTAATAGACAAATTAAAGATATTGAAAATTTGGTTAATGAGTTTTCAAATTTTGCAAGAATGCCTAGACCAAAATTTAAAAAAATTAATTTAATTGATGTAGTGAGTAGTTCTGTTGATTTTGTTAAAATGTCTTCTAAAAATACAATAGATATTACCACTGCTTACAAAAAATTGATAATTAATGGAGATGCGGATCAATTAAATAGAGCATTTATTAATTTAATTAAAAACTCAGAAGAAGCATTTTTGGATTTATTGAACAAAAAGCCTAATTTTAAAGGTAAAATTTACATAGAAATTATTAGCAATAATGACTATATAGTAATTAGATTAACAGATAATGGCACAGGTATACCAGATACAAAAAAAGTAATGACGCCTTATTTCACTACAAAAAAAAAAGGATCAGGGTTAGGTTTGCCTATAGTAAGTAAAATTATAAATGAACATTCAGGAAATTTTGTAATCAATAACAACAAAGATGGCCAAGGAGTTAGTATAGAAATTTCGTTCCCAAAATTAAATGCATAAAGAAATCTTAGTAATCGACGACAATCCAGACATACGTTTTTTAATTTGTAAAATTTTAAACGAAAAAAATTTTAATGTTCGTTCTGCTGCAAATTTTGATCAAGCAGTTTTAGAAATAAATAAAAAACTACCTGACCTAGCTATTGTCGATATAAAACTAGATAAAACAGACAAAGATGGCATAGATCTTTTAAAATTGATTATAGGGAAAAATAAACTAACACCTGTTATTATGATTTCAGGACACGCTACAGTCCAAATAGCTGTTGAGTCTATAAGATTAGGTGCTTATGAGTTTATTGAAAAAGGTGCTTCCTTCTCTTCTGATAAGCTTTTAAATTATGTAAGCAGGGCTTTAGAGTCATCAGAACTCAAAAAAGAAAAAGATATTATTGAAAATAAATTATTTCATTCATTTGAATTGATAGGAAAAAGTACTTCAATTATGAAAGTAAAAAAAACAATAGAAAAACTATCCACATCTGAAAGTAGAGTTTTAATATCTGGACCCACTGGATCAGGAAAAGAATTAGTAGCGCGAAAGATACATAAAAATTCTGGAAGATCAAAAGAACCTTTTGTAATTTTAAATGCTGCATTACTTAAAGAAAAAACATATGAGAAAGAATTATTTGGAGAAGAATTTGACGATGGAAATATATCTTTTGGAGCTTTGGAAAGAGCTAATAAAGGGACTTTATTAATTGATGAAGTGTCTGAAATCCCATATGAAACACAAGCTAATGTATTAAGAGTCCTTATTGATCAAAAATTTAAAAGATTAAATGGTTCAAAATATATTAATGTAAATATTAGATTAATTTCATCAACTTCAAAAAATTTGTACGAATTAATTGAAAGAGAAAAATTTAGAGAGGATCTTTTTCACAGATTAAACGTAGTTCCCATAGAGTTAGAATCCTTGAGTTCAAGAACAGAAGATATTCCATTGTTAATTGAATATTTTAAAGAAAAACTTTCAGAAATTAATGGCGTTCAACAACCTAAAATTGATATTAATAATGATAATTTGTATACGTATAATTGGCCAGGGAATATTAGAGAATTAAGAAATTTAGTTGAGAGAGTAACTATTTTATCATCCAATGAGAGTAAAGAAAATATAGATAAGTTAATGAATGATGTTCTGACTTCTTCTTTATCTTTAGAAAATAACAAATCTCTTTTAGAAAAATCTTTTGCTTCACCTTTAAAAGAAGCAAGAGAACATTTTGAAAAAGAATATTTGACGACACAATTAAAGAAAAATCATGGTAATATATCAAAAACTGCAGATTTTATAGGCATGGAAAGATCTGCTCTTCATAGAAAATTAAAATCTCTAGGTATTAAAGGCATTAATTAAAATGAATATAATAATATGTGGAGCCGGCAAAGTTGGCTTTTCAATTAGTAAACAATTATCTGCTCAAGGTCACTCAGTAACTGTAATTGATCAATCTTTTGAAGATATTAAAAAAATTAATGATACCCAAGACGTTAAAGGTATTGTGGGCAGAGCAACACTTCCAACTGTTTTAGAAAATGCTGGAGCTGAAAAAGCTGACATGGTTATTGCTGTTACAAGAAATGATGAAACAAATATGATTGTTTGCCAGGTAGCTAGCTCATTATTTAATGTGTCAAAAAAAATTGCTCGTATAAGAACTAAAGATTTTTTGGAAGGAAAGTGGGGTAAACTATATAATAAATCAAATATTCCAATAGATGTTATTATTTCTCCAGAAATTGAAGTGGCTAAATCTTTATATAGGAGATTAGAAGCCCCAGGAGCATTAGATAATGTTCCTTTTGGAAATGATAAAGTGAAAATGTTAGAAATTTCAATTGAAAAAAACTGTCCAATAAAAAATATTCCTTTAAAAGAATTAACAAAAAAATTTCCAGATTTTAAAGCAAATATCCTAGGAGCTTTAAGAAAAGAAAAATTTATATATCTTAAAAAAGAGGATAAAATGATGGAAGGGGATAATGTTTATGTCGTCATTAGTAGTGAACAACTAAATGCTATCCTAAAAGTCTTTGGCCATGAAGAAAAAACTGCAAAAAATGTTTTAATTATAGGTGGAGGAAATATTGGATTAAATTTAGCTAAAATGCTGGAAAGTAATTTCGAAGATGTAAGAGTAAAGATAATAGAAAAAGATAAAGAAAGAGCTGAAATAATAGCTAATGAATTATCTTCTTCAATAGTAATTAAAGGAGATGCATTAGATGAAGATATCTTGAAAGAGGCAAATTTAGAAGGCTCAGAAACTGTATTGGCTCTTACTAATGATGATGAGAATAATATGATGGCCTGTGTATTGGCAGAAAAAACGGGACTAAAAAAAAGAACAATCGCTATAGTAAATAAAACAAATTATAATTTGTTACAGGACTCATTAAATATTGATGATCTTGTAGATCCAAGAATGACAACTGTTTCAAGAATTATGGAACATGTGCATCGTGGAACTATTGGGACTGTCTATTCACTTCTCGATGGAGAGTATGAATTTATAGAAGCAAAAATTTTAGAAAATTCAGCATTATTAAATAAAAAAATTAAAGACTCGAATTTACCAGAAGATATAAGAATCGGAGCTATTGTTAGAAAAGATCAAGTTATTATACCAAAATCAAACTTTATATTTGATAAGGATGATCTAGTAGTATTACTTTCAAAAAGAGAACAGCTAAAAGAAGTTGAAAGCATTTTTAGTATCAGCTCTATCTAAAAATGAATTTCAAAAGAATTAGTTATTATTTAGGTTTATTTTGTTTTCCGATTAGTGTTTTAGCTTTTATAAATATTTTATACTCGTCTTATTTTGATTATTTTTTAAGCATTAATTCTTATATTATAACATTAATTATTTCTTTTTTAACTGGTTCAAGTCTTTTATTTATTGGAAAAAAATCTGAAAAAACAATTAGTTTCATAGAGCAGTTAGTATTGATTATCTTAGTCTACGTAGTAATTTCTTTTTTTATTGCTCTACCTTTCTATCTAAGTAATTATCAAGTTACCTTTTTAAATTCTCTATTTGAAGCAATTTCAGGTACTACAGGAACCGGTTTTTCTATTTTTAAAAATATAAAATATCTAGATCCAACTCTAATATTGTGGCGTTCATCTTCTCAATGGATAGGTGGATTATATTTTTTGTTTTTTCTTATTATTATTTTTTCAAACAAACAATTTAATTTTAAGATGATTTATCTAACCTATTCAGGTGATGGAAGAATTAATTCAGAGAGCAATATTAAGGACATTCTCACAAAAATTTTTATTTTATATTCTATATTAACCTTAGTTATTTTTTTATTATTAAATATTTCTGAAATAAGAATGTTTAATTCACTTAATTTAAGCATGAGCTTAATTTCTACAGGAGGATTTATACCCACTAATTCACTTAACAATATAATTCAGTCTAATGCACAAAAGTTAGTATTTATATTCTCATTATTAATCTCAATGCTTAATTTTTTTTTATTATTAAATATTTTTGAAAAAAAAATTATAATACGTGAACATAAAGAAGATTTTTATTTAATTATATTATCTATCATATTCGTTTTGCTTATTTATTTAAATAACTATAGCGGATTAAATATAATCATAAGCGTTATAAGTAGTTTGGGTAATTCAGGATTATCCCTAATAAACTCTGATAACAATTTGAGTTTATACTTTATATTGTTAACTTTAATTGGAGGTTCACTTATTTCCAATACATCAGGAATTAAATTTACAAGGATATATGTTTTATTAAAAACATCTTCTTCAGAAATGATTAAGTTGATTAGTCCTAACAGCGTTATAAATAAAAATATATTTGGTTCAGAAAAAAAAATTACAGATGACAACATAAAAGTATCTTTTTTAATTTTTATCTCTTTTTTTATCAGTTTATTTTTTCTTTCAGGAATTTTGATAGTTGATAACATAAATTTTGAAAATGCATTTAAATTATCAATTTTAACAATTACAAACACAACCATTTCAGGCATGTATGGAATTCAAGATATGGATTTTGCAAGCTTACTAACAACTTCAAAATTAAGTTTGATTATCTTTATGATTATCGGAAAAATTGAGCTAATATCAATTTTTTTAATTATCAAAAAAATATTTTTTAAAGATTAATATGTCTAAAATTGTAATAATAGGCGCTGGTGCTATGGGTTCTGCATTTGCTTTACCTTGTTTAGATAACAATCATGACATCAGTATTGTTGGTACTCATTTAGAAAGCGAATTTATAGATAATATAACTAAGAATAAAAATTTGCATCCTGCTCTAGGTGTTCAAATCCCAGAGGGTATTAAATTATTTAAATTTAGTAAATTTAATGAATTATTTAAATCAAATATTGATTTGATAGTTCTAGGAGTAAGTTCAAAGGGAATTGAATGGGTCTCTGAACAATTGAATTTAATTTCTAAAGATAAAAAATTACCAAATATCTTAATGTTAACTAAGGGATTAAGTATTCATGAAAATAAGTATGAATTATTAGTTGATAAACTTAAAAGATTGCTAATTTCAAAAGGGATAATTAAAGTTAACATTTCAGCTGTTGGCGGACCTTGTTTAGCCGCTGGTTTAGCCAATAGAATTCATAGTAGTGTGGTGATAGCTAATGAAGATATCGAAACAGCAAAAAAATTGGCTGATATGTTAAATACTAGTTACTACCATACTTCATCATCTGACGATTTAAATGGAGTCGAAGTTTCGGCTGCTATAAAAAATATTTTTTCAATGGCAGTAGGAGCAGCTAAAGGATTGTGTTCAAAAAATGCTTCAAATGAAATTCGAGAAAAAAATTATTTGAACACTGTATCAGCTTTAATTAAGCAATCAATTTATGAAATGGAAATATTCGTTGAACACCTTAAAGGAAAAAAAGAAACAGTTAAAGGCTTAGCAGGTTTGGGAGATCTATATGTAAGTTCTGGAGGAGGAAGAAATGCAAGAATGGGTTCTTATATTGGAGAAGGATTGACATTTTCAGAGGCAAAAAAAACAAAAATGAGAGATGTAACGGTTGAAGGTGCTGATCTAGCTATTGAAATTAGCAATAAAGTTAAGGAAGATTTTAATATTAAGAGATTACCTTTAATGTTAGGTATGATTGAAGCAATTGTTGAAGACAAGAAACTTGAACTAAATTGGGAACTATTCAGGTGAAAAAAATTTTTACAATTCTATTTTTAATATTATTTGCTTATTCTCATCTATTAGCTAACGATAAACCAGAATCAAAAGTTACTAATAGTATTTCTGATCAGTTAAAAAATTTACAAGATCTTTATACAACCGGTGTTTTAAGTGGATATGAATACGAAAAAGAAAAAAAAAGAATTTTAAATAAATAATATGAAAAAATTTATCATTTCTATAGATGCAGGCACAACTTCAAACAGATCAATACTTTTTGATTTAAAAGGTAAGCCTGTATTTTCTTCTCAAAAAGAATTTACACAATATTTTCCAAAAAGTGGTTGGGTAGAGCATGATCCAGAGGAAATTTGGAGATCAACAGTTAAAACTTTAAAAGATGTAATTGCTAAAGCAAAAAAATTAAGAGGTAAAATACTATCAATTGGAATAACTAATCAAAGAGAAACTACAGTTTTGTGGGACAAAAAAACTGGTAAAACAGTTTACAAAGCAATTGTTTGGCAGGATCGAAGACAAGAAGCTTTTTGTAAAAAGTTGAGACAACAAAATAAAGAAAATATGATTTTTAATAAAACGGGCTTACTAATTGACTCATATTTTTCGGGTACAAAAATTAAATGGATTTTAGATAATGTTCCAAAAGCAAAAAAATTAATGAACAAAAAACAATTATTGTTCGGGACAATTGATAGTTTTTTAATATGGAAACTAACAAAGGGAAAAGTTCATGCTACGGATGCTACGAATGCTAGCAGAACAATGATTTTTAACATTTCATCAAACAAATGGGACGATGCAATTTTAAATATTTTAAAAATAAAAAAACATATTTTACCGATAGTTAAAGATTGTGCAGATGATTACGGTGTGACACACTCATCAATTACTGGAAAATCTATTCCTATTAACGGCGTAGTAGGTGATCAACAGTCAGCTACAATTGGACAATGTTGTTTTGAACCTGGTTCTTTAAAAAGCACTTATGGAACAGGTGCTTTTGTTTTATTGAATACTGGGAATAAAAAGATTTATTCCACTAACAGGTTGTTAACTACGATCGCTTATAGAATTAAAGGTAAAACCACGTACGCCATGGAAGGATCTATATTTATTGCTGGAGCTGGAGTTCAGTGGTTAAGAGATAGAATGAAATTTTTTAAAAAAGCTGCTGCTACAGAAAAAATTGTCAGATCATTGAAAGGTAATAACGGAATTTATTTAGTACCAGCTTTTACTGGTTTAGGAGCGCCTTATTGGAATGCTAATTCTAGGGGGGTTTTAAGCGGCATAACCAGAGACACTAATCCTAAAGAAATTATAAGAGCGACAATAGAATCCGTAGCTTATCAAACTTACGATCTATTTGAAGCAATGAAACATGACGGTTTAAGACCGAGAATAGTTAAGGTTGATGGAGGAATGGTAATGAATAACTGGTTTTCTCAATTTCTATCAGATGTTGTAAACGTACAAGTTCTCAGACCAGAAGTTCAAGAAACTACAGCAGCGGGAGCAGCATTTATGGCAGGCTTGAAAATTGGAGTATATAAATCTTTAAAAGATATTTCTAAAAATTGGCATTTAAACAAAAGGTTCTCTCCAAAAATGAAAAAAATTAATAGATCCAAACTAATTAAAGGTTGGTCTAAGGCAATAGAAAGAGCTTTGATCAATTAATTCATCTATAGGTTGTAAAATTAAAACTTTACTTATTATCTCTGTTTTGGTCCAATTAAGAAATTAATAATAACAATAACAACAAAACGGGGGAATTAATGTTTAAAACATTTAAAACTTTTCTAGCTGTTGCTGTTTCATTTTCAATCATAACTATTTCTAATGCATTTGCAGACGGACATGCTGCAGCAATTAAGAAATGGTCTGATGGTGAGTTTAGTCTCTCTGTTCTATCTGCAAAAGATAGAGAGAAAGAACTAAATTGGTTTCATAATGCCGCTAAACCTTTTAAAGGAATGTCTTTAAAAGTAGTGTCTGAAGGAATACCTACTCACGTTTATGAATCTAAAGTTCTTACAAAGGCTTTTGAAGAAATAACAGGTATCAAAGTACAACACCAAATCATCGGTGAAGGTGATGTTGTAATGGCTGTTCAAACTCAAATGCAAACAAACGTAAGTATCTATGATGCATATGTAAATGACTCAGACTTAATTGGTACGCATGCGCGTATGCAACAAGCTGTAAATCTAACTGAATGGATGAAGGGAGAAGGTAAAGACGTAACTTTACCAACTTTAGATTTAGATGATTTCATAGGGCTTCAATTTACTACAGGTCCAGATGGAAATCTTTACCAACTACCAGACCAACAATTTGCTAACCTTTATTGGTTCAGAAA
>NHGD01000007.1 GCA_002170125.1 Candidatus Pelagibacter sp. TMED128
AGCGCATCTGGTTTGGGACCAGAGGGTCGCAGGTTCAAATCCTGCCGCCCCGACCAATTCGTTATGAATATAAATAAAGTTGTTGTTATAGGTTCTGGAACTATGGGTAGTGGAATTGCAGCACATTTGTGTAATGCTAATATTCCCGTAGTTTTATTAGATTTAAAAACTGAAATAGCTGAAAAAGCTAAAGAAAGAATACTTAAATCGCGCCCCCCTTTATTATTTGAACAATCCAAAATAAACAGTCTTACTACTGGGAATATTTCAGATGATTTTGACAATGTTTCTAATGCTGATTGGATTATAGAAGCAGTCGTAGAGAGAATAGACATTAAGCATAAAATTTATGATCAGATATTCAGTAGAAGAAAAAAAGATTCTATAGTTTCTTCAAATACATCAACAATACCTTTAAAAGTTCTTTCCCAAAAATTAACCACTTCAGACAAAAAAGATTTTTGTATAACACATTTTTTTAATCCAGTAAGATATATGGGCCTTTTAGAAATCGTAAAAGATTTTTCTAATGACCAAAAAAAAATAGATTTTCTAAAAAATTTTTGTGAAAGCGAATTAGGCAAAGGTGTAATTGTGTGTGGAGATACACCAGGATTTTTAGGTAACAGAATAGGTGTTTATGCTATGCAAATTGCTATGACAGAAGCTATAAAAATGAATTTATCTATAGAAGAGGCTGATGCAGTTTTTGGAAGACCAATGGGTATACCAAAAACAGGTGTATTTGCATTATACGACCTAATAGGAATTGATTTAATGGCAGATGTTTTGAAAAGTTTTAAAAAAGAATTGTCACAAAACGATGAATTTCAAAAAGTAGTAGAAGGTATACCAATTATAAAAAAATTAATTGAAACAGGCTATACTGGTAGAAAAGGTAAGGGAGGTTTTTATAGGATAAATAATTCTGAAGGTAAAAAAATTTTGGAAGCTCTTAATTTTGATAAAAATAAATATTTTCCTTCTAAAAAGATAGATTTAAAAATTGATAAAGTAAATCTATTAGAATTAATCAACAGAGATGATAAATATGGAAAATATGCCTGGTCTGTAATTTCAAAAATAATATTATACTCTTCTTCATTAGTACCTCAGATAACAAAAGAATATAATGATATAGATGAAGCTTTAAGACTTGGATTTAATTGGTCTATGGGACCGTTTGAAATGCTTGAAGCTATTGGTCTAGATAACTTTTTTTCTAAAATAGAAAAATTAAACAACAACCCTTTTTTAGAAGATTTAAAAAAAAAAAATTTGAGAAAGTTTTATGATCAAAGACAAAAATACACAAGTATAGAAACATTGGGTAAAATTAAAAAGTTTGTAACTAATACTGAAAAAAATAAATCTGCAGAGATTTTCAGATTTAAAGATTTTAATATTGTTGAATTTACCACCAAAGCAAATGCACTTGATTATAGTTCTATGGATGCTTTAATGAAATCTACAGACAAACCACTAATAATAATTAATGAAAGTATGCAGTTTTCTGCAGGAGTAAATTTAAATTATGTTATGGATTTTGTTTATAAGAAGGATTTTAAATCCGTGGAAAAATTTATTAAATATTTTCAGCAAACATGTAAACATTTAAAATATTGTAAAAATCCAGTTGTTTCAGCTCCTTCGGGCCTTGCTCTAGGAGGAGGCGAGGAGGTTTTATTACAAAGTAATTATGTTGTATCTCACACAAATATAGTCATGGGCTTAGTTGAAACTATTGTAGGATTAGTACCAGCTGGTGGAGGTTGTAAAGAACTATTATGGAGGTGGCTGCAAACTAATGAAAATAAAAAGGACCCTGACTATGCTTCTTTAAAAGTTTTTGATATTATAGGTTATGCAAAGACCGCAACGTCTCCTCAAGAATCTAATCCTCTAAAATTTTTAGACTCGAATCATGAAGTGATAATTAATAGAAATAATCTTTTACCAGCAGCTAGAAGATTTATTGAAAAAAACAAAAATTTTACCCCGCCTAAAGAATGTACATTTAAACTATCTGGAGACCAGGCAAGAAAAAAAATGCACAAAATTCTTGATGATTTATATGATAATAAAAAACTTTTAGATCATGGTATGGAAGTTGGCAAAGAATTAGCATATGTTTTAAGTGGTGGTGATACGAACTTAAATAAAGAAATTAGTGAAGATTATATGTATAAACTAGAATTAGATAGTTTTATGAAATTACTTGAAACAGAAAACACACAAAAAAGAATAATTCATACTTTAAAAACAGGAAAACCATTAATAAACTAAATGACTATTTATAACGCTCCAGTTGAAGATATGATGTTTCTTTTTAATCATCTTAAAGATAATAAAAATTATAATGAGATTGAAAAGTTTAAAGAAATCAGTTCTGACTTAGTTAAAGATATATTAGATCAAGCATCAAAAATTAATGAAGAAATAGTACTTCCATTAGCAAAAATTGGAGATGAAAGTCCATGCGTTTATGAAAACGGTGTAGTAAGAGCTCCTCCAGGTTATAAGGAAGCGTATACTAAATTTATTAGTGATGGATGGACTTCTTTATCTTGCGACCCTAAATATGGTGGACAAGGTATGCCAAAAACTGTGAGCACTTTTTTCGAAGAAATGCTATCTTCAGCAAGTTTGTCTTTTAAATTGTACAGCGAACTTAGTATAGGTGCTTACAATTGCATTCTTCACCATGCTGATGATAAAATAAAAGATTTATATCTTCCAAAAATAGTTGAGGGTAAATGGAGTGGTACTATGTGCTTAACGGAGTCTCAATGTGGAACTGATTTAGGATTAATAAAAACAAAAGCAGTAAAACAAAGCGACAATTCCTATTCTCTTACTGGACAGAAGATCTTTATTACTTCTGGAGATCATGATCTTACAGAAAATATTATTCATCTAGTTTTAGCTAAAATTCCAGGCAGTCCACCTGGTACAAAAGGTATAAGTTTATTTCTTGTTCCTAAATTTAATGTTAACGAAAATGGTTCGGTTGGTTCAAGAAACGGAGTTAATACTTTATCAATTGAAAGTAAAATGGGCATTAAAGGATCACCAACTTGTGTACTTAATTTTGACAACGCAAAAGGTTTTTTAATTGGAGTAGAAAATAAAGGTTTAAGCTCTATGTTCACTATGATGAATCTAGAGAGAATTATAGTCGGCGTTCAAGGTCTTGGAATAGCTGAAACTGCTTACCAAAATTCTCTATCTTATGCCAAAGAAAGAAAACAAGGTAAATCTAATAATAATAAAGACAACAAGACAGATGAAATAATTAAACACGCCGATATTAGAAGAAGTTTATTAAATATGAAATCAATTATTGAAGGTCAGCGATCTTTGGCTTTTTGGTTATCGCAACAAATAGATGTAAGTTTAAACCACTCAAATGATAAAGTTAGAAAAACTGCAGAAGATCTTGTTTCTTTAATGACACCTGTCGTAAAATCTTTTTTTACCGATATGGGCACTGAAATAACTAATGAAGCGATACAAGTATTTGGAGGGTATGGTTACACAAAAGATCAAGGTATAGAACAACTTTATAGAGATAATAGAATAACCCCAATATATGAAGGAACTAACTCCGTTCAAGCAATTGATTTAGTTTTTAGAAAAGTTCTAAATAATAAAATTCTTACAAATTTTATCTCGATTATTCAAGAGGAAATAGAGACGAATCAGAAGCCCAAAGAGTTAGAAAAGTTTTCAAAAATACTAGACTATAATTTGAAATTACTAAAAGATTTTTCAAATACACTCGAAAATATGAATAAGAATAACAAAGATGATGTAAGTGCTGCTTGTAATGATTTTTTAAAAGTACTTGGCTATATTTCTCTTGCTTATTCTTGGTTTAAGATTTCAAAAATAAGCTTTAAGAATTTTAATGATAATAAAATTTTTTATGAAGAAAAGATTAATACCGCTAAGTATTTTTATGATAAAATTTTACCAAGAGCTGAAATGCATTTTAATTCTGCAAAATCTGGAAGTAAAATTATTATGAATGCTAAATTTAATTAACAATGAACCCATACGAAAAAAATTTAGAAAAGAATCCTGCCAATTTTCTTCCTTTGACACCTTTATCCTTTTTAGAAAGAGCTAAAGATATTTACCCAAATTATGAGGCTATAATTTATGAAGATAGGAAGTACAGCTGGAAAGAAGTTTATGAACGATGTGTTAAATTTGCAAGTGCTTTATCAAAAATAGGAATTAAAAAAGGTGACACAGTCTCATTTTTGGCTTTTAATACACCAGAAATATTTGAGGCTCATTATTCTGTTCCAATGACTGGTGGAGTACTAAACACTATTAATATTAGATTAGACGCCAAAACTATTTCTTATATACTTGAGCATAGTGAAGCAAAAGTATTGGTAGTAGATAGACAATTACATGTCGAAGTCAAAAAAGCTTTGAGTAATTTAAAAAAAAAAATAACCGTTATTGATATTAACGATAGGCATGCTGATCAAACAAAATTACAAAAAATTGGCAGTTTAGAATATGAAGAATTTCTAAATACTGGAGAAAAAAATTTTAAGTGGAAGATGCCTGACGATGAATGGCAAGCTATATCATTAAGTTATACATCTGGAACTACAGGCAACCCCAAAGGTGTAGTTTATCATCACAGAGGGGCTTATTTAATGTCAACGGGTAGCGCTACAGCATGGAATATGCCAAATGGTTTGAATTTTTTAACAGTTGTTCCAATGTTTCACTGCAATGGTTGGTGTTATCCTTGGACAGTTCCTATGCTTAACGGAAGAACTATTTGCTTGAGAAATATTGATATTAAAAAGATTTTTATTTTGATTGACAAACACAAAGTATCACATTTTGGAGGAGCACCTATTGTACTTAATATGATAACAGGCGCATCTGAAACTGAAAGAAAAAAATTAAAACAAAAAGTATATGTATTAACTGCAGGAGCTCCACCGCCAAGTATAATTTTTAAAAAAATGAAAAATCTTGGTTTTGAGGTAATGCATGTTTATGGTTTAACAGAGACATATGGGCATGTTACTCAATGTGCTTGGAATAAAGAATGGAATGAATTTGATGAAGAAAAACAAAATGAAATAAAAGCCAGACAAGGAGTTAGATACCCAAACACTGAAGGCATAACTGTTATGGACCCAGAAACAATGGAAGAAGTTCCCCGAGATGGAAAAACAATTGGTGAAATCATGATTAGAGGAAATGTTGTAATGAAAGGATATTTTAAAGACAAAGAGGCGACTGATAAAGCTATGAAAAATGGATGGTTTCACTCAGGAGATTTAGCAGTAATGCATTCCGATGGTTATGTTAAAATCCAAGATAGATCTAAAGATATTATTATATCGGGAGGTGAAAATATATCCTCAATTGAAATTGAGAATACTTTAGCAAAACATCCCTCTGTATCAATCGCAGCTGTAGTAGCCAAACCTGATGAAAAATGGGGAGAGGTACCTTGTGCTTTTATTGAAATTGTAAAAGATAAGCTGGTAACAGAAAAAGAATTAATCGCATTCTGCAAAGAAACTCTAGCAAGTTTTAAAGTTCCAAAAAAAGTAGAATTTTGTGATCTTCCAAAAACCTCGACAGGAAAAATTCAAAAATTTGAACTAAGAAAAAAAGCTAAAGAATTAGATTAAACATATGTCTAAAATATCTATAGATTTATCATGGAAACTTGGAAATGGAAAAATGTCACCTGGAAATTATTCTAATGAACACGAGATTGTTTTTACTTCCAAAAATAAGATTGATGCTGACTCTGCACCAGATTGGCGAGGAGATGAAAAAAATGTAAATCCAGAACAAACATTAGCCGCATCTTTAAGCAGTTGTCATATGATGACTTTTCTTGCATTAGCAGCAAAAATGAAATGGCCTATAGTTAGCTATAAAGATAATGCAATTGCAACTTTAGGAAAAAATTCAAAAGGACAAATGTCAGTTATTAAAGTAGAGTTAAATCCTAAAATTGAATTTTCTGAAAAATTTAGCGTTGATTCAAGTGAAATGCAAAAAGTTCAAGATAGAGCCCATAGATATTGTTTTGTTGCAAATTCTTTATCTGATGAAGTAAAAATTTTAGTAAATTGATATTTATGAGTATTAAGAAAAATAATGAAATCTTGAAAACCTCAATAACTAATGAGGGTATTTTTAATCTTACTCTTAGCAATCCCAGCAATCACAATGTTTTATCAGAAGAAATGATGCTTAATATTCAATCTGCTTTAAACGAGTCTATAACCAATAAACAAGTAAAAGTAATAATAATTTCAGCTGAAGGCCCAACTTTTTCTGCTGGTCATGATCTAAAGGAGTTGACAGAGGGAAGAAAAAATCCTGATAAAGGAAGAGCTTATTTTAAAGAAATAATGTCAAAATGTTCCAAATTAATGCAAACAATAGTAAACAATCCAAAACCAGTAATCGCAGAAGTTGCTGGTATTGCTACTGCTGCAGGCTGTCAATTAGTAGCAAGCTGTGATTTGGCTTACGCAAGTAAAACAGCTAAATTTGCCACTCCAGGAGTAAATATAGGTTTATTTTGTTCTACACCAATGGTGGCTGTATCAAGAAATGTATCCAATAAAAACTCCATGGAAATGCTTTTAAACGGTGAATTAATTTCTTCTGATAAAGCGGAAAAAATTGGATTAATTAATAAGTCTGTAGAAGATTCAGAACTTAAAAAACATACTTTAGAAATAGCTCTTAAGATATCCAAAAAGTCACCTAAGGTACTAAAAATTGGAAAAGAAGCATTTTACAATCAAATTGATATGACTTTATCAGAAGCATACAACTATGCTTCGCAAGTTATGGTAGAAAATATGTTAAACCTTGATGCAAAAGAAGGAATAAGTGCTTTTATAGATAAACGTAAACCTAATTGGCAAGATTAATAAGTATCAATAAATTATAAATTTGGACAAAAATTGGATTTTTTAATTGATAATAAAAAAGTTTTTTCTACAGATACTGGAGCTGAATTTGACAGCAAAAAACATTCTATTTTATTATTACACGGTAGTGGTCAATCTCATGTAGTATGGTCTTTAACAGCCCAATATTTATCAGATCAAAATTATAATGTATTTGCCTTAGACTTCCCTGGTCACGGTAATTCTGAAGGAGAAAGCCTAACATCAATTGAGGATATGGCTATTTGGTTAAAAAAAGTTGTTACCAAGATTGGTATTGAAGAACTCTCTCTAGTAGGTCACTCTCAAGGATGTCTGATAGCCTTAGAATATGCAAATAGATACTCCAATAAAGTAAAAAATATTATTTTTGTAGCTGGATCTTATGAAATTCCAGTGAATAAAAGTCTTATTGATTTAGCTAACGCAGGTGATATGGAATCTTTAAATTTGATGATGAAATGGGGTTATGGAAATTCAAAACAATTTATAGGAGGAAATCCTTTACAAAAGATATTAAATTCAGCAAGGGAGGTCAAAGAAGTTTTGGGCGTTGATTTGATTGCGTGCAATAACTATAAAAATGGATTTAATGCAGCTAAAAAGATTAAATGTTCGACCTTTTTTATTTTTGGTGAAATTGATAAGATGATTAAACTTGAAAAAGCTAAAGAATTTGCTGGATTATTTGCAAATTCAAAAATACATATAATAAAAGATTGTGGCCATATGATAATTTTAGAAAATGCATTTGAAATGAGAAAAAAGATTGTTGAATTTTTACATAAATGAAAACTATTATTACAAGATCTAGACGATTAAGAGGAACACCTTTTACTTCAAGGTTAGAACAACAAGGAGTAAAAAGTTTTACAGTTTATAATCATATGTTACTACCAACAACATTTTCTACACCAGAAGAAGAGTACAATCATTTAAGAGAACATGTTCAAATTTGGGATGTTTCTGCCCAAAGAGAAATTGAAATTTTTGGAAAAGATTCTTCATCATTAATTCAATTAATGACTTGTAGAAATTTATCAAATGCAAAAATTGGAGTTTGTTATTATGCTCCTTTAATTGACTCCAACGGAGGGATTGTTAATGACCCATTGATATATAAATTAGAAGAAAATAGATGGAGAGTTTGCATAGCAGATTCCGATGTACTTTTATTTGCCAAAGGCATAGCTTCAGCAAAGAGTCTTGATGTAAATATTTTTGAAGCAAACGTAGATACAATAGCAATACAAGGTCCTAAAGCTATAAAAATAATGGAAAAGGTCTTCGGAAAGGAAATAAGTGAATTAAAATTTTTTAGATATAGTTTTTTTAATTTTAATAATAAAAAATACTTAATTTCACGTTCTGGTTATTCAAAACAAGGAGGTTATGAAGTACATATTGATGATGTTAAAGCTGGAATTGAACTTTATGATTATTTTTTTAAAATAGGAAAAGACTTTAATTTAAAACCTGGTACTCCAAATCATCCTGAGAGAATAGAAGGTGGTTTGCTATCTTATGGTAGTGATATGGATATTAATGATAATCCTTTCGAATGTAGATTTGAAAAATATATAGATTTAGAATCTGATATAATTTTTTTAGGAAAAGAAAATTTAAAAAAAATAAGAGATAATGGAATTAAAAGAAAACTTATGGGAGTTAAAATTGAGACCAAAAAGATAAACGTGTCCCAAGAAATTCCTATTTCAGACTATGAATTAAAAGAAATAGGTCAATTACGATCTGCAGCATATTCACCAAGATTTAAAAAAGTTGTGGGTATAGCTATGATTAAAAAAGATTTTTGTAATATTTCACAAAAATTTAAATTAAAGTTAGATAATGAGTACATTTCAGGAGAAATTTGTAATTTACCGATAGATTAAAAATATGAAAAAAGCAAAAATTTATATTCCAGCTAAAACTGCTATGCAATCGGGCAGGGGGAAACAAAAAAAATGGATTCTAGAATTCGAAACAAAAGATACTAAAATTAATCCTTTAATGGGCTGGGAGTCATCTACTGATACTCTTGAAGAAGTTACATTAAAATTTTCATCAAAAGAGAAAGCAATAGAGTATGCAGAAAAAAACTCTATTTCATACAAACTAATTGAACCTAAAAAAAGAGAATTTGTTATTAAATCTTATGCAGATAATTTTCTTAAAAACTAGAGATGTGGCGAAGTTTTTTTAAAGATAAAAAGTGGTATTACTGGTCATACGGAGGTGGTTTTTTTATACTTCTTTTATTGGTCACTCAAACTTATTTAGATGTATTATTTAACAGCTGGTATAGAGATTTTTATGACATTTTACAAACTGCTGAAAAAAGAGAAATATCTGAATTTTGGAGTTCGATTGAAAGATTTCTTTATATAGCTTTACCGTACGTCACATTATTTGCTTTCACAAATTGGTTTACAAGACTTTGGGCATTTCGATGGCGTGAAGCTATGACATTTTCATATATGCCTTATTGGAGAGCTACAGAGTCCAAAGTTGAGGGATCTTCTCAAAGAATTCAAGAAGATTGTATGAACTTTGCAAAAATTGTTGAGTCAATTGGTTTACAAGTCGTTAAAGCTATTATGACTCTTATAGCTTTTATTCCAATACTTTGGGCTCTTTCTTCTAATGTTACTGTGCCTTTTTTAGATAATGTATCAGGATCTTTAGTCTGGGTAGCTTTAGTTTTAAGTATAGGCGGTATAATAATTAGTTGGTTAGTAGGAATTAAACTTCCAGGATTAGAATATAATAATCAAAAGGTAGAAGCAGCATTTAGAAAAGAACTTGTCTATGGGGAGGATGATAGAAAAAATTATGTTCAAGCTCCAACAATTCTGCAATTATTCACTGGTATTAAGTTTAATTATCATAAATTATTTTTACATTATGGATATTTTGATCTTTGGGCCATCTGGTATAGGCAATTATTCGTAATTGTACCTTTTTTAATTATGGCTCCAGGTTTATTTACTGCTGCATTTACATTAGGTGTGATGATGCAAGTCGTTAATGCCTTTGGAGAAGTAAAAGATGCTTTTTCTGTATTTTTATATAATTGGACTAGAATAACAGAACTAAGATCTATACACAAACGACTAATGGAGTTTGAAAACTCAATCAATTATACAAAGAAGTTGAGAAAACCAAGAAAATCTGATGTAAGAGTTTAATGGATTTATATATTAAACTCTTTGATGTTCTTTTTCCGGTTTTTTTTGTTATTGGAGTAGGTTACTATTTAGGTGTAAAAGATCCAAAATTCGACACTAAATTTATCACAAATTTCGCTGGAAATATTGGCACTCCAGCAATGATCTTTTATACTATTACTACTACCGGCGTAACTTTGAGTGTATTTATAGAATATTTTATATATGCTTTAATTATAATTGGTGGTTTTTCAATTGTTGGTCTTATATTTCTTTTGCTACTAAAAAAAGATATTATTAGCGAATTACCTCCCTTGATCTTACCGAATACAGGTAACATGGGTGTCCCTATTTGTTTGTTTGCTTACGGCACAGCAGGGCTTGGAGTAGCCTCAGCGATAGCGTCAGTTATCATACTTCTTCACTTTACAGTTGGTGTATTGTTGGCAAAAAAGAGTTTTTCATTAGATATTTTAATCAAAAACGTTCCTATTTACGGAATTATTGTTGCAGTAACTTTTTTGTATTTTGAATGGGAAGTTCCTGGATTTTTAGAAAATACTACTTTTTTACTTACCTACACAACTATATTTTTAGTATTAATGTCTTTAGGTATAGCTTTATCTAGATTTCAGGTAGTATCGTGGACTAAAGCATCAATATTAGGAGCTGTAAGAGTTATTATAGGTCCAATTATAGGATTTAGTTTAATAAGATATTTGGATCTTGATGGATTTGCAGCTGGCGTTTTATTAATTCAATCTTCAATGCCTAGTGCAGTTTTAACATATTTAGTTGGATCTATGTACTCAGAGAAAGAAGTAGTAGATAGTGTTGCAAGTGTAATTGTAACCTCTACATTGATGTCATTAATTACTGTTCCTGTTGTAGTTTTTTATAGTTTGAAATATTTCTAATAAATACAATAACTTACATTAAGTTCTTAATGTTATACATTAATTTATTAGTAAGTATTACTTACTTATAATTGGAAATAGATAAAAAAACATTGAAAATTAAAGCTTATTTAAGCTCATTAAATAGTTAAAATAAAAAAAAAAAAAATTAATTATTTAAAAAATCATCTAAAAATAAGGAAAATAGTAGAATGAAGCTAAAATAATTGAATAATACTAGGTGTTTTAGTCGACTTAAAAGGTTTGAATAGCAACAATTCTAGGAGCTTTGCAGTACAGGAATATAGCGTTTAAACGGCCATAGAGGGCGAATTTTTTGACATTGTAAGATACAGAGTACAACTAAACGGTGAATCTAATATAATAGCAAGTGTAGTGGGGTAGTTAGACTAGATCGCCCGTCAAATAACAATTCTAGAGGATTATACCCTCTCTTTTTAGTAGTAATTTCTTAGTTTTTAAACCACCTTTGCCCGAATATCCTCCTAATGAACCATCTGATCTAATTACTCTATGACAGGGTATTTTTGGTGCAAAAGGGTTTTTTCCTACAGCATTAGCTACAGCTCTTGCAGATTTAGGC